>JBOHRE010000062.1:0-18994 GCA_050732635.1 Longimicrobiales bacterium | reverse complement strand
GCGTCGGCGAGCGCGCCGCGGCGATGGCCGAGCGGCTGCGCAGCGCCGCCCGGGCGACGGTGCGGGACCCGGCGGGCACCGAACTCGTTGCGTCGGCGTTCGACCTGGCAATGGCGGCCCGCCGGGGCCGGCTCGAGCCGACGTCGCCCAGCTACCTGCACCCCGGCCGGACCGGACTCATCCTGCTCGTCGATGCCGAGGTTCGCGAGCCCGACGTGGTGGCAGCCGGCATCCTCCTCGACACCGCCGCGCCCGGACTGGAGGCGACGGTCGATCCGGACGCCAGCCTGAGCCGGGCGGCCGCGCTCCGCGATGCCGTACCGGAAGCGCCCCGGGACACGACTGAGGACCTGCGGCTCGCACTGCTCGAGGCGCCGGCCGCGGTGCGAACCGTGGCAGTGGCGGAAGCGCTCGATCGGTTCCGCCACCTTCACCTGCTCGATTCGTCGGCCTGGCGCACGCTGCACGAATGGGCCGAGCGCGCCTATCTGCCGGCCGCCGAGCTGAGCCACCCCACTCTCGCGCGCCGCATGCGGTGGTGGTGCGGCATGTTTCGCCGCCGCTACATCCGCGCATGATCGGGGCTCGTCGGCAGCTCGCATCGAGCGGCCGGCGCGGGGGCCACACCCGCGACTCCGGCGCATCTCGTGGCCTTGCCAGAGGTGTAACCCGCCTGCACTATGCAGATGCCAGCAGGCAACGGGTAGGCGGAGGAGTAATGCCGTACATCATCACAGATCCATGTATCGGGACCAAGGACGCGAGCTGCGTCGAGGTTTGTCCGGTCGACTGCATTTATGAGGGCGAGGACCAGTACTACATCCATCCCGACGAGTGCATTGATTGCGGCGCATGTGAGCCGGAATGCCCGGTGACGGCGATCTTCCCGGAAACGGATGTGCCGCCGGAGTGGACCAATTACATCGAGAAGAACCGCACGCATTTCGGCTGAGCGTGGCGCCGGTGCGGTTGGTGAGTTGCAACGGAGGCGGCGCGGTGGGACACCGTGCCGCCTCTGCCTCGAGCGGATACGACGACGCCTCGCTGCTGGCGAGGCGTCGTTTCAGAGGCCGGCGGCTCGAATGGCGTCGAGCTCGACGGGCGCGGGTGCAGCGCCGTCGGGCGCGAGCGTCGCCTCCATCACGGGTTGCTCGGCGCGCGAACGGCCGGTCAGCAGTGTCAGGGCGAGCGCAGCCACGGCCAGGAGCCCGAGGCCGACCGTGTTCGCCAGCCGCGAGTTAGACCCCGGCGCACGGTTCGGTGTGCGCGACTGTAGCTCCAGGCGAGGCATCGTGCTTTGTCCTAGTGTGTTGTGAGCGGAGTGCGAATCCATGCACGAGTAGGAACGCGCGAAGGATCCGGATTGTGACTACCCCGCAACTGCGGCAACGTGCCGCAATCTCCTGTCAACTGTCCCCATGCGACTGCAACCGACGCAAATCATGCTGCTGAGCGTGCTGGCCGCCGGCTGTGGCGCGGCGCCCGAGAGGGCAAACCTCGTGCTCAGCGGGGGCGTGGTCTGGACCGGCGCCGGCACCGCCGAAGCCGTGGCGATCCGCGACGACCAGATCGTCGCCGTGGGCAGCGAGCGGGAGATCCGCCGGTACACCGGCAGCGCCACGCACCTGATCGAGCTCGCCGGCCGGCTCGTCGTGCCCGGCTTCATCGATGATCACACGCATTTCATGACGGGTGGCTTCCAGCTGGCCAGCGTCGACCTGCGCACTGCGGCCACGCCGGAGGAGTTCACGCGCCGGCTGGCCGAATTCGCCCGCTCACTGGAGCCCGGTCGCTGGATCACCGGCGGCGCATGGGACCATGAATCGTGGCCGGGTGCACCACTGCCGCAACGCGAGTGGATCGATTCGGTAACGCCGGATCATCCGGTGTTCGTGTCACGGCTGGATGGCCACATGGCGCTGGCGAACAGCCTCGCCCTGGAGCTGGCCGGCATCAGCCGGGCGACGGCGGACCCGCCAGGTGGCGAGATCGTGCGCGACCCTCTGACCGGTGAGCCCGCAGGCGTGCTCAAGGACGAGGCGATGGGACTGGTCTGGGCGGTGGTCCCGGAACCCTCCGAGCGCGAGCGGGACGAGGCGTTCCTCAGGGCGCAGGAGCACGCGCTGTCGCTGGGCGTCACGATGGTCCACGACATGGGCAGCTGGAGCGACCTGGCCACGTACGAGCGAGCGCGTGACAACGGGCGCCAGCAGATCCGCATCTACGCGTTCGTGCCGCTCGCCAGCTGGGAGCGCTTGCGCGATCACGTCGAGCGCAACGGACGTGGGGATGATCGGCTGCGTTGGGGCGGCCTGAAGGGTTTCGTGGACGGCTCCCTGGGATCCACGACGGCATGGTTCTACGAGCCCTATGACGATGCGCCCTCGACGAGCGGCCTGCTGGTCACCGACACCGCCGCTCTGGCGGCTCGCGTTTTGGCCGCCGACGCGGCCGGGCTGCACGTGGCCGTTCACGCGATCGGCGACCGCGCGAACGACTGGCTGCTCGACCAGTATGCCGAAGCGGTGCGGCGCAACGGTGAGCGCGACCGCCGCTTCCGCATCGAGCACGCGCAGCACCTGCGCCCCGAGGCGGTCGCCCGATTCGCCGAGCTCGGCGTGCTGCCGTCGATGCAGCCGTATCACGCGATCGATGACGGCCGTTGGGCGGAGAAGCGGATCGGTGCCGAGCGGATCCGCACGACCTACGCCTTCCGGGACCTGCTGGATGCCGGCGCCCGCCTGATGTTCGGCAGCGACTGGACCGTCGCGCCGCTCGATCCACTCCAGGGAATCTACGCGGCCGTGACACGGCGCACGATCGACGGCGCGAATCCGCGTGGCTGGGTGCCGGCGCAGAGGATCGGCGTCGAGGAGGCGTTGCGGGCGTACACCGCGAGCAATGCCTACGGCGGCTTCGTGGAGGACCGTCTAGGCACGCTCGAGGCCGGCAAGCTGGCCGACCTCGTTGTGCTGTCGGAGAACCTGCTGGCCAGCGAGCCGGAACGCATCGGCGAGGCGCGCGTCGACCTCACGATCGTGGGCGGCGAGGTCGTCTACGAGCGGGCGCGCGAGTGACGTGCTGCGGGTCATCGCCCGCCGTCAGCGGATCAGACCCGGTGCCAGCAGCAACGCGACGATGGTGTCCAGCACGAGCGCGACCAGGTTCAGCCAGAATCCGGCGCGAATCATCTGCCCCATGGTGATGTAACCGGTCCCGAACGCGATCGCGTTGGGCGGCGTGCCGACCGGCAGCATGAAGGCGGTCGATGCAGCGATCGCCGCGACCGCCATCCAGACGATCGGCGGCTGGCCCAGCCCGATCGCGACCGCGGCCACGAGCGGCATGGCCATGGCCGCGATCGCGGTGTTCGAGGCCAGCTCGCTCAGGTAGATGAACAGCGCGGTCATGGCCAGAATCAGCACGACCGGCGGCAGGCCGCCGGCGCCGGCCACGAGCTCCGCGATCACGCGCGTGAGGCCGCTCGCCTCGAACGCGGCCGCGAGCGAGAGCCCGCCGCCGAAGAGCAGCAGCACGCCCCAGGGCAGCCGGGTCGCGGTGTCCCAGTCCATGATGCGTTCGCCCCTGAAGCCGCGCGCCGGTAGCAGAAACAGCAGCAGCGCCGCGGCGATCGCGACCGTTGAGTCGTCGATCCCTGGCCACCAACCGGCCAATCCGGGGATCGTGATGGCGCCGAGCGCTTTCGGCTCGCGAAAGAGCCAGGCGAGCGCGGCGCCGGCGAAGACCGCGAGGGTCAGGCCTTCGGCCTGGCGCATGGGGCCGAGGCCGGCGCGCTGCTCGCGCAGCAGCGCGGCTGCGCCGTCGCCGAGCGGTCCGGGCGGGAACAGCACGAACACGAGCAGTGCCCACGTGATGGGCAGCAGCACCAGCACGATCGGAATGCCGACGCGCATCCATTCCACGAAGCTGACCTCGCATCCGAGCAGCTCGCGCGCAGCGGCGGCGAACACCGCGTTGGGAGGCGTGCCGATGAGCGTGCCCACGCCGCCGATCGTGGCCGCGTACGCGATCCCCAGCATGAGCGCGGTGCCGAAGGCGAAGCGGCCGACCGGCAGGTCGGGCGGCCGCAGCAGCTCGATCAGCGCGATGCCGATGGGCAGCATCATCGCGGCGGTCGCGGTGTTCGAGATCCACATGCTGAGGAACGCGGTCGCGACCATGAAGCCGCCGACCAGTCGGCGCGGACTGGTGCCGGCCGCGGCCACGACGCCCAGCGCGATGCGCCGGTGCAGCAGCCAGCGCTGCATGGCGAGCGCGAGCACGAAGCCGCCGAAGAACAGGAAGATCACCGGATTGGCATAGGGCGCGGCGGCAGCCGCCGGCGACAGTACGCCGAATGCGGGCAGCAATGCGAGCGGCAGGAGCGCGGTGGCCGGCAGCGGCAGCGCCTCGGTCATCCACCAGAGCGCCATCAGCGCTGCGATGGCGGCGGTGGCGCGCGTCTCGGCGGCGAAGCCGGGCGTTTCCGGGATGGCGAGCAATGCGGCGAACGCGATCAGGCCGGCCCAGAAGCCGAGGCGGGAGCGCGTCCAACGGGACCGCGGACCGTCGTCGGCGGCGTCGGTGGTCATGGTGTCAGGCGCGCTCGACGACCATGGCAAAGCCGAGGGCACCGGCGGCGCATACGGTGATCAGGCCGAGGCCGAGGCCGCGGCGCTGCATCTCGTTGAGCAGCGTGATGGTGAGTCGGCCGCCGGTTGCGCCGAAGGGGTGGCCGAGCGCGATGCTGCCGCCCAGGACGTTGATGCGCTCATCGGGCAGGATGCCGACCTTGCGATCGCGGCCGAGCTTCTCGCGCGCGAAGCGATCGGAGTCGAGCGCCTGCAGGTTGGACAGCACCTGCGCGGCGAAGGCCTCGTGCATCTCCCAGAGCTCGATGTCGCTCATGGCAAGCCCTGCCCGATCGAGCGCAATCGGCGCGGCGTAGGCGGGGCCCTGCAGCAGCTGATCGGCGGGCGACAGCGCGGCGTAGGCCCAGCTGCGGATGTAGCCGAGCGGCTCGATGCCGACGGCTCTGGCGCGCGCTTCGCTCATCAGCACGACCGCGGCTGCGCCGTCGGTCAGCCCGGAGGAGTTGCCGGCGGTAACGGTGCCGTGCTGGCGATCGAAGGCCGGGCGCAGTGAGGCCAGCTTCTCGAGGCTGGTATCATCGCGGATGCCGTTGTCGCGCTCGACGACGGTCTCGTAGTCGGGCGGTACGAAGACCCGCACGATCTCGGCGGTCAGCCGGCCGTCACGCGTGCCTGCGGCCGCGCGCTGGTGCGAGCGCAGCGCCCAGCGGTCCTGCGCCTCGCGCGCGATGCCGTTCTCCCTGGCCATCCGCTCGGCGCTCTCGCCCATGGTTTCGCCGGTGGTCGGCTCGGCGATCGCCGGCGTCAGCGGCACGAGCTCGGACGGCCGGAACCCGGCGAAGGCGCGTACCTTGTCGAGCGGCGTCCTGGCGCGCGACGCATCGATCAGCCGGTTGCGCAGCTTCTTGCCGACCAGGATCGGGATGTCGGACAGCGCCTCGGCGCCACCGGCGACAATGACGTCTGCGTCCCCTACGGCGATGGCTTCGGCGCCGGAGGTGATGGCCTGGTTCGCGGACGCGCACGCGCGCGAGACCGTGAAGGCAGGCGTGCTCGGCGGCAGGCCGGCGCGCAGTGTCACTTCCCGTGCGATGTTGGGCGCGGTCACGGCGTGCACCACGGTGCCGTAGATGACCTCGTCGACGGCGTCCGGCTCGAGCCCTGCGCGGTCCACGACCTCGCGCACGGCGAGGGTGCCGAGGTCGATCGCGCTCAGGTCGGCGAAGTGCGTGCCGGCCCGGCTGAAGGGCGTGCGGCAACCTGCTACGATCGCCGTGCGACGTCCCTGCGGAAACTCCACGCGCCTCCTCGTCCGTTGGTCCGGCGCCCTTCACCATCGGCAACGCCGCCCGGTCACTGGTCGGGCCAAGCTCGATGGTACCGCTGCAGGCCGCAAGGCGCGCCGTTGCGCGTCGCGCGCCGGCGGCGGCATCATCGCCAGCGGAGGTGGCGAATGGCGAAGGCCAGACGGACCGGCGGTTTGCTGCGGCAGGCGACGCGGCGTGACGCGCGTGCGCTCGCGGAGCTGTGGGTCCGCGCGTTCCCCGACGAGCGCACGGTCGATGACCGCGTACGACAGCTCGAGAGCCGGGCATTGTACGGCGGCATCGACGACTGCTGGATGCTCGAGCGCGCTGGCCACCTTGTTGCGGGCTGCCGGCTGTACCCGTTCAGGCAGTTTCTGGCCGGCGCCGAGCTGCCGATGCTGGGCTTGGGCGCCGTGGCCGTCGCGCCACAGGCGCGACGACAGGGCATCGGTGCCGCCCTCTGCCGTGATGCGCTGCGCATCGGCCGCGAGAGGGGCGATGTGGTCAGTGCGCTCTACCCGTTCCGGCCCGACTTCTACCGTGCGCTCGGCTGGGGTTACGTCGGCACGCTGCTCGGCTTCCGCTTTGCCGCCCGCGCGCTCGAGAGCGACGCCGAGCTCGTCGCCGGCGTTCGCCTGGCGGGGCAAGATGACCGGCCGGCGATCGAACGCTGCTTCGCGCGCGTCGCGGAGCGCAGCCACGGCCCGATTCGCCGGCCGGCCGGCGCCTGGGATGCGCACCTCGCCGCGCCGACCGACGTGGTGCTCCATGAGGACGCCGGCACGCTGCGCGGCTACCTGCTTGTGCAGCGCGGGCGGCAGCGAGTGGCGGCGGATCGGACGCTGACCGTGCGTGAGCTGGTGGCGGAGGGCGCTGTAGCCTATCGCGCGCTGCTGGGCTGGATCGGTGCCCAGGCCGACCAGTGGCCGCAGATCACGTACGAAGCTCGGCCCGACGAGTGCTTCGACCTGCGGCTGCGCGACCCGCGGCCGCCGCGCTTCAGGCCGTCCCGGCGGCGGCTCTGGGATCCGGTCGCGCGGGCGCTGCGCGGGCCGATGCTGCGCGTGCTGGACGTGCCTCGAGCGCTCGAATCGCGCGCGTGGGGCGCGGCGCCGGACAGTGGGTTCCGTGCCCGGATCGAGGTTCGCGACCGCGAGCTGCCGGAGAACGCAGGACCGTGGGCAGTGGAGGTCGGCGCCGGCGTCGCGCGGGTCGTCCAGGGACCGTGCGACGCGGCCGATGCGTCACTGATCGTCGAGCCGGCGACGTTCGCGCAGATCTGGGCGGGCGAAATGGCGCCGTCGACGGCGTGCCGGCTGGGCAGCGCACAGGTCGAGGATCCGGAGCGGCTGCTCGACGCGGCGTTCGCCGTGAGCCAGAGCTTCTGGCTGCCCGACGCGTTCTGATGCGCTGCGCCGCGCGGCTCAGTCGCGCAGCGCCTGCTTGAGTCCCTCCTCCAGCGCGTTCCAGCCGAGCAGCGCGCACTTGATGCGCACCGGGAACTTGCTGACGCCGGCGAGCGCGCGCAGCTGGCCGAGCGCCTTGTCCGCTGCGGCCGCGGCGTCGCCATGCATCATCTCGGTGAAGCGGCGCATCAGCGCGACGGCATCCTCGCGACTTTTGCCCTTCAGCAGGTCGGTCATCATCGAGATCGAGGCCTGCGAGATCGAGCAGCCCACGCCCTCGAATTTCACGTCTTCGATCACATCCTCACGGATCCGGAGCTGCAGCTGGACCTCGTCGCCGCAGGCCGGATTGTTCATGTGGACTTCGGCGTCAGGCCGCTCGATCCGACCCCTGTTCCGCGGCCGTTTGTAATGATTCAGGATCAGCTCCTGGAACAGCGAGCCGAGATCGGGCGTGGAGCGGTCGATCTCGGTCACAGCCCGAAGACGGAGCGGGCGCGCTCGAGTCCTTCGCCGAGGCGATCGATCTCCTCGCGCGTGTTGTAGACATAACAGGACGCGCGGGTCGTGGCCGGCACGCCGAGACGCCGCATGAGTGGCTGCGCGCAGTGATGCCCGGCCCGAACGGCAATGCCTTCGGCGTCGAGGATGGTGGCGATGTCGTGCGGGTGTAGTCCGTCGAGCGCGAAGGAAAACACGGCTATGCGCTCGGCGGCGGCGGTCGGGCCGAAGAGGCGCAGCCCGGCGATCGCGCCGAGGCGCTCGAGGCCATGAGCGACGAGGTCGGCCTCGTGCTCGGCGATGCGGTCTCGGCCGAGGCGGTCGAGGAAGTCGAGCGCCGCAGCCATGCCGATCGCGCCGGCGACATTCGGCGTGCCCGCCTCGAACTTGTGCGGCAGCTCGGCCCAGGTCGAGCGCTCGATCGAGACGCTGTCGATCATCTCGCCGCCACCCTGATACGGCGGCATCGCCTCGAGTAGCTCGCGCCGGCCCCAGAGGGCGCCGATCCCCATCGGCCCGCCGAGCTTGTGCGCCGAGAGCGCATAGAAGTCACAGCCAATGGCCTGCACGTCCAGCGGCAGGTGCGGCGCGCCCTGCGCTCCGTCGATGAGCACCAGTGCGCCGGCCTCGTGCGCGCGACGGCAGACCTCCTCGACCGGGTTGATCGTGCCGAGCGCGTTCGAGATGTGGTTCAGCGCGACCATGCGCGTGCGTGGGCCGAGCAGCTCGGCAAGCTGATCGAGCCGCAGGCGGCCCTGCTCGTCGATGTCCAGCGCGCGAACGCGCGCACCCGTACGTTCCGCGATGAGCTGCCAGGGCACCAGATTCGAGTGGTGCTCCAGCACGGTGAGCAGGATCTCGTCGTCCGGCCGCAGGTTGGCGGCGCCCCAGCTGGCTGCAACCAGATTGATGGATTCCGTGGTGCCCCGCGTCCAGATCACCTCGGCGGGTGTGGACGCGTTGAGGAACCGGGCCACGCGAGCGCGCGCTGCCTCATAGCGGTCGGTCGCGCGCCGCGATAGCTCGTAGAGCCCGCGATGCACGTTGGCATTGTCGTGCTCGTAGAAGTCGAGCTCGGCAGCGAGCACGGCGCGCGGGCGCTGCGCGGTGGCCGCGCTGTCGAGATAGATGAGCGGCCGGTCATTCACCAGCTGGTCGAGTGCCGGGAACTGCGCGCGGATCGCCGCGCTGTCCAACGGCGCGATGGCGGTGCCGAACGGGCTGGCGGGAATGGTAGCCATGGTCACGCTCAATCCAATGCGACGAAGATGTCGTCACCCTCGACGCGGACCTCGTAGCTCTTCACGGGCCGGATCGCGGGCAACGCCAGCGCCCGGCCGGTCCGGACATCGAAGCGCGCACCATGCCAAGCGCATTCGATGCGGGCATCCTCGAGCCGACCGGCCGAGAGTGGGAAATCCTTGTGCGTACAGTTGTCACGCACGGCATAGACCTCACCGTCGACGTTCGCGAGGCAGATTCGGTGGCCGTCGATCTCGAGCCCCAGGAGCTGACCGGGCGGCAGCTGCTCCAGGCTCGCGACGCGCGTGAACCCGCCTGGCATCTACCCGATCAACCGGCCGATCCGATCGCGCAGCTCCTGCACGACGCCGGGCAGCGGCAGCCGGTCGAGAACCTCGCCGAAGAAGCCGAAGACGACGAGACTCTCGGCCGTGCGCCGATTCAGCCCGCGCGTCATCAGGTAGAAGATCTCCTCCTCGTCCATCTGCCCGACCGTCGCGCCATGCGAGCAGCGTACGTCATCAGCCTCGATCTCGAGGTTCGGCAACGAATCCGCCCGAGCCTCCTCGGAGAGCAGCAGGTTGCGGTTCGTCTGGTACGCATCCGTGCGCTGCGCTTGCGGATGGACCTTGATGATCCCGCGGAAAACCGCATGCGCGCGGTCGTAGAGTGCGCCCTTGTAGAGCAGGTCGCTGGACGCGTGCGGCGCGATGTGATCCTGCCGCGTGTTGTGGTCGAAGTGCTGGTCCTCGCGCCCGAAGTACAGACCCAGCATGTCGCTCCGAGCGCCGGCGCCCTGTAGCTGCGTGGCCATGTCGACACGAGCGACAGTGCCGCCGAGATTCACGACCAGAGTGTCCAGGCTCGCGTCGCGCTCGGCGATGGTTCGCTGCGTCGACAGGTGACGCACGCCGCGTCCCCAGCGCTGCATGCCAACGTACATCACCTGTGCGCCCTCACGGGCGTAGACCTCGACCGCGCCGCAGGACAACGTGGGCCGGTCGAAGTCGGGCGAGACGAACTCCTCGACGAACGCGACGTGGCTGCCCGCCTCGGCGATGACGAGCGTGCGCGGGAACACCGCGATGCCGCTCTCGGTCAGGTAGCGGACGACGCGGATCGGCGTCTCGAGCCGCACGCCCGCCGGCACGTGCAGCAGCACGCCCGCGGTCCAGAGCGCGCCGTTCAGCGCGGCGAATTTGCCCAGCTCGGCGGGCACGGCACGCGTGCCGAGGTACGGCTCGACGAGCTCGGCGTGCTCGACTGCGGCGGTGGCCAGGTCGGCCAGTAGCACACCCTGCGCCGCCAGCACCGGGTCGAGCGTGGTTGCGGCGATGGCGGCGTCGACCTGGATGACCGTCCCGGAGGCGGCCTTTCCGTCGATCAGCGCGCGGGCCGCCGCAGGGACCTCGGTGTGCGGCCGCAGCTCGGCGATCTGGACCTCGTCCAGCTTGAGCTGCGCGACCTCGGTATAGCGCCACTCCTCGAGACGCGTCGTGGGGAACGGCATGCGGTCGTACGCAGCCGCCGCCTCCAGGCGCCTTGCCCGCAACCACGGTGCATCGGCGCGAGCCAGCGACTCGACGGCCTCGCGCTCCAGCGTCTCGCCGATGCCGAGCGCCGGAGGCGCGAGGTCAGCCAACACTGCCCTCCATTTCGAGCTCGATCAGCCGATTCAGCTCGACCGCGTACTCGAGCGGCAGCAGCTTGGCGATCGGCTCGATGAACCCGCGCACGATCATCGTCGCCGCCTGCTCCTCGGACAGACCGCGGCTCATGAGGTAGAACAGCTGCTCTTCGCCGATCTTCGAGACGGACGCCTCATGACCGACATTGGCGCTGTGCTCCTCGATCTCGATGTACGGGAACGTATCGGTCCGCGCCGTTTCGTCGAGCAGCAGCGCATCGCACTCGACGTTGGACTTGGCGTGGTCGGCACCCTCGTACACCTTGCAGAGTCCACGGTAGGAGGCGCGGCCCGTGCCACGTGAGATCGACTTCGACATGATCTGCGACGTGGTGTGCGGCGCCGCGTGCACGACCTTGCCGCCGGTGTCCTGGTGCTGACCATTACCCGCGTAGGCGATCGATAGGATCTCGCCGTGCGCGCCCTCACCCACCAAGTAGCAGGACGGATACTTCATCGTGAGCTTCGAGCCGAGGTTCCCATCCAGCCACTCCATGTGGCCACCCTCCTGCACCAGCGCCCGCTGGGTCACGAGGTTGTACATGTTGTGCGACCAGTTCTGAATGGTGACGTAGCGGAAGCGCGCGTTCGGCTTGACGATGATCTCGATCACGCCCGAGTGGAACGACTCGGTCGAGTACACCGGCGCAGTGCAGCCCTCGATATACTGCGCGTTCGCGCCTTCGTCGACAATGATCAGAGTGCGCTCGAACTGGCCCATCTTCTCCGCGTTCACGCGGAAGTACGCCTGCAGCGGAATGTCGACCGTGACATCCTTCGGGATGTAGACGAACGAGCCGCCGGACCAGACGGCGGAATTCAGCGCGGCGAACTTGTTGTCAGCCGGCGGGATGACGGTTGCGAAATGCTCGCGGAACAGATCGGGGTAGAGCCGCAGGCCGTCCTCGATCGACTCGAAGATGATGCCCTTCTCCTCCCACTCCTTCTTGAGCGAGTGGTAGACCATCTCCGACTCGTACTGCGCGCCCACGCCCGCGAGGACCTTCCGTTCCGCCTCCGGGATGCCGAGCTTCTCGAACGTGTCCTTGATCTCCTGCGGCACATCGTCCCAGGAGCGCTCCATCCGGTCCTGAGGTCGGATGTAGTAGTAGATCTCGTCCAGTGTACGATCGAGCTGCGAGAGATCCCCGCCCCAGGTCGGCATCGGCTTCGCCAGGTACGTGCGCAACGCGTCCAGCCGGAACTTCAGCATCCATTCCGGCTCCGCCTTGTGCGCCGAGATCTCCCGGACGATCGCCTCGTCCAGCCCCGGCCGTGCCTTGAAGACCGGCCGATCCTGCGTGACGAACCCGTACTTGTACTGCTCGAGTCCGAGATTCGTGACCGTTTCGTTGTATGGCATGGCTGACCTCTCTAAACCGTCGCGGCCGGCTCAATGCGCCAGGCCTCGTAACCTTCAGCCTCCAGCTTCAATGCCAGATCAGCACCACCCGATTCGACGATGCGGCCGCCCGCCATCACGTGCACATGATCCGGACGAATGTAGTTCAGCAGCCGCTGGTAGTGTGTGATCAGTAGAACCGCCATCTCCGGCCGCTCTTCATGCAGCCGGTTCACACCGTTCGCCACCACCTTCAGCGCGTCGATGTCGAGCCCCGAGTCGGTCTCGTCCAGCACGGCGAGCCGCGGCTCCAGTAGCGCCAACTGCAGGATCTCGTTGCGCTTCTTCTCGCCACCGCTGAACCCCTCGTTCACGTTCCGCTCCGCGAACGACCGATCGACCTGGAGCAGCTCCATGCGATCGAGCAGCTTCTCCTGAAACTCGAAGATATCCACCTCCTGCTCCTCGCCCAGCTTCGACTGCACCGCCGTGCGCAGGAAATTCGCGATCGACACGCCCGGAATCTCCAACGGGTACTGGAACGCCAGAAACAGCCCCGCCCGCGCCCGCTCGTCCGGCTCAAGCTCCAGCAGGTTCTCACCGCGGTACACGACCTCGCCGTCCGTCACCTCGTAGGCAGGGTGCCCCGACAGGACCTTCGCCAGCGTGCTCTTCCCCGAGCCATTCGGACCCATGACCGCGTGGATCTCCCCCTCGGCCAGCCGCAGATCGACTCCCCGCAGGATCTCCGTGCCATCCTCGGCGACCACCGCCCGCAACCCGGAAACGCTCAGCAACGGCTCAGTCATCGGCACCGCATTCGCTCAGAAGGCCCCTGGCCGCGCAGCGCGGCCGTTTTCAAGAATGATTCTCAGTTTCAAACCGGAAGCTACCGGCCGGGCCGGGGCAGTGTCAAGTCGGTGAAACGGCTGCCGGAGGCGGCGCGGGCAGTCTAATTTGAGGTGTAGGGCAGCGGGTCGATCGACGGCGGTGTGGGTGACGGAGGAACGGAGGACAGAGGCGAGGATGGAGCGGGTGGTGCTGGTGCTGGGCGGCGGCGGCGTCAAAGGCCTGGCGCACGTGGGCGCGTGGAAGGCGGTGCGCGAGGCGGGCGTCCCGGTGACGGAAGTGGTGGGCACGAGCATCGGTGCGCTGGTCGGCGCGTGCGTGGCGGGGGGACGCGAGGCCGCCGAGCTGTGGCAGCAGGGTCTGGCGCTGCGGCGGCCGGATATCGTGGCGCTGAACCGGTGGGCGTTGCTGCTGAACGGTATTCGGCAGCCGAGCGTGTTCCGGGCGGAGCCGTTCGAGGCGTACATCGAGCGCGTGCTGCCGGTCGCGCGGTTCGAGGAGCTGGAACTGCCGCTGTCGCTGAACGCGACCGATCTGGAGACCGGCGACGAGGTGTGGTTCGGCGCGGGCGGGCGGACGGACGCGACTGTGGCGGAGGCGGTCTACGCGTCAGCGGCGCTGCCGCTGTTCTATCCGCCGGCGCTGATCGGTGGTCGGCACTACGTCGACGGGGGTGTAACGGACGCATTGGCGATCGAACGGGCAGCGCAGCGGGGCGCGGAGCGGATCATCGCGATCGATGTGGGCGCGGGCGGAGTGAAGGACGCGCTGGACACGGTCGGCAAGGGCCTGGTCGCGGTGCACCATCGCGTGTACGACATCATGAACTACGCGCGTAAGCGGGCGCGTGTCGACGCGTGGTCGGGTCCCCCACTGACGCTGGTACGACCGCGGCTGGACGGTTACTCCACATTCGATTTCGGGAACGCGCGGCTCTTCATGGAGGAGGGGTATCGCGCGACGCGTGAGGCACTGGGCATGGGCGATGTCAGCGTGCGGCGTGCGCAGGCCTGAGCTGGGGGGCGCGGCTCATGGCCGGCCGGCGGTCAACTCGACGATGCTGTCGATGGCGCGTTGCACGGGGGTGGACCGCAGTCCCGTTGCATTGGAGAGGATGCTGAAGACGAGCTCGCGACCGCCGGCAGTGATCACGAAGCCACTGAGTGAATTGACGTTGGTGATGGTGCCGGTCTTGGCGACGACGCGCTCGCTGTAATCGAGCAGGCGCGAGCGGAGCGTGGAATCGGTCTCACCGGGCGCGGCGAGTGCGCTGCGAAATGCTCTGTTCCATGACGCGGCGCGCGCGTGCGCGAGGAGGCGGACGAGCGCGCCGGGCGTGACCAGGTTCTGGGCCGAGAGGCCGGAGCCGTCGCGCATGCGGACGGCGAGCGTGTCGATGCCGACGTCGCGCGTCAGGAACTCGGTGACCGCACGCGTGCCGGTGTCCCAGCTGCCTCGTCCAGTCGCGGCGGCGCCGAGCGTCTTGATCACCTGCTCGGTGATCCAGTTCTGGCTGGGCTCGAGGAAGCCGCGCACGATCTCGCGCAGCGGCGGCGACTGCCAGATGACGAGGGGTGGCTCGACGACGGCGGCGCGCACGCTCGCCGCCTGCGCCGAGTCGTAGAGCACGCGCAGGTCGCCGTCGCTGCGGATCCCGCGCGCGTGGAGTGCGAGGATCAGCGCGCGGCCGGCGTACGCGGCCGGGTCGTGCACGGCAATCCACTGGGTATCCGGTGCCGTGCCGAGCTGGATCGTGCCGCTGAAGTGAAGCGTATCGCCCGGCGTGCGGCGCACGCTCCAGGCGGCGGCGGTGTCGGCGCTGGTGCGCAGCGCGTTGATGATCGCAATCAGACCGGTGGGTCCGAGGAATTCGACGCGGGCCGGTGCGCCGACCCGATCGGTGGGCGCGATCCGTACCGGGATGGCCGCTTCGGAAACGCCGAAGGCCGCCACCGGCGCGGCGTAGTACCAGTCCAGGTCGCCGAACTCCCAGGCCGGATGCACGCGTATGCTGTCGAACCGCGACGCGTCGATGACGAGCGGCCCATCAATGTGGCGGAGGCCGCTGGCATGGACCCGCGCGGCGATCGAGTCGAGTACGGCGAGCTCGCTGTCGAAGAAGCGCGCGGACATGCTGGGGTCGCCGCTGCCGACCACGAGCAAGCCTGCGGCGCGGTCGCCGTCGCGCCGGCCGAGTGCCTGGACGCGCGTCTGGTAGCGGAACTCGGGACCGAGCCGCGCGAGCGCCGCGGCCGCCACCAGCAGCTTGTTGTTCGATGCCGGGATGAAATGCTTCTCCGACTCGATATCCACCAGCAGGCGCGAGGCTGCGGGGTCGTAGATGGCGATGCCCCAATGTGTGCGGTCGAGTGGCGGCGTGCGCACGATGTCCATGACCGCGGCACCGAGCTGGGCGGCCCGGGCGGACGGATCGCGCGGCAGGACCGGCGCGGGCGGTGTCGGCGGCTCCGGCTGCGGCTCGGGCTGCCGTTCGACGGTGTCGGCTGCCGGGCGCGGTTCCTCGGCCGGCAGCGACGGTGCGGCCGGCGGGTCGACGGCAGGCGCGCAGCCGACGAGCATGAGCGCGGCGAGCAGCCGCAGCGTCGAGGCAGGTAGCGTGGTCACGGGCGCGGTCGAGTCGGAGTCACGGGCTTCGGCGAACGGGTCGCGCAATATCCGCGCTCGGCGGCGCCGGAGGATCGGCCGGAGTGGCGTGGCGGAGGCGCGTGGACGACGGCGGAGCGACGGCCTACGTTGAGCGCCCCATGAAACCGGAGCTGGATCGCGCGCAACGCGAGGGCCCGGGCGATATGGAGGCGGACGAGCTGCGCGTGCATGCGGCGGCCGTCGTCGCCCGGGTCGCCGAGTATCTGCAGCGGGTGGGCGAGCTGCCGGTTCTGCCGCCGGTGCGTCCGGGCGACGTCGCGGCCGCGCTGCCCGCCTCGGCACCGGCCGAACCGGAGCCGATGGCGTCGATCCTCGACGACTTCGACCGGCTGATCGTGCCGGCCACGACGCACTGGAACCACCCTGGCTTCTTCGGCTACTTCGCGGTGACCGGCTCCGGTCCGGGGATCCTGGCCGAGTTGCTCGCCGCCGCGTTGAACGTGAACGCGATGCTGTGGCGGACGGGGCCGGCGCAGACGGAGCTCGAGACGCGCACGCTCGAATGGCTGCGCGACCTGATCGGGCTGCCGCCGGAGTTCGATGGCACGATCACGGACACGGCATCGACCAGCACCATGCAGGCGCTCGCGGCGGCGCGCGAGTACGCCGCGGATCTGGCGCTCCGCGAGCACGGCCTGGCCGGGCGGTCCGACGTGCCAGTGCTGCGGATCTACTGCTCGGAGGAGGCGCATTCGAGCGTCGACAAGGCGGCGCTCACGCTGGGATTCGGGCTGAAGGGTGTGACCCGCGTGGCGACCGGCGCCGACCTGGCCATGGATCCGACGGCGCTGCGCGCCGCCATCGACGCGGACCGCGCCCACGGGGTCCGGCCGCTGGCGGTCGTCGCCACTATCGGCACGACGTCGACGACCGCGGTGGATCCGGTGCCCGCGATCGCCGAGATCTGCGCCGAGCACGGGCTCTGGCTGCACGTCGATGCCGCGTATGCGGGGCCGGCAGCAGTGCTGCCCGAGCTGCGACACATCCTGGACGGCTGCGAGCGCGCCCACTCGATCGTCCTGAACCCGCACAAATGGCTGTTCGTACCGATCGACTGCTCGGCGCTGCTCACGCGACGGCCGGACGTGCTTCGTCGCGCCTTCAGCGTGGTGCCGGAGTACCTGCGGACCACGGAGTCGGACGCGAAGAACCTGATGGATTACGGTCTCGCGCTCGGCCGCCGGTTCCGCGCCCTCAAGCTCTGGTTCGTCATCCGCTACTTCGGCGCGAGCGGGTTACGGGCGCGACTGCGCGAGCACATCCGGCTCGCCCGCCTGTTCGCCGACTGGATCGATGCGGATCCGCAGTTCGAGCGGCTGGCTCCGGTGCCGTTCTCCGTGGTCGTTTTCCGGCAGCGTTCGGGTGGGCTCGATGACACCGCCAGCGATGTGGCGAACGAGCGGCTGCTGGAGCGCGTGAACGCGAGCGGCGAGGTGTTCCTGTCGCAGACGCGGGTGCGTGGCCGCGTGGCGCTGAGGCTGGCAGTCGGCAATCTGCGGACGACGGAGTCGCACGTCCGGCGGGCCTGGGAGCTGCTCGTGCGTGAGGCAGCGGGCGACGCTCGCGCTGCCGGATGAGCGGCATCGATTTCGGCATCGTCGCCCTTTACATCGCCGGCATGCTCGCGGTCGGCGTGCTCGTCTCGCGCCGGATCACCAGCTTCCGACAGTACTTCGTCGCTGGCGGCCAGATGACGACGCCGTTGCTGGTCTGCACGCTGGTGTCGACCTACTACGGGCTGGACGTGCTGTTCGGCGGCTCCGAGCTCGCGTACCAGGAAGGGCTGGTCGCGTTCTTCGGCTACACCAGGCCGTACTACGTCGCGATCCTGGTGGCGGCACTGGTCATCGCGCGGCGGCTCAAGCGCTTCGACTTCCTGTCCCTGCCGGATGTGGCGGCGCACTTCTACGGCAACGGCACGCGCGTCGTGGTCGCGATCGCCAGCTTCCTCTACGCGCTGCCGCTGCTGGCAATCATGGGCATCGGCGTCCTGCTGGACCTGGTGCTCGGCATTCCGTTTGCCTGGGGTGTCTGCCTCGGCGCCGGTGTGTCGCTGGCCTACACGCTTCTCGGCGGCTTGGTCGCCGACGCGCTGACGGACACCGTGCAGTTCACGCTGATGTGCGTGACGCTCGGCATCGCGGCTGCGCTGATCGTCTGGCAGGCGGGCGGGACGGATGCGTTGCTGCGCGCGCTGCCCGCGCACTACCGCAGTCCTTTCGGCACGTATCCGAGCTGGATGATCGTGGTCTTCTCGGCCTCCGCGCTGAGCGTGCTGATCGAGCCGGCGTTCTATCAACGCATCTTCGCGGCCGTGAGCTATCGCGCCGTGCTGGCGGCGCTGCTGATCGGGATCGGCCTGTGGGCGGCATTCGACTGGATCACGGCGATCGTGGGCATCGCCGCGGCCAGTCGAGGCCTGGACGTCGAGCCGCGTTATGCGCTGCTCAGCGTCACCCTCGAGGTGCTGCCGGCCGGGCTGCGCGGGTTGTTCGTGGCCGGCGTGCTGGCGACGGCGATGTCGACGATCGACTCGTATCTGTTGATCGCTGGCGGCAACCTGGCCTATGACCTGTACCGCCCGCTGTACCGGCCCGACATGAGCGATGCCGAGCTGCTCCGGCTGACTCGCTGGATGATGGCGGTCGCGACGCTCGCCTGCGTGCTCTTTGCGCTCGCGTTCCGCTCGATGGTCGGCGCGTGGATCTTCATGAGCACGATGCTGGTCGCCGCCGGCGTGGTGCCCGTACTCGCGGGCCTGTACAGCCGGCGTCCGCCGCGTGCGGCCGCGGGTTTCGCGGCGAGTCTGGCCGGGCTCGGTGTCGCTGTGGGCTACTACATCCTGCTGGGCGTATTCGGCCGCTTCGACCCGGAGTGGGGCGCGCGGATCTGGCCGGTCATGGTCGGCGGCGAACGATCACGCTGTGGCAGGAGTACGCGGTGCTGTTCGCGCTACCTGCGTCGGCAGGCGCCTGGCTGGCAGCGGGCGCGCATGGCCGCCGTGGACGCCTGTCGGGCAGGCCGAGGTGAGCCGCCTCGATCTGGCGACCTGGGCTGCGATCGCCGTGCTGGTCGTCGGCTCGTGCGCGGTCTTCGCGTGGTTTCTGCTAGACGTCTGGCGACTCATCGAACGGGGCAGGCGACGGCCGGAGCCTCGTGACCGAGCCGGCAAGTGAGCTAGGCATCGCCGAGATCGATGTCGTCGGCGGGCTCGAGCAGATACCAGCTCACGGCGCCGTCGCGCACCATATCCGTGGCAGCATAGCCGCGCGCGAACAGGTCGAGCAGAGCCGTGCGACTCGCCTCCCGCCAGGCCAGCGCGAGGGCGGGATCGGCCTGCTTCAGCGCCTGGAGCTCGGCGGGGATGGCGAGCCGAACGACTGGCGCGGCCGGCGCAGCGG
>JBOHRE010000061.1:0-19241 GCA_050732635.1 Longimicrobiales bacterium | reverse complement strand
GCGCGTCGCCGCCAGCGCTGGAACCTGCGCGCCTCGATTCCACCGAGCCGGAGCCGACCGCGGAGCCGCCGCGCGCGCTCCCCGGCGGCCGGTCCGTAGGTGAATCGCGCACCTGACCGACCCGGCTAGCGCTTGACAGTGCACGGCGCGCGGCCCTAAACTTCCCCATGGAGCGATCGGCCAGACTCCGCCGACCTCAGGACTCACGCCCGCAGACTGCAGCGCCGAACCGGCGCGCCCGTAGCGCGGGCGTTTTTGCATCCATCGAGCCGATGGTTCGTCATGGCGCACGCTGACCCAGACCGCGTCCTCGGCGACGGCCTCACGTTCGATGATGTGCTGCTGGTCCCGTCTCACTCGCAGGTGCACCCCAATGAAACCGATATCCGCACTCGCCTGACCCGGCACATCAGCCTGTCGATTCCGCTAGTCGCAGCGGCCATGGACACCGTCACCGAATGGCGCATGGGCGTCGCCATGGCGCGCGAAGGGGGCATCGGCATCATCCACAAGAACATGCCGATCGACCGGCATGCGGCCGAAATCGATCGCGTGAAGCGGTCCGAGAGCGGCATGATTCTCAACCCGATCACGCTCACCCCCGAGCGACCGATCAGCGACGCGCTCCTCCTGATGGAGCAGTTCGGGATCAGCGGCGTGCCCATCGTCGACGACGATCGACGCCTCGTCGGCATTATCACGAATCGCGATCTGCAGTTCGAGACGCATTACGAGCGGCCCATTCGCGAGGTCATGACGCGCGAAGGTCTGATCACCGCACCCGTCGGCACCTCGCTCGAGGATGCCGAACGTATTCTGCACCAACACCGGATCGAAAAGCTGCCGGTCATCGACGCCCAGGGCCGGCTGCGCGGGCTGATTACAGTGAAGGACATCTTCAAGCGCCGGCGGTTTCCCAACGCGTGCAAGGATGAGCATGGGCGGCTTCGAGTCGGCGGCGCGATCGGCACGTCGCCAACCGACATGGATCGCGCCGCCGCCCTGGTCGATGCCGGCGTCGATGTGCTCGTCATCGACACCGCGCACGGTCACTCCGAAGGGGTCCTGCGTGCGCTGTCGCGGGTCCGCGAGCGGTATCCCGACACCCAGTTGATCGCCGGCAACATCGGCACGGCCGAGGGCGCAGCCGCGCTCGTCGAACGAGGGGCCGATGCCGTCAAGGTCGGCATCGGTCCGGGAAGCATCTGTACGACGCGCGTGGTCACCGGTGTTGGCGTACCTCAGCTTACGGCGATCATGGACGCCGTGGGCGGCGCCGATGGCCGCGTGCCCGTGATCGCCGACGGGGGTATCAAGTACTCCGGCGACATCGTCAAGGCGATCGCTGGCGGCGCCGACAGCGTCATGATGGGCTCGCTCCTCGGCGGCACGGAAGAAAGCCCCGGGGAGACGTTCCTGCTGGAGGGCCGGCGCTACAAGACCGTTCGAGGGATGGGCTCGCTCTCCGCCATGGAGGAGGGCTCGGCGGACCGCTACTTCCAGGACGAACGCGTCGGCGTCCGCAAGCTCGTGCCCGAAGGGATCGAAGCGCGCGTGCCCTACAAGGGGCCCGTCAGCGACGTCATCTATCAGCTTATTGGTGGCCTTCGTAGCGGCATGGGCTACTGCGGCACCGCCGATATCGAAGCATTGCGCACGCGCTCACGCTTCTTACGGATTACCGGTGGCGGGCTCCGCGAGTCGCATCCACACGACGTCGCTATCACCCGCGAAGCGCCCAATTATCACCTGCTATGAGCCCGGCTGGTCACCTTCGATCCGTGCCCCATAGGGCACGGAGCTTGCGCCTCGCTCGTCGTGCCGCTGCCTATCCGGCGCCGCGCGCAGGAGCCCGTCGGCGCTGCTGTCCCGCTTGGTAAAACGACCGGACCGCACATGATCTCCAAGGACGACCTCCGCCGCATCCTGCGCCACGAGCGTGGCGAAAAGCCCGTCTTCTCTCTGTTCCTCGATATGTCCGTCAATTCGGACAACAAGCGCACCTACACGATCTTTCTCAGCCAGCAGCGTTCACTGTTCGCCGGGGAAGGCGGTGCTCGCAATGGTTATCTCGCGGAGGATCTGGATGCTGCGTTGACCGCAGTCGAGCGCTGGATCGATCATGAATTCGATGAGGCGAACAAGAGCGTGGCCGCCTTCGGGGAGCTGGGCGGAGGTTGGCTCGAGGTGCTCCAATTTCCCGCGCACCTGATCAACGGTCTGAGCGTCGGCGATCATCCGAAGGTCGGCCCCCTCGTGCATCTGCTGAACCGCTACCACCGCTATGGTGTGCTCCTGGTCGATCGCGAGCACCTCCGCATGCTCAACGTCAGCATGGGACGCTCGTTGCACGAGCATCAGGTCGAGACCGACCCCTATCCAACGCCACATGACATCAAGCGCGGCGGCTACTCCGCGCCGGATTTCCAGAAGCGCAAAGCCGAAGAGGTGAAGCACTTCTTCCGAGAGTTCGCCAAGGAGGTCGACCAGTTCGACCGGCGCTACGCGCCCGATCACTTCGTGATCCTCGGGACCGACGAGAACGTGAAGCACTTCACGGACTACCTCGCCGAGGCGCTCAAATCCCGCATCATCCACACCGGCCACGCGCCGATCGACGCCTCCGGCGCCGAGGTCCTCGAACGGCTCGAGCCGCTGTTCCGCGAGTGGGATGTCCGCCAGGAGGCCGCTGCCGTGGAGCTGCTGCGCGACCGCGTGGGCCAGCACCACTTTGCCACGTCGGGGTTCTCCGAGACCCTTCAGCGGCTCCAGGAGGGGAAGGTGGAAACACTTGTCGTGGCCCGCAACGTCGAGCGCACCGGCGCGCGCTGCGTGCAATGCGGCTTTTATATCGAGGCCGTGCACGCTCACTGCCCCTACTGCGGCGGCCAGACGCGCGACGGCGTCGAGCTCGTCGAAACCATGATCCGTTTGGCCGCCGAGCAGGACGCCCGCGTCGAATTCACCGACGCGTCCGCGCTGCGCGACCTCGACGGCGTCGGCGCACTGCTCCGGTTCTGACCGCCATCCTGGCATAGGGCCGAAAGGGGCTGCTTGACACCCCTTTCCGCCCACTCCTATCTTCGCTTCGCACCTGAGCGTTCTCGCCCTCGAACGCGTTTCTCCGCAACCCGAAACCGGACTGGCTCCGTGTCGGCTCATCAGACACTGGACCGCGAGGCGCTCCGCAAGGCGGTGCAGGAGCTGCCCGGCGTCGAGGCCGCGATCCTCGACCCGGCCAGGGCCATTCTGTGGATCGTCTGCGATGCCGCCGTCGACCCCGACGCCATCCGCCGCCGCGCTGCCGAATTCGTGGGCGAGCTCGCCGAGACCGACCAGGACCCGCTGCGAGTCCGTGTCGTCGCCGACGCCAAGCCGCCGGATCGCCGGGTTCGGCTCCTGGACGTCGCCCGCGTCGACGCCCCCGGCCAGACCACCGTCCGCGTCACCCTCGAGTGGAACGGCAACACGTTTTCCGGAGAGGCCTCTGGTGAGCGGGCGGATCCAATCGAGCTTCGCACCGCCGCACTCGCCGCCTTGCGCGCCATCGTGTGCGTCGTGGAGTCCGATCTCGACTTACGGCTGACCGGCGTCAAGCAGGTCCGAGCCTTCGATGCCGAGCTCGTCGTGGCCTCCCTGCATCGCACCCGCCCCACCCCGCAACACTTCGTGGGCTCCGTCATGCAGACCGACGATCCACGACGCGCCGCTGCGAGCGCGGTCCTGAGCGCCCTCAACCGCCTGCTGGGGAACTATCTGAACCGCCCCGAGTAAGGATCGCAGCAGGGGCCTGGGAACAGATGTGGGGAGCTGCGGTATCTGTTCGGTACACGGGTGGCCGCAATTCCGTTATCTTTTTATACGACAATGTATTAGAGGCGTGTAGCCCGCCCGCGTGGATGGGTGGGGTGTATGGATATTGCCCTGCAAGCACGCAGGGCCTGGATAGGGAACGACCCGGTGACGGGTTCGCGATCCCGACGAGCAAGGAGGCCGGATGAAGCAGTTCAATCGACGAACGCTGGCGATCGGGCTAGCCGCGATGGTGGCCGGTCTAATGGGCGCGCGGGCAATGACCGCGCCGCCGGACGAGACGCCCAGCCCGGTGGACGAGCTGGTGGCGGTGGCCGAGGCCGCGCCCGAGGCGGAGATTTCGGTGTGGCTCGAGGATGCGGACTGGGACCTCCCGGTAACGCGAAACGAGCGCGTTGATTTCTGGATCGACTTCCTGGCGGGTCGGAACGCGGAGAAGACGCACCTCTGGCTGGAGCGCCTCGGGCGTTACGGTCCGATGATCCAGGAACAGCTGCGCGAGCGCGGTATGCCAGAGGACTTGGTGTATCTGGCGATGATCGAGAGCGGCTTGTCGCCGCGCGCCTACTCGCACGCGCACGCCTCGGGGATGTGGCAGTTCATCGCGGAGACGGGCAAGCGCTACGGTCTGCAGGTGAGTGCGTACGTGGACGAGCGGCGCGATCCGGTCAAGGCGACCGGTGCGGCGCTGGACTACCTGACCGAGCTGCACGACCGGTTCGGCAGCTGGTATCTGGCTGCGGCCTCGTACAACACGGGGGAGAACCGTGTGGGTCGCATCATGCGCCAGACGTTCGGTCGAGAGCAGGGCACCGACGCGGCGTTCTGGCGAATCGATCAGCAGCTTCCGCGTGAGACGCGCGACTACGTGCCGCTCATGCTCGCAGCCGGCTTCATCGGCAAGGATCCGGCGAAGCACGGGTTCGAGGGTCTCGAGCTCCAGGAGCCGCTGCGCTACGAGGAAGTGATCGTGCCGGGCGCGGTGCCGCTCAGCACTGTGGCCGTTGCCGCGGGCACGGACGAGGAGACGGTCGCCGACCTGAACCCGCACCTGGTGCGGTCGATGACGCCGCCTGGCGCCGGGTATCCGGTGCGCGTCCCGCACGGGCACGGTCTGACCTTCGCTCAGAACTTCGAGCGCGTCTACGCTGAGGCGAAGCAGGAGGCGCCGCTGACCCTCGCGGCACATACGGTCCGGCGCGGCGAGACGCTCTCGGGTCTGGCAGTGCGGTACGGCACGACCGTGGTCGCGATTCAGCAGGCGAATGGCGGGCTGAACCCGCGCGCGCTGCGGGCTGGCCAGCAGCTTCGGATTCCGACCGCCGTCGGTGGCGAGGTGATTGCGGCCGCAGGCGAGTCGAGTGCTGAGGCGGCACGGTATCGGGTGCGCTCCGGCGACTCACTCTGGACCATTGCGCGACGCCACGGGGTGAGCGTCCGAGAGCTGCAGAGCTGGAACGGCCTCGGTCGCACGAGCCGGATCCTGCCGGGCCAGACGCTGCGCATCGGCGCCTGAGCGGCACCCCTGCCGGCGCTGACAGGACGGGTCGGTTCCTCGGAACCGGCCCGTTTCCGCATCCACCCGCGGCGCTGACCGTCCTCAGCGTCCGGCCGGAGGCGACATCGGCCGCGCCGCATTCGGCGACACAGGCGTTGGATCCTGCGGAAATCCCGACTGGCAGCTGCTACGCTTGGCGCGGCATCTGCGTAGCGCGCCTTGTCCGGTAGACGCGCCACTCAGATGGAGGGAGGCAGTCCATGCTTTGGGTCAAGGTAACGCGACCCAGGTACACCCAGTCGGAGCGGTACCGGGGCGAAACGGGCGAGGTCGTGGGTCGTTGGGGGCCGGAGAACAGCGTTGATGCACGGGAAGGCTACATGGTGCAATTTCCCGACGGCGAGGTGGTCGGTGTTACCGAAGAAGAGATCGTCGAGGTCGACGACCCGCGTGACTCAACCCCGCGCGCTGCTGGTGAGGCTGGCGAGGCGTAAGCGCAGCTGATTGCCGCTCAGTGCCCCACCTCTGCGCCCCTGAGCACCGCTCTGGCGTAGCCATTGCCCGGATCGCGCCCTTTACCGCGGATCGAGTCGACCGTCCCCGGACCACGGTTATAGGCCAGCAGCGCCATCCGGAGATCGCCGTCGTACTTCCGCAACATATGCCGCAGATAGCGAAAGCCCAGCCGCAGGTTCGTGTCCCGCTCGAACAGGTCGTTGCGGTCGAGTGATGGGTCCATCTCGAACGCCGTGCTGGGCATCACCTGCGTCAACCCGACCGCGCCCTTGTGACTCACGGCTCGCGCCGTGAACTCGCTTTCCACGGCGACCAGGCCGAAGCCGAGCTGCGGCTCGATGCCCTCCGAGATCGCGATGTCGTAGATCGCCGCCGCCAGGTCGGCAGGGATGCCATGCCGCGTCGACTGCGCCAGGATCTCTTGCAGCCGGGCGATCTCGAGCCGGAACAGATCCAGCTCACCCTCGCGCGCCGCCACGCGCCATTCAGCCGTCGCAGCGCGTCCTTCCAGGTTTTGCGCCCGCGACGTCGCCGTCACCAGCGGCGCCGTCGCGAATTGCACACCGGCGCCGAAGCCCAACACCGCGACCAGGCCCAACCGCGCAACCCGCGGCCAGACCCGCTTCACCCAATTCATGCGCCGCCGCCACGCCGGGGCGTGGTCCGCTTCCCACTGAGCCAGAAGCGAGCTCATTCCACGACTCCTGTGTACTTCGGGGAGGTCCGTACGCTGCGGTCCGCCGGTAGGCGTACCGCGCGCGCGGAGCGCTAGGATGATGCGGGCTCTGGCCCCTCCGCCGCAACGGCCATGCCGCCAGATGTTTCGGAGGCCCCGACGCCAGTTGTTCCGCCCGCCTTGTGCAGCAGCCGGACGGCGGCGATGCGGAGCTCGGGGTCGATCCCCTTGAGCATATCATAAACGGTTAAGAGGCCGATACTTACAGCAGTAAGGGCCTCCATCTCGACGCCGGTCCGCGCGGTAGCGCGGACAGTGGCTCTGAGGCAAACTGATGGCTTTTCGGGGTCGAGCAGGACCTCGACGTCGACGGCATCGATCGCCAGCGGGTGGCAAAGCGGGATGAGCTCGGCAGTCCGCTTGGCAGCCTGAATGGCGGCGATACGGGCGGTCGCGAGAGGGTCGCCCTTGGGGTTTGCACCGGATCCGATGACGTCGAATGCGGCCCGGGACATGTGGATACAGCCCTGGGCGGTGGCACTGCGAACGGAGGTGGGCTTCGAGCCGACATCGACCATGCGGGGCTGGCCGTCCTCGTTGAGGTGGGAGGATCTAGCGTGCATGGGACACGTCATGCGCTGCGCTCGCGGCGATAGCCTGATGGATCCGTTTGAGGAGCCATGCGATGGCGAGCTGCGGGTTGATGTTGTTCGCCGTCAGGGCGTGGACCTCGGCGATACTGGCGAGCGCTTCCGGGAGTCCAGCGGCTGCGCCGGGCGTAGAGTGTGAGGCTTCGCGCAGGAACTCGGCTGCGTCAGTGTTGATGATAGCGGTGTCGGCGCCGCTGGCCGATGCCGCGAGATCGCGGCACCAGACGGCGAGCTGTTCGAGCGCGTCGAGGAAAGCGCCGCGGGCGCCAGCTGGGGGCGTGCGGTGTGCGATTCTGAGGCGAGCGGCAGGGTCGCTCGTCGTGGCCGCTGCGAGCCATGCGCGTGCCTGGAGGCGCAGCGTCTCGAGCGGACCGGCCTCGCCGTCACCGGGCAGAAAGGCGAGGGCTCGGCCGATCGTGCCGCCCGCGAGGTGAGCGGCGAATCGTGCGTCGGCTGGTTGTGCGTGGGCGGCGTGGATCAGAAAGTCCGCGACCAGGGTCTCGTCGAGAGGCGCGAGGCGGATGGGCAGCACGCGCGACCGAACCGTGGGCAACAACGCATCGGGATCGGGGGCGGTCAGGATGATCGTTGCGTCGTCGGGCGGTTCCTCCAGCAGCTTGAGGAGCGCATTCGCCGCTTCTGGGCTTGCTTCCTGGGGAACCAGCAGATCGGCATCGCCGATGATGAAGATGCGACGTTCACCCATTACCGGCCGTGCGGCGGCAGTGCGGCGCAGCGTCTGAATCTGCGCAAGGTAGAGCCCGACGGGCTCGCCGCGGAAGCTCGCTTGCAATGGCATGGCGCGACGCGCCTGAAGCGCGTCGGCTCGTGCTTCTTCGAGCGCTTCGGCAAGCTTCTCCGGCGATCCTGCGGACTTCGGCCGTGGCAGTGGAAAGAACCAGTGAAGATCCGGGTGCTGTAACGCGAGGACGAAGCGGCAGCCGCTGCAGGCACCGCAGGGCTCGTCGGCGTTGTCGACCTCGCAGAGCAGGAGCTGGGCGAGCCAGAGTGCCATGCGCTGGCGGCCGACGCCGGTTGGTCCGTGCAACAACAGAGAGCCGGGCAGCTTTCCGCGCATGGCGGCGCGGGCGAGGCCGGTGCGTACCTGCACGTGCCCGACGACGGGGTGCAGGCTCACCGTCCGGACCGGGCGCGCAGCCAACTCAATGGATCGACCGCGATCGGCGCGCCGTTGACCGGCGCGCGCACCTGAAACTCGATGTGCGGCCCCTCCGGCGTCCGCTCTCCACCGACGGTGCCGAGAACCTGGCCGCCAGCAATCCGGTCGCCTTCCGCGACAGCCAGGCTCTGCAGGTAGAGATACAACGTATAATAGCCGCCGCCGTGGCTGATCATGACGGAGGGCCCGTAACCCTCGAACGGTCCGGCGAGCGCCACGGTCCCCTCTTCCACGGCGCGGACCGGAGTTCCGGCCGGTGCGCCGATGCCGATGCCGTTCCACCGAAGGACCACGCCGTTCGGCCGGCGCTGCGGGCCGAACCGGTAGATGAGCGATCCGTCGACGGGCCAGTTGAGGGCGCCGAGGTCCCGTGTGCCGATGGCGCCGCCACCAACCGGCTGGCCCGCGATGGCTGCGCGACGCTCCTCCTCGACTCGCCGGCGCTCCAGGTCGGCGATCAGGGTGGTCAGCCGCGCCGCGTCGCGCTCGAGCTGCTCTAGCCGACCCTCGGCTTGCCGTTGTCGGCTCTGATAGTTCCTCAGCGTCTGTTCGTGCTGCGTCTCGAGGCGCTGCAATTGCTCGACCTCGCCGAGCTTCTCCTCGCGCAACCCGTCCAGGATTGCCATCTGCTCACGCAGCTCGAGCTCCTGACCCACCAGCTCCCGCTCCAAACGCGTCACATCCTGAATCAGTGCGCGATCGTGGAGCGCCACCAACTGGAGGTACTTGTACCGATTCAGCAGCTCGCCGACGCTCTGTGCACTCAGAAGCACGCGGAGCGAATGCAGCGCTCCCTGCTTGTAGATCGCGCGCAGGCGCCGATTCAGACGTTGCGTGCGGGACCGCAGTTCTGCCCGTGAGCGCGTCAGCTCCGCGGCAACGTTGGCGACGCTCTCCTCGACCGTGGCGGCCTGAAAGTTCAGTTCCTGAAGCACCTCATTGGAGTAAGCGACTTGCCGCTCGATATTGGTGAGCTCGCTCGAGACATCGCGCACACGAGAGCGTAGCTGCTGCATCTCGAGCTGGAGTCGCTCGCGCTCTTCGCGGATCTGGTCCAGGCGTAGCGCACTCTCGCGCAGCTCACGGCGCGTGCTCTCCTGGGCGCTAGCTGGAGACACGAGCCCGAGCGCGGCGCAGAGCGCGACACTCGCGAGGAGCCACGGGCGCACGCGCTACACCTCCCTCAGATGCCGCCGTACCGCGATCGAGCTGGAGATCACGCCCAGCAGCGCGCCGGCGGCCAAACCCGCCAGGATCCATTCGGTGGGCATCCACTCGAGTCGGAACACGGCGCCCGAGAGCATGGCGAAGGTCAGATAGGTGAGTGGCAGTGCGATGAGCGCGCCGATCAGACCTGCGATCAGTCCCTCGATGACGTACGGTCTGCGCACGAACTCGTCCGTCGCGCCAACCAGGCGCATGATCGCGATCTCGTCGCGTCTGGCAAAGATGGCCATGCGGATCGCGGAGCCGATGATGAGCGCCGCGACCAGTGCAAATGCGCCGCCCAGGACGAAGGTCGCTGCGCCGGCAATGCGACGCAGCAGGAACACCTTGTCCAGCCAATCGCTGCCAAAACTGACCTCCTCGATCACCGGGTGTTCGGCGATTCGCTCGGCCACGGCGCGGACTGCCGCGGCGCTGCTCTGTCCGGGGTGCAAGCGGACTTCCAGGGAGGCAGGCAGAGGGTTGCCTTCCAGTTCGGCGAAGACCGGACTCAGGTCGCCGAGCTCCGCCTGTGCACGGGCGAGCGCCTGCGGCTTCGAGATGTAGAGGATCTCATCCACCTCCGGCAGCGCTGCGATCGCGGTGCGAGCATCCTCGATCGCAACGGGTGTGGCGCTGTCGCTGAGGTAGGCGATGATCTCCACGCGCGACTCCATGCGTTGGATGACCTGTCGAATGTTGTAGGCCACGACTCCAAAGAGACCGGCTACGAACAGCGATAGCGCGATCATCGCCGCGGACAGGCCCGTGAGCAGAGGCGTTCGCCGGAATGATGCGATCGCTTCACGTAAAGCGTAGGGGACGGTCATTCCTTCTTACCCGAGTCGAAGACCAGCGCGCCGTTTTCCAGCTCGAGCACACGATAGGAAGGGAAGACACGGACGAGGTCGGCGTTGTGGGTCGCCATCAGCACCGCCGTGCCGGCCGCATTGATGGCACGGAACAGGTCGAAGATACCCCGCGAGGCGCGCTGGTCCAGGTTGCCGGTCGGCTCATCGGCAAGCAGCACGATCGGATCATTCGCGAGTGCTCGCGCGATTGCGACACGCTGCTGCTCCCCGCCGGACAACTCCGAGGGATAGGCCTCCGCTTTCGCGGCCAGGCCGACCCTCGCCAACAGGCGGTGAACTTTGGAACGTACCACCGTGCGGCGCGCACCGGTCACCTCGAGTGCGAACGAGACGTTGTCTGCAGCCGTCCGGTCCTGGAGCAACCTGAAATCCTGGAAGATGTAGCCGATCTTCCGGCGCAGCAGCGCAATCTCACGCGGCCGGATCGAGCTCGCGGCATAGCCGCTGACCCGCACCTCCCCCTGCGTCGGCCGGTCCGCCATGTGGATCAAGCGCAGCACGGTCGATTTCCCGGCGCCACTGTGACCCGTGAGAAAGCAAAACTCACTCTTCTGCACGAGGAACGAGACATCGCTCAGGGCAAGGCCAGAGCGCGGATAGTTCTTCGAGACATGGTCGAAACGGATCATGCCGGTGCGGCGCCCAGCTGCGCGCGCAAACGGGCGAGCCGCAGCGCCAGGCGCAGAGCCTCCGTCATCGATGTCGGATCGGCTCGCCGGCGTCCGGCGATATCCATCGCCGTTCCATGATCGGGCGCTGTGCGAATGTACGGCAGGCCGAGCGTAACGTTCACTCCCTGCCCGAACGATGCGGTCTTGAACGCGGCCATGCCCACGTCGTGATAAGGCGCAAGGACGGCATCGAACTCGCCGCGCAGGGCGCGCAGAAACACGGTGTCGGCAGCGAATGGGCCGTGCACACGGATGCCCTGTGCGCGCAGACTTTCGCTGGCCGGCGACATGACGTCGCGCTCTTCGTGGCCGAACAGACCGCCGTCGGAAGCGTGTGGGTTGAGCGCGCACAGTGCGAGCCGCGGCGCCTCGATGCGCCAGAGCGTTCGCAGCGACCGATCGAGCAGCGCCGTTTGCTCGACGATCCGCTGAAGCGTCAGCTCGGCGGGCACGCGGGCCAGCGGCAGGTGCGTGGTCATGAGCAAGACCCGCAAGGGCCCGCCCGCTCGCGTGGACTCCGCAGCCATGAGCATGCCGACGATCGCGGTGTCTGCGAGCGTCGCCAACATCTCGGTGTGGCCAGGGAATGGGTATCCGCCTTCGTGCAGTGCGTGCTTGTCGATCGGACCCGTGACAATGGCATCGGCCGCGCCGTCGGCCGCGAGGGCCGCGGCTCGCGTGATCGCCATGCCAGCCAGTCGTCCCGCCTCTGCGGCCCCGCGATCGCCAGCCCATTCGCCAACGGCATCGAGCGGTGCCTCGGCCGCGTCGGCGAATGTGCCGGCAGGTCCGATCAGCGTGCACGCAGCACGCTCAGCGGGCGTGAGGCGATCGAGTGCCGCGGCAATGACTTCGGGCCCGATGCCGCGAGGGTCGCCGAGCGTGATCGCGATCCGAACGGCGTCGCGCGCAGCCGGCAGGCTCATTGTCGTCTCAGCAGTGCGCGCTGACTGGCTTCACGAGGACTGCCCGACCCTGATATCGACGTAGGTGCGCCGCTGCAAGTCATCGATGATCTCCTCGACGAGCTTCGCCTGCTGGAGCTGCTCGCGGATCTGTGTGCGGAGATCGTCCAGTGTGTACTCGCCGGCCGGTAACAGCGCGGTCACCAGGACGACGGCGAGTTTGGGCACCTCCTCACCCTCGCTCAGGTTCACGGGCCCCACGACGTCACCGTCCTGCGCGCCCGCGAGCGCCTGCGCGTAGGGTCCGGGAAGCTGCGCCACCGGATAAGGCCCCACACGCGCCTGCTCCGACGGATCGCCGTACAGCTCGACCAACGAGTCGATCGGCGCGCCAGCGCGCAGGCGCTCGGCCACATCGGCAGCGAGGGCACGCGCCCGCTCCTGATCGGCCGGGCTGGTCGCAGGTCGAATCAGGATGTGGCGGGCCTGTCGCTCCGGACCACGAACCTTCTCGACCTTGATGATGTGGATGCCAAACGGCGTTTCCACCGGCTCGCTGACCGCACCGACCGGCATTGCGAAGGCGACCTCCTCGAACTGCTGCACCATCTCGCCGCGCCTAAACCAGCCCAGGTCGCCGCCGCGCTCAGCCGCGCCCGGCTCGTCGGAATGCCGCCGCGCGAGTTCGGCGAAGTCCGCGCCCTCGCGAAGCTCTTCCAAGATCGCGCGTGCTTCAGCCAGTGCCGCCGCCCGAGCCGTCTCACTCGCTCGCGGCGAGACGACGACCTGGCGGAACGTGATCGTGGCCGGGCGCTCCTGGAGCTGGCCGCGTCGGGACTCGAAATAGTCCCGGATCTCGTCCTCCGTCACGTGCGGTGCCGGCCGCTCGCGCTGGACCGTGGCCAGGTACTGCTGGATCAGCAGGGTGCGACGGAACTGCTGCTCCAGGATCGAGCGATACGTCGATGGTGTCAGGCCCTCGGTCTGGAGTGCCGCGCGGAATGCCTCCTCGCTGTCGAAGGCCTGGCGTCGCCGCGCGAGCTCGCGCTCGACGGCCGCCTGAACCTGCGCCTCGGTGACCACGACCGAATCGGCGATCGCGGCCTGCAGCAGCACCAGCTCCTGAACCTTCTGCTCGGCGAGATCACGGCGAACTGCTTCGAGAGCCGCGGGATCGTCGGGCAGCGGCTGGCCGCTCGCGCGAAGGCGCAGGATCTCCTCTTCGATCTCGGAATGGAGCACGACGCTGTCGCCCGCAACGGCGGCGACGCGGTCGACGACCACGAGCGAATCCGGCGCCTGGGCGAACGTGGCTGCGCCCGGCGCCAGTCCCAGAGCGAGCAGCACGGCAATCCGTAGTCTTGTCATGCGCTGATGAGCCTCAGGCGAAAGCGAACGAGGCCGGCGGACGCCGGCCTCGTCGTTATACCCTGACCATATCACGAGTTCCGGGCTCTGCAGCGCTAGCGCGCGGCCGCGCTGTCGGTCGGCGACTGCGGCTGTGGCTGGGCCTGCGGTTGCGCGGGGCCAGGCGCGGGCGTGTCCGGCTGTTGCGGTAGCTGATCCGGTGTCGCCGGCTCGCCCGACGTCGCGCGGATCGCCTCGACGCGGGACACGACGTCCGGGAACGCGCGCTCGAAGACCTCGGCGTTCATCTGCTCGCGCAGCGTGTAGGCGATCGGCCCCAGGGGCAGCACCTGACGCTCGCCACGCACGATCTCGCGCAGCAGCGACTCGACGCGCCGCTCGATCGCCTCGCTTTGCGACTCTCCCGCCTGGGCGGATATCCCGGCGAGCTCCGACGCTGCCACAGCCTCCTGCAGCCGCTGCCGCAGCTGCGTGGCCATGGAGTCGATGCTCGCCTCGGACAGCTCGAGCCCCTGGCGCCTCGCCTCCTCGATCAGGATTTCGTTCGTCGTCAGTCCCCGCAGCACCCGCTCCAACTGGTCATCGGCCGCAGACGCGTACTCGGCCCGTTGCGCGGGCGCCAGGCGGCGCATGAACTGCAGGAACTCCGCTGCGGTGAACGCGCCGCCCTGGTAGCTCACCAGCGGTCGCGATGCGGCTCGGCCCCGCAACGTCACCATCGGATTGCCCGCGAGCTCGCGCACGACTTCGTAGGCGCCGTCCTCGACCTCGATGTTGCGTGGCTCGGTCAGCTCGTCGATGTAGGCTTCTTCGGCCTCGGCAATACGCCGCTGGATCGTGGTTTGGCGGAACTGCGCCCTCGACTCCTCGAAATCCGGCAGCTGCTTCTCTTCGAGCTTGATAATGTGGTAGCCGAATGGCGTCTCGACGACATCGCTGACCTGGCCGACGTCGAGTGAAAACGCGGCCTGCTCGAAGGGGCCCACCATGTCGCCGCGGCGGAAGAAGCCGAGATCGCCTCCCTCCGCTGCACTGCCCGGATCCTGGCTGTGCTCGCGCGCGAGCGCGGCGAAATCCGCGCCGCCTGCTGCTTCCGCGCGCAGCTCCTGCGCGAGTGCCCGCGCGGAGTCCCGCGCCGCCTGCGGATCCTGTGCCGCTGCGCGGATCAGGATGTGGCGGGCACGGACGGCCAGCTCCGGCTGTTCGGTCTCGAAGATTCGCCGCAGTTCCTCCTCGCTCACGGTGGTATCGGCGTCGATGACTCGATCACGCAACCGGAACACCAGCTCCTGCTCCAGCTCGGGACGGATCACCGGCTCGAGCTCGAGCGTGGCCAGCGTCGAATCCTCGGCAGCGGCCGTTGCGAGCAGGGTATAGTCGAGCCAGAGGTTGGCCAGCGCTTCGACCACCTCGGTCTCGGCGGGAAGCCGCGGATTCTCCGCCAGAATCGATGCTGCCTCATCGACCTCCAGCTCATGGCCTGCAGCTCGGGCGATCAGTCCGGTATGCGAGGTCATGGCATCGCGAATGCCCTCGCAACCGGTGAGGAGCAATGACACGCTCAGTGCGAGCGCGAGGGTTCGATTCATTGTCATGGGGATCAGCTGGGAACCAAGGCGGTGATCGCCGGAGAAACAAACACGCCAAGCTAACCGGCGTCCGTTGCACGCGCCAGCAGCGAGCACCGCACACCCGCTCCGGCGCACGCCCGCTTCGCTGGCGGTGCTGACCGCAACGGCGGCCGGCTCTCAGGCGGCGCGCGCGCGGCGCGGCTCGAGCAACTCGAGCGCCTCGGCCAGCAGCGTCTCGACCGGCTCGGCTCCGTAGCGGCGAAGCACGAGGGACAGGGGCATGGAGCGCCGCACTTCGACATCCAGCTGACGGTCGCGGAACGCGCCCTGGAGCGCTGCGAGACGTGGCACAGCCGCGTCGCGGAAGTTCAGCCGGGCCTCGTCCGGCCGGATCGAGATCCGTTCGACGCCGAGAGTGGTGCCGAGCAGACGCAGCCGTGCCGCGGCGAGAAGCCGTTGAACTTCTGGTGGCTGCGGCCCGTAGCGGTCGCGGATCTCGGCGCTCAACGCCGCGACTTCCGCGACGGCAGCGGCGCGTGACAGTCTGCGGTAAAGGTGCAGTTTCTGAGCGGCATCGGCGATGTACTCATCCGGCAAGAACGCTGCGCCGTCCATGCTCACCTCCGTTGGCGCATACAGCGGCACGTCCTCGGCGCCCTTGAGCCTGCGAATCGCATCCTCGAGCAGCCGTGTGTACGTATCCAGTCCGATTGCGTGTACGAACCCTGACTGCTCGGCGCCCAACAGATTGCCGGCGCCGCGGAGCTCGAGATCCTTCAGCGCGATGGCGTAGCCGCTGCCCAGGTCCGTGAAGTGCTCCAGGATCCGAAGTCGACGTTCCGCATCTTCCTGGACGGCCTCGGGAATCAGCAAATAGCAATAGGCGCGGTGATGGGAGCGGCCGACGCGCCCGCGCAGCTGATACAGCTGGGCCAGACCAAAGCTGTCGGCGCGGTGTACGACGAGTGTGTTCGCGGCCGGCACATCGAGTCCGTTCTCGATGATCGCGGTGGTCACGAGAACCTGTATCTCACCGGCCAGGAACCGGCGCATGACCGAGTCCAGCTGGTGGGCGGGCAGCTGGCCGTGGGCGATGCCGACGCGCGCTTCCGGCACGAGCTGGGTCACGCGTTCGGCGACGCCGCCGATGCTCTCGACCCGATTGTGCACGAAGAAGACCTGGCCGCCGCGGTCGATCTCACGGCGGATCGCGTCCTCCAACACGTCATCCGACCAGGGCAGAACATGGGTGATCACCGGCATGCGATCCCGCGGCGGCGTCTGTATCAAGGAGAGATCGCGCAGTCCCGCCAGCGACATGTGCAGGGTCCGCGGGATCGGCGTTGCGGTCATGGACAGGACATCGACGTTGTGCTTCAGTTCCTTCAGCCGCTCCTTCTGCTTGACGCCGAAGCGCTGCTCCTCGTCGATCACGAGGAGCCCGAGGTTCTGAAAGACGACATCGTCCTGCAGCAGCCGGTGCGTGCCGATCACGATGTCGACGACGCCGCCCGCGAGCCGGGCCAGCACGTCCTGCTGCTCGCGCACGTTGCGAAATCGGGACAGACTCTCGATGCGAACCGGATAATCGGCGAGGCGCTCGCCGAACGTGCGCCGGTGCTGCTCGACCAGCACCGTCGTCGGTGCGAGTACGGCCACCTGCCGCCCATCCTGAACGGCCTTGAACGCGGCCCGGATCGCGATCTCGGTCTTGCCGTAGCCGACATCGCCGATCATGAGCCGATCCATCGGCCGACGCGACTCCATGTCGCGCTTGACGACCTCGGTCGCGGCCCGCTGGTCGGGCGTGTCCTCGTACAGGAACGACGATTCCATCTCACGCTGCCAGCGTGAATCGGCGCTGAACGCGTAGCCTTCGGCGACCTGCCGTTGCGCGTACAGCTCGACCAGCTCGGCCGCCATGCGCCTGATCGCTTCCTCCGTCCGGCGTCGCAGGCGCTTCCAAGTCCTGCCGCCGATCTTGTGCACACGCGGAGTTTCGGCATCCTCGCGGTCGGGCACCCAGCGTTCCACCAGGTCCAGTCGGTACACCGGCAGTCGCAGCACTTCGCCGCCGGCGTATTCGATTGCCAGTGCTTCGATGTCGGTGTCGCCGACGCGCACGCGCTCCAGCCCGCGGAAGCGGCCGATTCCGTGATCGAGATGGACGACGTACTCGCCCGGACGTAGCTGTGCGAGACTCTCGAGGGCGACGGCGCCGCGGAAGCGCCGGCCGCGCCGCAGCCGTCGCTCGCGGCGAAAGATCTCGTGATCCGTGAGCACGCGAACCGGCGGCTCACTGCCCTCCAGCACGAACCCGGCTTTGACGGAACCGATGGCCAGTGTCGGACCGCTCGTCGGCGCGGCGGCGGCGCCGAGCAGCTCCTCCAGGCGCTCGAGCTGGCCGGCGTTGTCGCACAGGATCAACGTCTCCTCGCTGCGCGCCGCACCGGCGCGCAGCAATGCGGCGAGCCGATCCATGTCGCGCTCGATCGGCTCGGCAGCGCGTGCCTGGAAGGCGATGTCGGCGGCGGCAACGGGCACGATCCGGATGCGACCGAAGCTGGCGATCGCATCGACTGCACGTGCGGGCGGCGTGAAGAGCCGCTCCGGCGGTTCGGGCGTGCGTCCACGCCGCAATGCGCCGGCGTGCAGGTGCAGCACCTCGTCCCAGGTGCGTCGTAGCTCGGGCTCGAGGCTGGTCGCATCGAGCTCGAGTAACAGGGCTTCGCGGGGCAGGATCTCGAGCACGGAACGCCGGGCCACGACGTTGGCATCGGCACCGGCCGCGCGCAGGTCCATCGGCAGCAGATCGACGCGGTCCAGCTCACGCGTCGAGCGCTGGTCCAGTATGTCGAAGCCGCGGATGCTCGCGATCTCGTCGCCCCAGAACTCGAGACGCAGGGGCTCGGGCGCGCCGAATCCGTAGACGTCGAGGATGCCGCCGCGCAGCGCGAACTCGCCGACGCCCTCGACGATCGGCAGCTGCTCGAAGCCCATCGCCTGCAGCCGTGCCGCGAGCTCATGCGGTCGGAAGCTGGCGTGTCGCGTGAGTGTCAGGCGCAGCTCGGCGAGTCCGCGCGGAATGTCGGACAACTCCTGCAGCGCGCGGATGGTGCAGACCAGCACGCGCGCCCGGCCGGACAGGACCGATTCCAGCGCCTCGACGCGCAGCCCGGCCACCTCGATGTGCGGCTCGGCGGCCTCGTAGGGAAGGGCCTCACGCTGCGGATAGTGGGCGACACTGCCCGGGCCCAGGAACGCCTCGAGGTCGGCCTCCGCCGCCTCCGCTTCGGCGGGGCTGGGTGCCACGACCGTCCAGAGCCGATTCGGTTGTTGCTGAGCCAGCGTGGCGATGAGCAGGGCCGGTGAGGATCCGGCGAGCCCTGCGATGCGCACCTGACCGGCCGGCAACGGCAGCCGGTCCTTCAGCCGCCCGAGCGCCGGCTGGCGGAGCATCGCCTCGATCAGCTTCGGGTGCGGCACGGCGCCTCGGTGCGGGTCATCGTAGAGCGGGCTCGCCAGCCGGCGTCGGCTCGGGCCCTCTTGCACGGTGCGGACCGACACCCGCGGCGGCCAGCCAGGTTTCGGCGGTGAGCGCGAGGATTGCCGCGAGCAGCGCCCACGGCCACAGCTCGTACCCGAGGCGCTCGCGGAAGATCGAGCTGGTCCACGCCCCGGCATCGCTCGCGTGGACACGCCAGTCGGCCAGCCGCTGCCTCAATTGTCGTTCGCTGAGCGGCACGAGCGCGCTCTCTTCCGCCGGCGTGTTGACCGCGAAGACGTCGAGGAGTGAGTCGCCCGCGAAGACGCGGTGGATGCCGACCTCGAGCGGGCGAAACAAGGCGCCACCCTCGACTCGTTCGCTCGTCGCGTCCGGCAGCTCGACCCGATCGGCCCGGCCGGGCAGCGCGACCTGCGTGCCTGCGATCACTTGCCGCGTTGGCCGCGCATCGACGGCCCACGAGGTGAGCATACGGTCGAGTAGCGGCACGAGCCCGGCACCGGTCGGCAGCGTCGTCGCATCACTTGAGAGTGCCGATGCCACGACGACGTAGCGGGCGCCGTTCTCGAGCGAGCCGGCAACCAGCCATGGTTCGCCGGTCAGCAGACGCAGGTGCACGGTGTCGCTCCGGGCCGCGCCCGCGAGTGGCGTCAACTGGTAGGCGCTCGCGATGCGCGCGTCCGCGAGTGCGCCGGCGAGCGTCGAGTCGGCCGGCGGACTCAGACGTGATTCGCCGCTCGCGGTGGACGGCCGCAGCCGCCACGGTATGCCGGCCGCGGCCAGCCGCTGGTTGGTCGCAGGCAGCTCGAC
>JBOHRE010000060.1:0-20139 GCA_050732635.1 Longimicrobiales bacterium | reverse complement strand
GGCGTGGGACGATGAGCGGGGGATCCGGCGGCTGATCGCGCTGCTGGACAGGGCGGGCGACCGGGCCGGCGCGATCGTGGCTTACGAGGACTTCGCGCGGCGGCTGGCGGAGGAGCTGGAGGTGGAGCCGGCGCCGGAGACACGCGCGCTGGTGGAGGAGGTGCGGGGGCGGGCGGAGGTCTCAGGCGCAGCGATGGGCGCGGCGATGCGCCCCGACGTTACCGAGGCACCGCGCCTCGCCGAGCTCGCGAGCGCGAGCGAGCCCCAGCGGCCCCGTCCGCGCACCCGCGCGCGCTATGCCGGGGCACTGCTCGCGATCTTGTTGCTCATGACCGGTGGGTGGTGGGTGGAGCGGCGAAACGGGGCAGCCGAGCCTCACGGCAGCGCGGTCCCGCCCGCCCCCGCAGTCCCGACCGCCGATGTAGCCACCGGACCGGAGCCCGATGCCCGCTCGGTGACCGTCGCAGTCTTCGAGAACCGCACCGGCGACCCGGAGCTCGACCTGCTCGGCCGCCTTGCCTCCGAGCGGATCGCCCGCGGGCTGCTGGAAACCGGACGATTTCGGGTGCTCACGCCCGCCACGCTCTATCGTGTCGTGGGGCGGCTGACAGAGACGGTGCCGGCCGCGGCGGATTCGTTCCAGGTGGTCGCGCGGGCGACCGGCGCGTCCACGATCGTCTACGGCGGCTATCACCGCTCCGGCGACTCGCTCGTGATGCAGGCCCGGATCGTCGACGTGCCCGGCGCTCGCCTGCTCCACGTGACCGAGCCGGTACGCGCCGGGCTCTCCGCGCCGGAGGAAGGCATCGAGATACTGCGCGAGCGCGTCGTCGCGGCGCTCGCCACGTTGCGGGGCGAGGACACGGAACGTTGGGCCGCCGCGGCGAGCAAGCCGCCCACCTTCGCCGCGTTCCGGGAGTGGATCGCCGGTCTCGAAGCGCACACACGCGGCGACCTGGAAGAAGGTCTGCGGAGATTGCTGAACGCCGGCGACCTGGACCCGACGTTCCACCAGCCGGCGCTTTGGGCGCTGTTCAGCGCGTTCGATCTCGGCCGGCACGGCGTGGTGGACTCGCTGCTCGCGCGGCTCGCAGCCGTGCGGGACGAGCTGCCGCCGTTCGACGAGGCCATGCTCGAGCTCCACCTGGCCTCTCACGACTCCGATTTCCGGGCGTACCACCGGGCCGCCATGGAATTGCTTCGACTCGCGCCCGACTCGGAATTCCGCTATAAGGCGGCCCGCGGTGCAATGGCCCTCAACCGCCCCGAAGAGGCCCTCGGTCACCTGAGGAAGGCAAACCCCAACCACGGCTGGCTACGAAACTGGGGAGGGTACTGGGCGCTCCTGATCCAGGCTTTGCACCGGCTCGAGCGGCACACCGAGGAGCTCGAGGCGGCCCGCGACTACCGAGCGCGCGAGCCGGGGAGCCGTGCGGCGTTGCTGTTCCAGGCCCCAGCGCTCGCCGCACTCGGCGACCTCTCCGCCGTCGCTGCGGTGATCGATGAACTGAAGCAGGCCCAGGGACCAGTTCGCCTGTGGCACATGCTGCAGATCGCGGCGGAGCTCGAGGCCCACGGTTTCGCGCGAGCGGCCGATCAGACGCGCCGGGGAGTCGTCGAGTGGTATGCCTCGCTGCCGCAACAGAGGCGTGACGATGGTAACGAGCGGGTCTTCGCGTTCACGCTCTGCCTGATCGGCCGCACGGACGAAGGCATTCGCCGGTTGCAAGCCGTGCTTACGCGCGCACCGATGCCTGGTCGGCAGCGTCAGTTGCTTGCTCGGGAGCGTGTGTTGCTTTCGGATCTCGGAATCTGCGCCGCGCTGGCCGGGCACCGCAAAGCGGCCCTGGCGTACGAGCGCAGATTGGCCGAGCGTACCGCCGCGGCGGCAAATGCACCCGACCCGCACACCCCGGGGACAGCCGCGGAGCTCTACCTGGGCAGCCGAGCTACGATCTTCGCACACCTGGGCGAACGCGACCGGGCCATGACTCTACTGGAGCAGCCCATGCGCCTCGGCGCTGCAACGAGAGGGCCCCAAAGCGCTTTGGAGCTCCACTTAAGCCCGAAGCTTGCGCCGCTATGGGGCGACCCGGCGTTCGAGGAGCTGCTGGACAGGCTGCAAGCGCCGCCGCATCGGCGTCTGCGCGTTGCAGGGAACTGAGGCGCGGGAGCGCTACCAGCCGCGGAACCATCGAGCCACCCGGACCCGCTGCCTTGCGCCGGCTGCTGTCTTCCACCATAATCTACCATTATGGCATACCAGGTTACCATCGACGCCGCCGGTCGGCTCGTGATCCCCAAGCCGCTGCGGCAGCGCTTTGGGCTCGGCGCAGGCACCCGGCTCTACATGACGGCCGAGGGCGGCGCGATCCGACTGTCGCCAGACCGCCCCGAGCCGGCGCTCGTCGAGCGGGATGGGTTCCTGGTCGTCGACCTGACAGGAGACGAGACGTTCGCCACCGATCACCGCATTGCAAGGGAGAAGCGGGCGAGCGAGCTGAAGGAGTACGCGACGCGCCGATGAAGGTCGTTTTCGATACGTCGGTCGTCGTGGCGGGTTCGATCGCGCGTCACGTGCATGAAGCGCGGGCAGCGGCCTGGTTCACGGCGGCCCGCGAGGGTCGGATCTCGGCGGCGGTTACGTCGCACACGCTGGCGGAGACGTGGGCGACCATGACGGCGCTCCCCATCCAGCCCGCCGTTCCGCCGGCGCTGATCGACCGGGTGATCGAGCGCTTCCGCTCCCACATCGAGCTGCTGGAGCTTTCGTGGAGTGACTATACCGCTGCGATGCGGCGGTGCAGCGACCGTGGACTCCGTTCGGGGGTGATCTACGACGCTCTTCACTTGGCGGCCGCGGAGCGCTGGCGGGCCGACGTGTTCCTGAGCTTCAATCTCGCCGACTTCGCGCGAATGTCGACGGAATCGGGACCCGTGATCGCGGCGCCTCCCGACCCGCCGGGCCTCGACATCGCGGCACATAAGGCGGCGGGTAGATAGATCGAATCCCTGGGGAACCGCACCGGGTGGGGCGATCTGATCGTTGCTTTTGCCGATTCGCCTCGCGAGCTGGTGCGAGCTCCGCGCCCGGCTGCCGGCCAGCTCCTGGACCTGCGTGTGCAACAGCGGCCACGCTTCTTGTACTGGACGCTGCGATAGCTCGAGCCCGATGCTTACCGCGCGTTCAGCACCCGATATCCTCGACCGGCAAGCAGCCGCCGGTCCGCGGTTACCAGCGTAAGATCGTAAACCGCCGCCGTCGCGGCGAGAAAGCGGTCAGCGGGGTCGGGATGGCCGAGCGAGATGCGACGACTCCAAAGTGCCACTTCGTGGTTCAGCGGAGCCTCGTGCAACGGCGCGGCCAGCAACGCGCGACGGATCCATTCATCCGCCAGACCTTCGACGGCAAGCCGGTCCCGTTCGATCAGCAGCGCGCATTCCCAGACGCTGATGGGTGAAAGCCAGCTCTCGGTGCCGCTCTCACTGAACGCGCGCGACGCGCGGCGGCCCAGCCGCTCCGGCTCCAGCAGACCCCACAACCAGACGTGCGTGTCGAGGAGCAGCCTCACGGTTCCAGAGCTTCCCACTCCTCGAGCGCCTGCGCGGGCTCGATCAAATCGTCGCGCAGCTCCGCCTGCCCCACCAGCGCGCCGAGCCAGGCAGCCCGGCCGGCCTCGGCCCGCGGCGGCACCACCTCGGCAACGGGCTCGCCGAAGCGCGTGATCAGCACCGGCTTGCCGGTTCGCCGCACCCGCTCGAGCACCGCCAGACACGTTGCCTTGAACTTCGAGATCGGCATGGATTCCATGGCCCAGCATACCATGGTCTTTGATCATAGTCAATAACCGCGGCCGGCGCCGTGGTGCGGCGGCAGCCATTCGCAAGTGTGCTTGCGGAGCCGCCGTTTCCGAGCCACCATGTGCCGCAGCCGACTCCGCGGCTTCCACCTCTTCGGAGACGATCCGTGATGCAGCGCGAAGAATACGACGTCGTGATCGTGGGCTCCGGCGCCGGCGGCGGCATGGCCGCCAAGGTGCTGGCGGAGGCGGGCGCGCGTGTACTGCTGCTCGAGGCGGGCCCGATGTGGGACGCGGCCACCGACTCGGTGATGTTCAAGTGGCCGTACGAATCACCGCGGCGCGGCGCGGCGACGCCGGAGCGCCATTTCGGCGAGTTCGATGCGGGGCTGGGCGGCTGGTCGCTAGAGGGCGAGCCGTACACGGTGGCCAGCGGTCAGGAGTTCACCTGGTTCCGCGTGCGCATGCTGGGCGGACGCACGAACCACTGGGGCCGCATCTCGCTGCGGTTCGGTCCGGACGACTTCAAGCGTCGCAGCATCGATGGGCTTGGCGACGACTGGCCGATCGCCTACGAGGACCTGGCGCCGTACTACGACAGGATCGACCAGCTGATTGGTCTGTTCGGCAGCGCGGAAGGGCTGCCCAACGAGCCGGACGGCATCTTCCTGCCGCCACCGCGGCCGCGCTGCTACGAGCTGTTCGTGAAGCGCGGCTGCGACCGGCTCGGCATCACCTGCATCCCGTCGCGGCTGTCGATCTTGACGCGGCCGCACAACGGCCGCTTGGCGTGCCACTACTGTGGCCAGTGCGGCCGCGGCTGTGCGACGCACTCGAACTTCTCAGTGCCGTCGGTGCTGCTGCCACCGGCGCTCGAGACCGGGCGGCTCACGATCCTGCCGAACGCGATGGTGCGTGAGGTCACGACCGACGCGCAGGGCCGCGCGGATGGTGTCTCCTACATCGACAAGAACACGGGCGCCGACGAGCACGTGCGGGGCGGGATCGTCGTTCTGGCCGCGAGCGCCTGTGAGTCCGCGCGCATCCTGCTCAACTCACGGTCGAGCCGGCACCCGGACGGGCTCGCCAACTCGAGCGGCACGATCGGCAAGTATCTCACCGACACGACAGGCACGTTCGTGTCCGGGTTCTTCCCGCAGATGGTCGATGGCGTGCCGCACAACGAGGACGGCATCGGCGGCATGCACCTGTACATGCCGTGGTGGCTGGACAACCGCACGCTGGACTTCCCGCGAGGCTATCACATCGAGTTCGGTGGCGGCCGGCGACTGCCGGGCTACGGCATTCTCGGCGGGATCCAGAACTATCCGGGCGGCGGTGGTTGGGGCCAGCAGCTCAAGGACGACTACCGCCGCTACTACGGCTCGACCATGTACTTCATGGGCCGCGGCGAGATGATCCCGAACGAGCACAGCTACTGCGAGCTCGACCCGAGTGCCGTCGACCGCTGGGGCATTCCGGTGTTGCGCTTCCACTTCCAGTTCACGGATCACGAGGTGCGGCAGGTCAGGCACATGCAGGAGACCTTCCGCGCGCTGATCACCGAGCTGGGCGGCACGCCGCTGTCGCCCATGCCCGGACCCGAGCAGGGCTACGGCATTCAGAAGGGTGGCGAGATCATCCACGAGATCGGTGTCACCCGCATGGGCGCCGATCCGCGCAGCTCGGTCGTGAACGGGTGGTGCCAGGCGCACGACGTCGACAACCTCTTCGTCGTCGATGGCGGGCCGTTCGTCAGCAATGCCGACAAGAATCCGACCTGGACGATCCTCGCGTTGTCGATGCGGGCAGCGGAGTACATCGTTTCCGAGCGCAACAAGGGAGCCCTCTGATGGATCGGCGAACTGCCGCGAAGCTGATCGCGCTCGCGCCGCTGGCGCCGGCGCTGAACTGGACCCGGATCGAGGCGGAGGATGCGGCCCGCCTCGCGCGCTCGGCGCGAGCCAGCGCCGTCGCCGGCGGCACGGCCTACGATCCGCAGTTCTTCACGGCGCACGAGTACGCGACCGTGCGCGAGCTGGCCGACATGATCCTGCCGCGCGACGAGCGCTCCGGCAGCGCGACTGACGCCGGCGTGCCGGAGTTCATGGACTTCATCATGATCGACAGTCCGGGTCGACAGACCGCGATGCGCGGCGGCCTGGCCTGGTTGGACGATCTCTGTCAGGAGCGGCATGGCAGCCGCTTCATCGATTGCACGCTCGAGCAGCGCGGCGCGCTGCTCGACCAGCTCGCCTGGCCAGCCCGCGCGCCGGCCGAGCTGTCGCACGGTGTCGCGTTCTTCAACAGCTTCCGCGACCTGACCGCGACCGGTTTCTGGTCCAGCAAGGTCGGCGTCGAGGATCTGCAGTACATGGGCAATCGCGCCGTGCGCAGCTGGGATGGCTGCCCGCCGGCGGCGCTCGAGAAGCTGGGCGTCAGCTACGACGCCCCATGAGCCAGCGCCTCGGCATCGGCATCATCGGCAGCGGCTTCAACGCGCAGTTCCACCTCAGGGGTCTGGTCGGTGTGCGCGACATCGACGTGAACGGCATCTGGAGCCCGAACGCGTCCAATGCGTCGGCCGCCGCAGGGCTCGCCCGCCAGCTCGGCGTGGGTGACGCCAAGCCCTTTCGCTCGATCGCCGAGATGATCGCCGATCCCGCGATCGACGCGCTCTGGCTCTGCGGCCCGAACCATGTCCGCATCGACAACGTCGAGGAGATCGTAGCCGCGCTCGACGGCGGCCGCGGCTCGCTGCGCGCCATCGCATGCGAGAAGCCGCTGGCGCGCAACGTCGCCGAGGCGCGGCGCGTGCTCGAGCTGGTCGAGCGCGCCGAGCTGCAGCACGGCTACCTGGAGAACCAGGTCTTCGCGCCGCAGGTCGAAGCCGGCCATTCGCTGGCCTGGGCCCGCGGCGCGAAGCTGACCGGGCGCCCCTACCTGGCCCGCGCGGCCGAGGAGCACAGCGGCCCCCACGCACCGTGGTTCTGGCAGGGGCGGCTGCAGGGCGGCGGCGTGCTGAACGACATGATGTGCCACTCCGCGCTGGTCGTGCGCCACCTGCTCACCGCGCCAGACGCACCGCTCGGCTCGCTCAAACCGTTGCGCGTGACCGGCCACATCGCGTCGCTCAAGTGGAGTCGGCCCGCGTATGCCGCACAACTGAAGGAGCGGATGAGCCCCGAGCTCGATTATGCGACGTCGCCATCCGAAGACTTCGCCAGCATCATGATCGAGTTCGAGGCCGACGACGGTACGCGGGTGCTGGGCGAGGCCACGACGTCGTGGAGCTTCATCGGGGCAGGGCTGCGTCTCTCCGCCGAGCTGCTGGGGCCAGAGTACTCCATGGCCTGGAACACGCTCGACACCGGGCTCAAACTGTTCTTCAGCCGCGAGGTCAAAGGCGAGGCGGGGGAGGACCTGGTCGAGAAGCAGAACGCCGAGGTCGGGCTCATGCCGGTCGTGGCGAACGAGGCGGCCGCCTACGGCTACGAGGCTGAGGACCGCCACTTCGGGCGCGCGTTCCTGGCCGGCGAGACGCCGCGCCTCACCTTCCACGACGGTCTCGAGGTCGTGCAGATCCTGATGACCGCTTACATGAGTGCCGAGCAGGGCCGTACGCTGGAGTTCCCGCCGCCCGGGCTCGATGCCTTCGTGCCGGCCGTCGCGCGCGGCGAGTGGCGGCCTCGAGGTTAACCGCGGAGAACGCAGAGAACGCAGAGAGCAAAACAAAAAATCATTTTGTTTCTCTACCCGGCGTTGTGCGGTTCTTTGCGTCCTCCGCGTGCTCTGTGGTGCGCTCTCACGCACCCGGCTGGGTGGCCGTGGCCGGAACTGAATCCGCGGCCGTGACGCGCTCGCGCGGCAGGACACGGTCCCGGAACGTGAGCGCGAAGAACACGAGCACGACCGCGGCGAACGCGGCCGGCAGCAGCCAGAAGCTCTGCCACTGTTGGAGCGTGAGCGCCGGCGCGTCGCCGAGGAACCGGTTGTAGACGTTGCCGGCGATCTGCGCGCCGATGAGCATCCCCACGCCGTACGTCACCAGCACGAGGAATCCCTGCGCCTGGCCGCGGATCGCGGGTGTCGACTTCTTGTCCACGTAGATCTGACCGGTCACGAAGAAGAAGTCGTAACAGATGCCATGCAGCAGGATGCCGACGACGATCATCCAGAAGACGGCGGCGGGCGCGGCCAGTGCGAAGAGCACGTAGCGCAGCACCCAGGCGGCCATGCCAACCAGCAGCATCCACTTCACGCCCAGCCGCACGAAGAAGAAGGGCATGAGGAGCATGAACGCCACCTCGGACATCTGGCCGAGCGTCTGCGTGGCCGCGATGTTCTCGACGCCGGCGGCACCGAGGAAGATCTGCGTGAAGTTGTAGTACGCGGCCAGTGGGATGCAGAGCAGCAGGGAGCTGGCGATGAAGACGTAGAACGGGCGGCTGCCGAGCTGCCTGAGCGCGTCGAGCCCGACGATGCTGCGCACCGACACGCGCTGCCCGGCTGCCGGCGGTGGCGTATGCGGCAGCGTGAAGCTGAACAGGCCGAGGAGTATGCTGGCAATGCCGGTCGTGTAGAGCGGCAGCGGCGTCTGCTCGGGCAGCCCGGTGACGAAGCCGCCGAGCACGAAGCTGATGAAGAGGCCGGCCACGATCCAGCCGATCGTGCCGAAGACGCGAATCAGCGGGAACTGTTTCTCCTGGTCCTGGATGTTGTGGAACGCCAGCGAATTGGCCAGGCCGAGCGTGGGCATGTAGAACAGGTTGTAGAGCAGCAGCAAGCCGATGAACAGCGCGGGCGCACCACTCGCCTGCGGCACGGTGAGCATGACCGCGCCGCCCAGGAGGTGCAGCGCCCCGAGCACCTTTTCGGTGGCGAAGTAGCGGTCGGCGATGAGGCCCAGGAAGAACGGCGCGATGATGGCCGCGACCGGATTCACCGTGTAGGGCCAGTGCGTCAGGGTTTGCATCCCCTGCTGCGTCATGTACACGGCGATGGTCGTGTACCACGCGCCCCAGATGAAGAACTGCAGGAACATCATGGCGGACAGCCGGGCGCGCACGCCGCCGCCGGCTGCTGCGGGCGTTGGCCGAACGCCCGGCCCGGCGGAGCTCATAGCGGCCGGATCCTGATGTTGCGGTAGGCGACGACATCGCCGTGGTCCTGCAACGCGATGTGACCGCGCGGTTCGCGACCATAGCCGGGCATCTCGCTGAACTTGCTCGCGGCGACGCGCCGTTCCCAGTCCTCGTTGCCGAGCTCGTACTCCACGACCTTGGTGCCGTTGAGCCAGTGCTCGACGTGGTTGCCGTTCACGATGAGCCGCACCTCGTTCCACTCGCCGGCGGGACGCACGACGCCGCGCGGCGCCGGGTGCAGCGCGTAGTTCGCGCCCGCCGATGTCTCGGGCGCCTGGCCGTCGGCGTGCCGTTCGTCATCGAGGACCTGCATCTCGGGCCCCCTTTCCCAGGCGTACTCCGACTCCTCGTTGACGCGGAAGAAGATGCCGCTGTTGCCGCCGGGCTCGACCCGCCATTCGAGCCGCAGCTCGAAGTCCTCGAACTCGTCGACCGTCACGATGTCGCCCGCCTCGGCGACACGCGTCAGCGTGCCATCGACGACCTGCCAGCCCGCGGGCATGTCGCTGCGTCGATAGCCGCGCCAGCCCTCCGTGGTCCGGCCATCGAAGAGCAGCCGCCAGCCATCGGCGCGCTCTTCCGGCGTGAGCGTATTCATAGCGTCTGCGACGCTTGCGACGGCGGTTTCGCCCGCGCCCGGCTCCTCCTCCGGCGGCGCGGCGGAGCCACAGCCCAGGGCGAGCCAGCCGATCGCGAGTGCCAGGGCCACCGGAATTCGTTGCGCGCAGTGCATGGTCTCATGCCTCGAGGCGTTGGAGGTACGCGAAGCTCTCGCGGATGCTATGCATCGGATCGGGCGGGTTGTCGTGCTCGACGAAGAAGTGGCGGGTGCCGGCCTGCGCGGCCTGCTCGAGCAGCTCCGGCCAATCGATGACACCGGCGCCGACGTCGACCATCTGCCCGTCCGCCGCCATGTCCTTGACGTGCACGCTTGGGAACCGGCCCGGATACTGGGCGAAGTACGCGCGCGCCTCGTGGCCGGCGTCGCGGATCCAGTACAGGTCGAGCTGCAGCTGCACCAGCTCGGGATCGGCGGAGGCTAGGATGTCGTAGGGGATCGTGCCGTCGATCGGCTCGAACTCGAACTCGTGATTGTGATACGCGAAGCTGAGCCCGCTCTGCACGGCACGCGCGGCCGCCTGCTCCAACCGGTCGGCCAGACGCCGGTAATCATCCAGCGTGCGACGCGCCTCCTCGGGCACCCAGGCGATGACGACGTAGCGGTGGCCGACCGTGTTCGCGTCGTCGAGTACGCGTTGCCAGTCGTCGCCACCGAGCGACTCGAAGGATACGTGAGCGGAGGGTGCCGTCAGACCCGTCGCGTCGAGCAGGCTGCGCAACTGGGCTGGCGGCGTATCGAAGTAGCCGGCGAACTCGACCTCCTGATAGCCGATCGCCGCGACCTGTTCGAGTGTGCGGGGCACGCTCTCAGCCATGAGACCGCGCACCGTGTAGAGCTGCAGGCCGATCGGTCCGAGCACGCCGGGCCGGCTGCGGCTCGTGCAGCCAACGGCGGGCAGGCTGCCGAAGCCGATGCCCGCGGTTGCAGCGCCGAGCGCGCCGAGAAACGCGCGCCGATCCAGCGGCCGGCCGGCGGGTCCGTGTGTCTCGCTCAGATCTCGTTCCTCTTCATGCTCTCGACCGCATGTGCACAGGCCCGCGCGGTGAGTGCCATGTAGGTGATCGACGGGTTCTGACACGCCGAGGACGTCATACACGCGCCGTCGGTGACGTACAGGTTGGGTACGTCGTGCGCGCGATTGTGCGCGTCGAGCACGGATGTCTTCGGGTCACGCCCCATGCGCGCCGTGCCCATCTCGTGGATCGCGAGGCCGGGCGCGTTGTCGTGCACGAACGAGCTGATGTCCGTGCCACCCGCAGCTTCGAGCATCTCGGAGGCGGTGATCGCCATGTCGCGCAGCTGGGCGTACTCGTTGTCGCCCCACGCGGCGTGGATGCGCAGCACCGGGATGCCCCAGGCGTCGACGCGGGCGCGGTCGATCTCGACGCGATTGCGCGCGTAGGGCAGGCACTCGCCGAAACCGTAGAACGACATGCCCCAGGGGCCGGGATCGCGCAGCGCCTGCTTGAGCTGCACACCGAAGCCGGGCAGGGTGTTGCCGCGGTGCCAGCCGTCGCGGTTGGCGCCGCCCTGGAACCCGTAGCCCCGCAGGAACGCGGGGTGACGGTCCTTCACGTTGCGGAAGCGCGGGACGTAAATGCCATTGGGCCGCCGGCCGAATGTCTGGTGCGACTCGTAACCCGTGAACGTGGCACGTGCACCGCCCCCCATCGTGTGGTCCATCAGGTTCCGGCCCAGCTCGCCGCTCGAGTTCGCGAGCCCGTCGGGGAAGCGGCTCGTGGCGGAGTTGAGCAGGATACGCGTCGATTCGAGCGCGGACGCGCACAGGAAGATCACCCGGCCGGTGAACTCGTGCACCTGGCGCGTGTTGGCGTCGACCACACGGACGCCGGTCGCACGATCACGGCCCTCGTCGTAGATGACGCTGTGCACGACACTGAACGGGCGCAGCGTCATGCGGCCGGTTGCCGCGGCCGCCGGCAGCGTCGAATTGACGGCGCTGAAATAGGAGCGCGTGACGCAGCCGCGGTCGCAGGGCCCGCAGTAATGGCAGGCGGCGCGGCCGTTGTGCTCGCGCGTCAGGACGGCGGAGCGACCGATGGTCAACAGTCGTTCGCCGCCGAAGTGTGCGGCCATGCGCTCGCGCACGTGCTCCTCGACGCAGCTGAGCTGCATGGGCGGCAGGAACCGCCCGTCCGGTAGTTGCGCGAGTCCCTCGGCCTGCCCGCTGATGCCGATGAAACGCTCGACGTGGTCGTACCACGGCTCGATGTCGGCGTAGCGGATCGGCCAGTCCACGCCAATGCCCTCGCGGGCGTTCGCCTCGAAATCGAGGTCGCTCCAGCGGTAGACCTGCCGGCCCCACATGATCGAGCGACCGCCGACATGCCGGCCGCGTATCCAGTAGAACGGCTGTTCGGTATCGTACGTGTACGGGTTGTCGATGTCGTCGACGAACATGTGGCTCGTCGCCTCGTGGACGGGACCCGCCTTCGACTGCACAGGCTGCCGCTCGTCGAAGTACCGGCGGTCGCCGAGGCCGCGGAACTTGAACTCCCACTGCGGCTTGTGCTCGGTCGCGTCGCGGACCGGATCGAACGGGCGGCCGGCCTCGAGCACCAGGGTCCGCAGTCCCGCCTCGGTCAGCTCCTTGGCGGCCCAGCCGCCGCTCATGCCCGAGCCGACGACGATCGCGTCGAAATCGTTGTCCTGGCGCATGGCTTACCTCGTCCCCCGCGGCAGGATCGGGACACAGCCGTTGAACTGGCCGGGGATCGTCTCGTAGCCCAACTCCTGTACGGCGCCGACCTCGGAGGTGTAGTAGCCCCAGAGCGTGAGGTGCTTCATCGTCGCGAAGAACGGCGCCGGCCGCACATTGCTGCCGCGCAGCAGCACCGACTCGGACTCGAGACCCTCAAGCATCTGGTGGCGCGCGGCCTCGTCGGTCTCCATGTACGGGTTGCCATGGGCGACGGTGCTGCGCGCGTCGATGTCGCGCAGACCCGCGCGGAACGCCTCGCGCTCCTGCTCGTCGTACCACTCGCCGAAGATCAGATCGATGAACTGCGGCACGCCGGCGGCGGTGGCGCCCGGCGTGTCGGTCTCCGGAATGATCGCCTCGGCCATGGCCGTCACGACCGCTCCTTCCGCCGCAGTCAGGTATCGGAAGCTCAGTGCGCCCGCGCCGGCCGCGCGGGCGTGCAATGCCTCGCCGGCGGCGAGCAGGTCGTTGGGCCTCAGTGCGCCGAGGAAGGGCAGGGCGCCGGCGCTGCCCAGCACGCGCAGCAGTTCGCGTCGATTCATTGCCGGAAGGGGTGCGGGTGGATGATCCACGCTATGGTAGAGCCGCGGCCTGAGATCCTGCAAGCCCCGCCTCGCCCGGCCCCGGCCCCGCCCTGCCTTCGCCCCGTTCGTGGTTGGTGGTTGGTGGTTGGTGGTGTCGCTGATGGTTGATGGTTGATGGTTGATCGTGCATTGAGGCCGACGAAAGACACCGGCGCGCCGACGGACCGCAATCGACTACCGACCACCAACCATCAACCATCAACGGGGGGCGGCGCGGGGTTGGGGGTGGACGTGGGGGCGGAGGTGGCTACGGTATTTCCGGTGCGAACGCGGCAACGGCCGCGGCCGGCAGGGCGCTCACGACCCAGACACCGGCGGCTACAGCGACGGCACGGCCGCGGGCGAGCCGACCGATCACGACCAGGCCGACGGTCCACAGTGCGGCTTCCCACAACGCAAAGAGATCGACCTGGCCGAGCAGCGCGACGACCGGCTGCGGCAAGGCGGTCGGCTCCAGGAAGCGGAGCAGGCCGAAGGAGCGGGCGCGGGCTGCGTCGGCGGCTGACAGCGGCTGCGTGATCCACACCAGCAGCGCCTGCAGCAGCTGCTGCGGCAGCATGACGAAGCCGGCGAATGCCGCGATCAGCATCGACTCGCGGAACTCGAGGCGCGCACCGGCCAGTCGGCCGAACAGGTGGAGCAGTGCGGCCCCGAACACGACGGCCACCGCAATGGTGATCGGGACGAAGAAGCCGCCGAGCAGCTTGAAGAGCAGCGACCATTGCTCGATCGTCTGTGCGGCTTCGGCCGGTACATCGGGCATCTCGGCCTCGATTAGCAGCGATTGGGCGGGCAACGTCACGAAGTAGAGCAGGACCATGGCGCCGGCCAGCACGAGCAGCGGGTGTGGCCAGTCCTTGCCCGAGCGACGCTGGAAGACCTCCGCCGGGGAGATGTAAATGTCGACGTAGTCGTCGATCCGTCCGGGGGACTCCTTGGCGGGCTCGCCGGCGGCCATCTGCGGCTCCATCTCCCCTCTCCGGTCAGGGTGCGTGCAGCGTAGGGGTGTCGGCCGCGCGGCACAAGCTTCCAGCCGGCTGTATATTCGATCTTTCCGAGAACCCGCAGAAACCGTGTGAGTGAGGGCATGAGGCGATTGACGCTCAGCACGTGGGCGCTGGCCGCCCTGCTGCTGCCGCAGGTCTGGGTGAGCCCGGTCCGGTTGCACGCGCAGGCGGGCGGACCCGAGACCCGGACGCATCCCGCGACCGGCGCGTACCCGATCGATGTCGAAGCTGCCGCGCGGCCGGTGGCCCGTGCAATCCGCGCGCCGAGCGACGTCATCATCGACGGCCGCCTCGACGAGACGGCCTGGCTCGCCGCCGAGCCGATCACCGAGTTCATCCAGTCGCAGCCGCGCACCGGCTGGCCTGCGAGCCAGCCGACGGTCGTGCGCATCCTGTACGACGACGAGCACCTCTACATCGGCGCGTTCCTGTACGATCCGCAGCCGTACACGGTCATGAGCCTGCAGCAGGACTTCGAGTCGCACGACACCGACCTGTTCGGCGTGGCGATCGACACGTACCTCGACCGGCGCAACTCGTACATGTTCCTGGTCAACCCGCTCGGCGCGGTGATGGACGGCCAGACGTTCAACGATTCGCGCGATGTGAACCTGATCTGGGAGGGCCCGATCGAGGTCGAGACGGCGCTCGCCGACTCCGGCTGGAGCCTCGAGCTCGCCGTGCCCTGGACCACCCTGCGCTTCGCCGAGGCGCCCGGTGGGCACGAGTGGGGACTGCAGATGGTGCGGCGGCTGCGTCGCACGAACGAGGACATATACTGGGCGCCGGTGGACCGCCGCGACCGGGTCCACAAGATGTCCCGCGCCGGCACTCTCACCGGCATTTCCGGTATCCGTCAGGGCCGCAACCTGGCCATCAAGCCGTACGCGAAGGCCGGCCGATCCGAGAGCGGACCGGCCGCAACGGCCGCGGCCACCGCAACGGTCGACAATCAGCTCGAGCTCGGCGGAGATCTGAAGTGGGGGCTCACGCCGATGCTCACCCTCGATGCAACGCTCAACACCGATTTCTCGCAGGTCGAGGTCGACCAGGAGCAGGTCAACCTCACGCGCTTCTCGTTGTTCTTCCCGGAGCGTCGCGACTTCTTCATCGAAAACTCCGGTGTCTTCACATTCGGCGACGTGACCGAGCGGAATTACCGGATGGGCTCATCGCTGCGCGATTTCACACTCTTCCACTCGCGACGAATCGGACTACAGAGCGGGCAGCCCGTGCCGATCATCGCGGGCGGCCGCCTGACCGGCCGCGCCGGTGGCTTCCAGATCGGGCTGCTGAACATGCAGACGGAGCGGCTCCGCGCGGACGACACGTCGATCGCCATGCCGGCGGAGAACTTCCTGGTCGCGCGCGTGCGCCGTAACGTCTTCGGCAACTCCGACCTCGGTGCCATGCTGATCAACCGCCAGACCACCGGCGGCGACGACGACTGGAACCGCAGCTACGGCGTCGACGCAAATCTGACGTTCCTCACGAACCTGATCATCAACAGCTACATCGCCGCGAGCGACGCGCCCGCTGCCGGCAGCGATGATCGAACGGCGCGCCTGAGTGTCGCCTGGCGCGACCGGCTGTGGGACGTGTCCGCGTTCGCCAAGACCGTGGGCGAGGATTTCGACCCGGGCGTGGGCTTCGTGCGGCGCACCGGCATCCGCGAGTGGTACGGCACACTGGGTGCGCACCCGCGCCTGAGCGTGCCGCTCGTCTATGGCATCAACCCGTACGTGGAGCTCGACTACGTCACCAACGACGCGTCCGTCCTGGAGAGCCGCGAGGGGATTGCCGCCCTGGCCGTCGAGTTCCTCGATGGCGGCAGCTTCGAGCTGCGAGGCGCCGACCGCTTCGAGCGGCTCAGCGCGCCCTTCGAGATCGCCGAGGACGTCACGCTCCAGCCGGGTGGCTACGGCTTCCGTGACGCGACCGTGTCCTACCGCTCGAGCGGCGGCCGACCGTTCACCGGCAACATCAGCGTCACGGCGGGCGAGTTCTACGATGGGACGAAGACGACGGTCGGTGTCGGCGCGCTCTGGCGCGTGAGTCCACGGCTCGCGATCGACCTCGGCGTCGACCGCAACGCCGTCGAGCTGCCTGCCGGCGCCTTCGATGCCGATGTCGCGGCCGGTCGCGTGAACCTCGCACTGTCGCGGGCTTTGTTCGCGAGCGGCTTCGTGCAGTACAACACGAGCGCCGATCAACTCGTCACGAACCTACGCCTCAACTGGATCCACGCGCCGCTCAGCGACCTGTTCGTGGTGTTCGTCGAGCGCCGGGACCTCGACAGCGAGGTCATCCTCGAGCGTACACTCGCGCTGAAGGCGACCAAGCTGTTCGGCTTCTGAGCCGCTACAGTGCGCCGGCCTCCCAGGGCCCCCAGATCGCGTAGGTTCCGCCGGGCGTTCCGGCATTGGCCAGCACCGTGCCGCCCTGGACGTTGAAGAACAGCGTCCGGCCGTTCGGCGCGAAGCAGGCGCCCGCGAACTCGCTGGACACGCTCGTCGTGCGCACGAAATCGAAGATCCAGCCGTCCGGGGTCAAGCCACGCAGGAACTGAATCGCGGCACCATCCTCGCAGATGACCAGGCCGCCGCGCGGGCTGACGCAGATGTTGTCGGGGCTGTCGAGCACCTCAGCGCCGGGTGACTCGAAGATCAGCGTGAGCGTGCCGCCGTCGCCGCGCGGCCGGAATGCCCACACCTGCCCGGCCGCGGCGTCACCGCCGCTGGTGGCATTGAAGTAGATGTTGCCGTCGCCGTGCCAGCAGCCCTCGAGCCGCTGGAAGATCGCGCCGCCGCCGGCCACGCCCTGAAGAAAGACGGCCGAGGGCTGGTCTTCGGCTTCCGCGGGATCGGGATCCGGGATATCGACCCACGCAACGGGCAGCGGCACGTCCGGTGACTGGCCACGCGTCGTGTCGTACGCCGGCGCGTCACGGACCGCGAGCATTTGAAGCCGACCGCCGGCGGCGAGGCGCGCCGGTTCCGCGGGAATGAAGCGGTAGAATCCGGCGCCGGGCAGATTCCGTTGCGGGTCGAACGGCATGTCCTCCGTGAGAAAGACCGTGCCGCTCTCGGGATCGACAGCAATCGCCTCGTGCACGAAGCGTCCCATGGCCGTGAGGGGTACCGGCTCGACCTCCGCGTCCGAGGCCACGGGCACCTCGAAGCAATAGCCGTGCGCTCGCTCGAAGCCGTGCGACGGGCCGGCCGTCGTTTCTTCGCAGCTGATCCAGCTTCCCCACGGCGTTGGTCCGCCGGCGCAGTTGACGTACGTGCCGCTGAGCGAGACGAACTCACGCACCAGCTCGACCCCGCCGTCGGGACTCTGGGTCAGCTCCAGTGTCATGGTGCCGCCGCCCGCCCGCGGATCGTAGGATCGCGCCGCCTCGCCCAGCGGTGGAACCGCGCCAGCCGGGTCGCGGATCTCGTGGTTCCGAATCAGACGCAGCCGGCCGTCGCCCACATCGAAGCAGGCCATGCCATCGAATGCGTAGCGCACGTTCAGCTGCGGGTTCACGGCGGACTGTCGGCCGGTGACGCTGAGCCTGGCCAGGCGGAACGACTCCGGCGCGTGCAGCTCCGGCAGCTCGGTCGGAATCAGCGGGCCATAGCTGACCGCGCGCCGCGGCAGCGATCCGATCGCCCTGCTGCACGCGGCCAACCCGCCGAGTGATGGCGCGGCGAGTGCCGCGCTGCTCCACAGCGTGGCCTGCCGCAGGAAACCTCGCCGGTCGAGCATCGCCACCCTCCTCAGGGAATGGGACAATGTAACGTCGCAACTGAACGCGAACGCGTAACGGCAGACGAGCGCTCGGGTCTCGTCTGCGCAACGGCCGGGACCCGCCCCGGACGCCAGCGGGTCGCGACGCTCAGCCGGTCGGCCGGATGGTGCCGGTGACCACCGGCGAGACCGCGTAACCGTCGAGCGTTTTCGGCAGCTGCGCGGCGCTGGCCTGATCGACGATGTAGACGCGGATGCACGGCGCGCCAGCGCACAGCGCCTGGCCCACGCCGACGACGCCAGCGATCCGCATCAGCCGCGGCGTATGCTCCTCGAGGACCTGCTCGATCGGTCGACTCACGGTCGCATCCTTGCTGGTGGCATCGTCGCTGCCGCGTCCCGAGCAGCCGCCCAGGAGCAGCAGCAGGGCGCAGAGCCGCGGCAAACGGAAACGGGCCGGGGAGCGCCCCGGCCCGTTCGCGCGACTGCTCACTGCGGCCGCCTCAGGAGCAGCGGACTCGGCCGCGCTGGAGGCAGGTGATCGTAGCCGAGGCCGAGTCGGACTGGTCGGCGCCATCCGTCACGGTCAGCGTGACCGTGTAGCTGCCGACGCTGCCGTAGGTGTGCGACGGATTCTGGGCGGTCGATGTGGCGCCATCACCGAAGCTCCAGCTCCAGGACACGACGCCGAAGTCATCGCTGCTCTGGTCGCTGAAGTTGCAGGTCGCCGTGTTGCCGCACGAATAAGTGAATGCCGCGCTGGGCGGGTCATCCGTCGGGTCCGGATCCGGCGGCGGGTCGTCGCCACCACCGTCGCCCGTGCTGTTGTCGATCGCGATGCCGAAGCGGCTCATGACCGGACCGATCGGGTTCGCGATGGTGCGCGTGCTGCTGCCGGCGAAGAGCAGGCCCACCGGGTTCTTGTTGGAATCGTCCGTCACGATCAGTGAACCGGAATCACCGCCGGCACTGAAATCGCCCGGCGTGATGCCGATCTGATCGGTGAACGTCGCGCTCTTGGTACAGAAGAAGCCACGCGCCTCGTAGCAGACGCTCACGGTGAGATCCGTCTCGGCTACCGTGCCGTGCGTGAGCCCGGTGGTGCGGCCGAACTTCTGCACGGCCAGGTTCAGCGTCGCGCCCTGCACGTTCGTGCCGGGCGCGCCATACGCGTAGTCCGGCGTCGCGCCGAGCAGGTCGGCGCCGTTCACCACCGCGATCGCGGCGTCCATCGTATTGTCGCTGCCGTCGAAGCGGATCGGCTCGAAATCCGCGAGCGTGCCGATCTGGTCCGCGGAGGTGCCACCATCGAACGGACCGGGCTGTAATGCAGGGTCGCCGATACTGGCGTCGTTCGAGTTCGCCAACACATGGTTGTTGCTCAGGATGTAAACGCTCGTGCCGTCGCTCACCTTCGCGCCGAGCGTGCCCGCCGTGATGTCCGGATGGCCGACGGAGAAGCCGTTCGGCGCCGGGCGCTCGCGGCTGGTCGGGTCATTGATGTCGCCGGCCATGATCAGCCCCGTCACGACCGCGCGCAGAGGATGGCCGCTGAGATGCGGCGGAAACTTTGCCTGCGCGACCGCCGTCGGTGTCACCGCATAGACGACGATGGCCGGTGCGCCATCCTGCAGGCCAATGCCCGCGCCGATGATGCCGGCTCGGCTCATCAGCGAGGGCGTGTTGCGCCGTAGCACCTCGCGGATGCCGTCGCCCGGCGCGATGGCGGCGCGCGCGTCCGGCGCCGGGGCGACGGGCACCGCGGACTCGTCGACGCAGGCGGCGAAGAGGAGTGACGCGACGAGCACGGGACCCAGCGCGCGGCTGGCAGCCGAGGGTCGGGACCTGCCAATCATTGGGCCTCCGGAGGGTGTGAGGGTACATGACTGGGCGGGACTGAAGATGGAACCAAGCTATGGTGCCGCGAGCGCGGCGGGCAAGGTGGATGGCTGAGGTTCAGCCGCGTCAGCCGCCGGACGCCTTGCCCCAGAGCTGCTCGAGGCGCTGTGCCCGACCGCAGCTCCACTTGTAGTACCGGTAGCGTAGCGGGTTCTTGCGATAGTAGTCCTGATGATACTCCTCGGCCTCGTAGAATGGGCCGGCCGGCACGACCTCGGTGTACACGGCGACGCCGAGCTGCCGCTCGACCTGCCGCTTCGTGGCCTCCGCCGCTGCGCGCTGCGCCTCATCATGGTAGAAGATCGCAGAGCGGTACTGCGCGCCGATATCGCAGAACTGCCGGTCGGCGACCGTCGGGTCGATGTTGCGCCAGAAGAGGCGCAGCAGCTCGTCGTAGCTGGTCCGGCCGGGATCGTACGTGAGGCGCACGGCCTCGGCGTGGCCGGTGCCGCCCGCAGAGACCTGCTCGTATGTTGGATTCGCGACGTCCCCGCCGATGTAACCGGACACGGCGGTGTAGACGCCGGGAACGGCCTCGAACACCTCCTCGACGCACCAGAAGCAGCCGCCGGCGAAGGTCGCGAACGCGGTGTCGGCGCTCGCCGCGGCCTGCGGCGGTGCCGCGC
>JBOHRE010000059.1:0-20447 GCA_050732635.1 Longimicrobiales bacterium | reverse complement strand
GATCCCAGTAGACGGCGTCCGGCGCGCGCGCCGCGGCGCGCGCGCGCACGAGCCGCAGCACCTCGTCACCGCGTCCGCGCAGCTCGCGGGCGACGGCGTTGCCGATCAGTCCCGACGCGCCCGTGACCGCGACGCGCATCAGAGGGGCGGCTGCCGGCGCGGCGGCATGGCCATCGACGTCAGCGGTCCCGTTCGAGGGTCACGCCGTGCTCTGCGCCGTGGCGCGCCCGTTCGCGCACCGCCTCGTTCCGCGCGGAGACCGCGTACTCCTCTTCCAGACGAGCCAGCATCGCGGCCCGGCGACGCAGCAAGCGTTTCGGCTGGCGCGGGGCGTGGCGAGACAGCGCATACGCGGCGAGCAGCGGCAGCGCGATGGTCGTGTCGGTATAGCAGACCACCGCGTCCGGCAGCCGGTCGGGGTCGACCTTGCCCCAGCTCACGGCTTCGGCCGGCGTCGCGCCGGACAGTCCGCCCGTGTCCGGCCGCGCGTCGGTGATCTGCAGGAAGTAGTCGTGGCCACGCTCCTCGATGCCGAGGACCTCCTGGATCTGCGGTTCCGTTTGCAGCACGAAGTTCTTGGGGCTGCCGCCGCCGAGGATGACCACCGCCGATTTGCCGCCGCCGCGCTTGGCGTCGAGCACGATCGCCGCGGTCTCGTTGACATCGGCGCTGACATCGAAGCGGAATCGGCTGCCCTGCAGCGCCATGGCCGCCACGTTCATGCCGATGGACGAGTCCCCGGGCGACGAGGTGTAGACCGGGACGTCGTACTCGAAGCAGGCGGCCAGAAACGATTTGCGACCGGTGCCGAGCGCGTGCTCCCGTTCCGCCAGGTACTTGCCACACAGGTAATGGAACTCGGCCGTCGACATCGGCCGTTGGAATTCGTCGCCCTGCATGATGCGACGGAAGAAGGCGTCGGTGTCGAGCAGGACGGAGTAGTCGAAGAAGATGTCGTAGATCCGCACCACCTCTTCATCGCGCAGCACGACATCGGAGACGAACGGATTGCCCTGTCGCATCTCGAGGCCGAGCCCGAAGTGCGCATCGTGATACAGGTTCGCGCCGGTCGACACGACCCAGTCCATGAAGCCGGCTTCGATCAGCGGGATGAGTGCGCTCATGCCGAGCCCGGCAGGTGTCAGCGCACCGGTCAGGGATACACCGATCGTGACGTCGTCCTCGAGCATGCGTTCGCTGAGCAGGCGGCAGCCGTCGTGCAGCCGTCCGGCATTGTACGCGAGAAAGGTCCCGTCGATCAGGTCGGCGACGCCGATCTGCCCGTCGATGCGGCGCGGGTCGATCGGTCGTCCACTCAGATACCTGCTCTTCGCTCCCATTTCCTCTCCGGCGGTGGTCCCGTCGTGCACGGTGGCTCAGCGTGGAGGCGGCGTGCCGCGCATGCCGCCGCGCGGCGGCGGTCGCAGCGCCGCGGACCGTCGCTCGACATCCGCACAGTGGGCCTCGTAGCAGTCGATGATCGAACGGACGGCATCCTGCGGCGAATCCGCGATCAGGAGCAGCTGCAGATCGGTCTTCGCGATCATGCCGTGCGGCAGCATGAACCGCTCGAGCCAGTCGAGCAAGCTGGCCCAGTACGCGCTGCCGTAGAGGACCACAGGGAAATTGCGCACCTTCCGGGTCTGGATGAGCGTGAGCGCTTCGAACAGCTCATCCATCGTGCCGAATCCTCCGGGGAAGATGATGAAGCCCTCGGAGTACTTCACGAACATCGTCTTGCGCACGAAGAAGTAGCGGAAGTTCACGGCCGTGCGCACGTACGCGTTCATTCCCTGCTCGAACGGCAGCTCGATGTTGCAGCCAATCGAGCGGCCACCGCCCTCGACGGCACCGCGGTTCGCCGCCTCCATGAGGCCGGGTCCGCCGCCGGTGATGACGCCGAAGCCCGCCTCGGCGAGACGGCGCGCGGTCTCGCGCGCTGCCGCGTAATACTCGTGCTGCGGGCTGATGCGTGCGCTGCCGAAGATCGATACGGCAGGACCGACTCCGGCCAGCGTATCGAAGCCCGTGACGAACTCGCCCATGATGCGGAACACGCGCCACGGGTCGGTGTGCAGAAAGCTCGGCTCATCGAGGTCGCGCTGCAGTAGCCGCTCGTCCTCGGTGGTACGGCCCTGGTTCAGCTCGGGCACGTCGCGCTGTGGTGCTGCGGACGCCGCGGCGGCGCGCGCGGTCGCCTCCTGGTCCTCGAGCGCGTCGTGCTCGTTCACTGCGCTCTCGTTGGTGGCTCGGTCCCTCATCGGACGCTCTCCCGGCCTAGCAGTCGACTCTGACGGCTTGCGCGGCGCCGCTCGTGCGCTTCGGCCGCGACCCGCGGCAGCGCGAGCTCGGGTGGCTCCAGTGCGGCGCGACTCCAGTTCAGATCGGCGCGTGCACGTGACTGATCATAAGCATGATCGAACAGCACGGTCCGCGCCGCCCGCCTGGCCTGGGGCCGCGGCCCGCGCACGAAGCCGCCGGCTGCGTCGATCAGTGCCGCCAGCGCGCGCACGCCCAATGCCGGGACGCCGACGATGCGGGGCGGCCGGCCGAGGCACGCTCCCAGGCGGCGCAGCAGCTGGCGCAACGTGAGCTCCCAGTCGGAGGCCAGCGTATAGGCGCGGCCGATGGTGGCATCGGTGCGCAGTGCGCGCACGATCCCGCGTGCGATGTTGCCCGCATAGACGACGGGCGGCACGGCCTTGCCAGCGCGCGGCAGCGGCACCATGGGCAGCCCCGCCAGCCGCAGCAGGGGCGCTGTGACGAGCCGATCTCGCTCACCGAAAATGACGCCCGGCCGAACCACGGTCAGCCGAATTGCCGCCGCATCGTGCAGACGCCAGGCCCGCCACTCCGCCTCCTGCTTGGAGAGCGGGTAGGCCGCGTGGTGCGGAATCGAATAGCGTTGCCAGTCATCCTCGTCGAGCCGGACACCCGCAGGTGCGCCACTGTACACGGCGATGCTCGAGACGTGCAGCACGCGGCGGCAGCCGGCGGCGGCGGCTGCGCGCAGCACACGCTCGCAGCCGTCGGCGTTGACCCGGGCGTACGCATCCGCAGCGGTGCCCCGCTGGTACACGATCGCGGCTGCATGCACGAGCGCGTCAGCACCGGCGATCGCTGCGGCAAGGCGCGCTTCCGGATCGAGGATGTCGCCCCGCACGATGCTCGCCCCGATCCCCTCGAGGAATCGCGTATCGCTGCCAGCGCGCGCAAGTACGACCACCTCGACGCCATGCCTGCGCAGACGCTGCGCGACGTGCGAGCCGACGAGCCCGGTTCCACCGGTGATGAAGACGCGTTGCACGCTGGCGCTCACATCGAAATGGCGGATACCTTGGCACGCATGCAATGCCCTTCCTGCGGTGCCGCGGCCGACGGTGCATACTGTGGCGAATGTGGCGCACCCATGAGCCGCGGCCGTTGTCGCGCCTGTGCTGCGCCATTGCTCACCGGCGCGCACTTCTGCACGCAGTGCGGCGCACGGATCCGCGATTTCGCCAGCACCCTTCCGTGGTACGTGGCGGCTGCGGCAGTGATCACGATACTGGTCGTGCTGGTCTGGCCGGCGGTTCGAGCCGACGCGCCGGACGTGGAGATCGGCGGCGGCAGCGCCTTCGATCCCGCGGCAGTGCAGGGCGCTCCTCCCGCACCGCCGCCGCTCACCGGCACGCCGCGCGAACAGGCGGATCGGCTGTTCAACCGCGTCATGGAGGCACAGTCGCGCGACAACGCGGAAGAGTCGGAGTTCTTCCTGCCCATGGCGATCGCGGCCTACGAGAGGGTACCGGAGCTGGACGCAGATGGGCTGTACCACCTGAGTCTGCTGCAAACGGCGGCCGGTCGTGCCGAACAGGCACGGTCGAACGCGGAACGCATCCTGGCGACGTCGCCCCGCCACCTCCTGGCGCTGGCTGCCGCGGCGCAGGCCGCCGAGCGGGCGGGCGACGAGAGCGCCGCGGCGGCCTACTGGCGGCGCCTGCTGGATGCGTACGCGACCGAGTCGGGGCGCGCGCTGCCCGAGTACACGGACCACCGGCAGATCCTGCCGCAGTATCGCGCCGAGGCCGAGCGCGCGCTGGCTGGCGCGGCGAGAGAATAGCATGGGATGAGCGGCACGGCCACGGGCCGTTTGCCCGCGCGCAGGCACGTTGGATATTCTGGGCCGCGTACTCCTGCCACAGAGCGGAGCCCGGATATGTTCCGTAATGCGACCCGCTCGCTGATCGGCGCGGCGGCGCTCCTGCTCAGCGCGTTCAGCCTGCAGGATCCGCTCGCCCGCGCGCTCGAAACGATTCGCGCGCGCGAGTTACGCGCGCACCTCTATTTCCTGTCCCACGATCGGCTCGAGGGCCGAGCCACCGCCAGCCGCGGCGGCGCCATCGCCGCGGCCTACATCGCCACGCAGCTCATGCGCGCCGGTGCCGAGCCGATCCAGGGAACGCATCTGCAGCCGGTGCCCCTGATCGGGGTTGCGGCTTACGCTGCCGGCACCACGCTGTCGTTCGGGACGCCGCGAGGCTCCCTGTCCGCACGCTCTGGTGACGACGTGGTCCTGTGGAGCCAGGCGGAGACGCCGCAGCCGGAAAGCGAAGGCGAGCTGGTGTTCGTCGGCTACGGCGTGGATGCGCCGGAGTACGACTGGAACGATTTCGAGGGGCAGGACCTGACGGGCAAGGTCGTGCTCGTGCTGGTTGGCGACCCGCCCGCACCGCCGGAGGAGCCCGAGTTGTTCGACGGCCGCCGGCTGACCTACTTCGGTCGCTGGAACTACAAGGTGGAGCAGGCCGAGCAGCGCGGCGCCGTCGGGGTGCTGCTCGTCCATACACCGGAATCAGCGGGCTATGGGTGGAATGTGGTCCGGAGCTCGTGGACGGGCGAGCAACTCGGGCTGCCGCGCGCTGCGGGCGCGCCGCCGGCACTCGCCTTTCGCGGCTGGATCACCTGGCAGCACGCGCACGACGTGCTCGGGGCCGCCGGCGCCGACCTGGACGCCCTGCACGTCGCGGCCGCGCGCCGCGATTTCCGGCCCGTCGCCACCGGCATCCGCGTTCGCGCTCGCGTGCCGAGCCGCGTCCGACGACTACAGAGCGTGAACGTCGTCGGCATGCTGCCCGGCAGCGCGCCCGACCTGCGCGGCGAGTTCGTCCTTTTCACCGCGCACTACGATCACCTCGGCATCGGCCCACCGGTTCAGGGCGATTCGATCTACAACGGCGCCTACGACAACGCGAGCGGCGTCAGCGTACTGCTCGAGCTGGCCGACGCATTCGCGCGGCTCGAGCCGCGCCCCGCACGCTCGCTGGTGTTCCTGGCGACGACGGCCGAGGAAGACGGTCTGCTCGGCGCCGAGCACTACGTCCGGAACCCGCTGGTGCCGATCGAGCAGACGGTAGCCGTCATCAACATCGATGGCGCCAACCTCTGGGGTGAGACGAACGACATCGCCGCGCTGGGTGCCAGCCGCTCCACGCTCGGCCGCGTCCTCGAGCGGCGCGCGGCCGAGCTCGGCATGCGCGTCGTGGGCGACCGCGCACCCGAGCTCGGCTTCTTTTTCCGCTCCGACCACTTTCCCTTTGCGCGCGCCGGCGTTCCTGCACTCCTGCTGCAGCCGGGAATCGACTACCGCAACCGGCCGCCCGGCTGGGGCGCACGACTGCTGGCGCGCTACGACCGGCGGGATTACCACTCACCCGGCGACGAGTACGAGGCGGGCTTCGACCTGAGCGGCGCGGTACAGCAGGCCCGACTGACGGCCGCCGTCGGCTACGATGTCGCCACCGACCCGCGCCGGCCGCAACCGTATCGGTCACCCCTCAGATGAGCGCGGGTCCTGCGATCGCGGGCGCGGCGCGACGTCGGCCGGCTAAAGCCCGGTCGGCAGATCCAGGAACTCCCAGGGCAGAGCGAACCGTTCCTCGAGGTGAGCGGCCAGCGCCCGAACGCCCCAGGTCTCGGTGGCGTAATGGCCACCATAGTAGACATTGATGCCGCCTTCCATGGCATCGAAGTACGTGTGGTGGGGCCCCTCTCCGGTGACCAGCGCATCCAACCCGGCCGCTGCCGCTTCGCCGATCATGCCGCCGGCGCCGCCTGTGATCACGCCCACGCGCCGCAGTCGCTCCGGGCCTCCCGCGATCAGACGCACACGGCCGCCGAGCACCTCGCCGAGCCGCGCCGCCAGTGCCTCGCGGCGAAGGTCGAGCGTACCGTGCACACCCAGCGGCGTGCCGTCGCGCACGGCGAACGTGCCCTCCAGCCGCAGACCGAGCTCGCGCGCGAGCACGACGTTGTTGCCCACTTCCGGATGCACGTCCAGCGGCAGGTGGGCACTGTACACCGCCAGTTCCGCATCCATGAGCGCGCGCACCCGCCGGTACCGTCGTTCCGTCAGCGGCTGTGCGCCGTCCCAGAACAGACCGTGGTGCACCAGAAGGAGATCGCAGTTCCGCTCACCGGCGGCCTCGATCGCAGCCAGGCTCGCATCGACCGCCGCGGCCACCCGTGTGACCTCCCCACCGCTCTCGACCTGTAGCCCGTTGAGCGCCCGGCTGGAGTCCGCGATCTCCCGAGTCCGCAGGTAGGCGTCCAGGTACTCGACCAGCTCGGACAGCCTCAACTCGGGAAACCCCGGCGCTGTGGAAAACGCCGTCGTTGCGCGCCGCACTGCGGCTGCGGATCGGTGTCGTCCCCGGGCGCGGGGCGGCAAACCAGATGTTTAGACACGCTGTGCACAACGTGTGGATAACTGCGCGCCGCGCCAGTCGGTGCCGGTCGCGGTGCGCTCAGATCCGGGCCTGCGCCGCCGATCCGTGGCGCTGCGGCGGGTGGCCGCGCTGCTGCTGTGCGCCGCCCGGCTGACGCATCTGCACCTCGCCTGTGTGGACCTTGCCATTGATGCGGCCGCCCTCGTCGAGCTTGATCCTGCGTGCGTGCACCTCACCGTCGACGATGCAGGTGGTCTGCAACTCGAGGCGGCTCTCGGCGACGATGGTGCCGGTCACGCGGCCGCCGATCACGGCGTCCTGGGTGTGAATGTCGCCGTGCACCGCTCCATCCTTGCCGAGCACAATGGCCTTGCCTGCGCGAACCGAGCCTTCGATCTGCCCTTCGATTCGCAGGGTGCCTTCGGTCTCGCAGTCGCCGATCACGCGCATTCCCGGGCCGATGATCGAGATGACGCCTTCATTGGCGGCCAGAACCGGCGGTCTGTCCTCTTTGTCACGTGCCATCATCACCCGCTCAGCTGGATGGTGTCGTTGGGCTCTGAATCGATCGGCGCCCGACCATGGTGAACGGATCGATCGCCTGGCCGTCGTGATGGATCTCGAAATGCAGGTGCGGCGCCGTCGAGCGCCCGGTCGAGCCGGTCAAGCCGATCACCTCCCCGCGTTCGACGCGGTCGCCCTGCCGTACGAAAACCTGAGACGCATGGCCGTACAAACTCGTGTAGGCGCCGCCATGATCGATCACGAGGTAGCGTCCGTAAACATCACTCCGACCTGTCTCCCGCACCAGTCCCGAGCCGGCAGCCCGAATATAGGAGTCGAGCGGCACGGCGATGTCGACACCCGGGTGCGTCCCGTCTCCGCCCGGGTGCGTCCCGTCTCCGATCGGCTGCGTCACGAATCCGCTCTGCGTGAGCGGCCAGCCCTCCGGCTCACTGCCCGGGTCCGGCGTGCTCGCCGCGTCATTGCCGCCCTCCTGCTCGGCACCGCGCAGCGGCGGCAGGACCGGTTCGCCCTCGGCCGCGGACCCATCGGCGCCGAGCATCTGACGCACCTTCTCGTACTGCGCCTCGACCTCCGACAGCATACGCGCGAGCTCGGCGACCTTGGCGCGCTCTCCTTCGAGCAGCTCGACCTGCCGCTCAAGGCCGGGCACCCGCGCTGCTTGGGCGGCGACATACCACCATGATGCCGCCATCACGATGAACACCACCAGGATCACGCCGGCGCCACCCAGGGCCAGCTTCAGCCGCGCATAGGGGATCCCGTACGTGCGCGTTTCCGTTTCCCCATCGGGAATGATGAGAACGGTGAGTCGGCGATTGTCCTTCATCAGGAGATCACGTCGGTCGCAGAATCGCCCGTCATCAGCTCGAACACTCGCTCGAAGTCCTCCATACCGTAAAACGGAATCTCGATGCGACCCCGCTCGCCCCGTGAGCGCCGGATCCGCGCCGGGGTGCCGAAGCGCTGTTGCAGCACCTCTTCCAGACGACGTTGGACCGCGTCGCCAGCGAGGGGTCGGCCCTGCTTCGGTTTCTTTTCGGGACGTCCGCGGCGCACGTGCTGCTCGGTCTCGCGCACGCTCCAGGCCTGCTGGATGGCACGCCGCGCCAGTTCGATCATGCGCCTCTCGTTGTCCAGACCGAGCAGCGCACGTGCGTGGCCGGCCGACAGTCGACCGTCCTCGACCATGCGCCGGATCGCCGCCGGCAACTGGAGCAGGCGCAAGGTGTTGGCGACCGTCGAGCGATCGCGGCCGACCGTGTCGGCGATCGCGCCATGAGAGAGCCCGAACTCGTCGGCGAGCTGCCGGTAGGCCTGCGCCTCCTCGATCGGCGAGAGCGAGGCACGCTGCAGATTCTCGACCAGCGCGAGCACGAGCAGCGTGCGATCGTCCACGTCGCGGACCATCGCCGGCAACTCGGCCCATCCGAGCCGGCTGACCGCCCGCCAACGGCGCTCCCCGGCGACCAGCTGCCAAGCCGCGCCCGAACCCGCCGGCGCCGGACGCACCACGATCGGCTGCAACAGCCCGTTCTCCCGGATCGATTGCGCCAGCTCGGCCAGCTCCTCCTCGCCGAACTCGCGGCGCGGCTGGAACGGATTCGGCGTGATCGCGCCGACTGCGAGTTGCCTCACGTCGCCGCCTTCGACCGGTCGCTCCTCGAGATACTCGCCCAGCAGCGCACCGAGGCCGCGACCCAGCCGGTCCCGCTGACGCCCGCTCACGAGGCGCCTCGCACAGCGTCGTCCGCACCCGATGCGACGATGTGAGGCTCGGTCGCGTCACCCTTTCCGCGGCCGCCCTTCGCGCGCGCGATCACCTCACGCGCCAGCGCCAAGTAACTCTGAGCGCCCTGCGACAGGATGTCGTAGAGCACGATCGGCTTGCCGAAGCTCGGCGCCTCCGCCAGGCGCACATTGCGCGGAATCGTGGTCCGATAGACCCGTGTGCCGAAGTACTCCTTCGCCTCCTCGGCTACCTGCTTCGAGAGGTTGAGCCGCTGGTCGTACATGGTCAGCAGCACGCCCTCTATCTGTAAGCGGGGATTGAGGTTACGCTGAACGAGTCGCACCGTGTTCAGCAGCTGCGACAGACCCTCCAGCGCGTAGAACTCGCACTGGATCGGGATCAGCACCGTATCCGCGGCGACCAGCGTGTTCAACGTCAGCAGGCCCAGCGATGGCGGGCAATCCAGGAGCACGAACTCGTAGGACTCGCGCAGCTTCTCAAGCGAGCGCAGGAGCAGCTTTTCGCGCTCCGGCCGTCCCACCAGCTCGACCTCCGCCCCGACCAGGTCCTGGGTTGATGGAACCACGTCCAGGTAGGGGAAGTGCACCTCCTTCCGCACCGCCGATTCGATCGGCAACCCCTCGACGAGCACGTTGTACACGGACGGCATTCCCGGCCGTCGCTCCACGCCCAACCCGCTGGTGGCGTTTCCCTGCGGATCCATATCGATGATGAGCGTGGGTCGTTCGGCCACCGCCAGGCAGGCGCCGAGATTGATCGCGGTCGTGGTCTTCCCGACCCCACCCTTCTGGTTCGCGATAGCGATGACGCGCGACATCCGCCCCCGGATCCTGAGTTCCGACCGTGCAGCCGCGCCGGAATATACCCGCCGGCTGAAGCGAAGCCAACGGCCGGGTCGCCGCCGTTTCACGTGAAACTCGCCGGCCGAACCACAGGGCACCGCAGCCGACGCGCCTCGAGGCCTTCGCTGGCTGCAGGCCCGCCCGGACACGTCGCCGAGGAACGGCGTTTCACGTGAAACAGGTGACTCACCCCTCCGACGGCCCAGCACGGGAATGGGAAACGGCCGCACGCGCGCGCTGCGAGATCGAGCCGGCAAGCCGGCGACGCCGTGAACGCCTGTGTCGGCGGCGGCCATGACAGCCGGGCCGCGACGCGCGTACTGCCGTTCCGGCAGTCCCTGGAAGCGAACCGGTCACGCCGAATGGGCCGCCCGGGGCCGGCCGGGGTCGTGGTCCGGCTCCGCTGTGGACGCGCAGGCCGTGTCGCCGCACGCGGCACGAATCGAGCACTGCTGTGCCCTGGGCGATACCGAACAATTCCCGAAGCACGGTCCTACGAGCTACGGCACACTGGGTTGACCGGAATGGCGAGCGAGCAACGACTTCGGCTGCGCGTGAGCGGACGGGTGCAGGCCGTTGGCTTCCGCTGGTGGGCGGCGCACGAGGCGCGGGCGTTGGAGCTGGCGGGAACGGTGCGGAACGCTGCGGACGGCACGGTCGAGATCGAGGCGAGCGGGGACGGCGCGTCGCTGGCGCAGTTCGTGGAGCAGATACGGCGGGGCCCGCCGGCGGCGCATGTGGCCGAAGTGGCAGAGCTGGAGGCGGGTGACGCGCCGTTACCGCGTCCGTTCCGGATCGTGCATTAGCGTGCTGCGGATGCGGCTGGCCGAGGCCGCTGCTGGTGACGCTTTCGCTCGCGGATCATCAGGACCTGACGCGGTAGCGCCGCCAGATTGGAGGACGCGTAGTAGAGGTTCAAACCGGACGCGAGATTGAAGAAGAAGATCATGATCATGCCGGGCATGAGCCACATCATGATCTTCATCTGCGGGCTGGTCTGCGGCATGGAGCGAGCGCTGAGCCACTGCGTGCCGAACATGCTCAGGCCCAAGAGGACGGGCAGCAGATAGAGCGGATCCGGGCGCGACAGATCCGGCAGCCAGAGGAAGTCGGCGCCGCGGAACTCGATGGTGTTCTGAAAGACGAAGAACAGGGTGATCAGGACGGGGAACGGGATCAGCATCGGCAGGCAGCCGCCGAGTGGATTGAATCCTTCCTCGCGATACAGGCGGACCATCTCCTTCTGCAGCCGCTCCGGATCGTTCTTGTATTTCCGCTGGATTTCCTGAATCACCGGCTGCAGCTCCATGTTCTTGAGCTGCGAGCGCATGGCCCGGGTGTTCAGCGGCCAGAGGATGAGCTGGATCAGGATGCCGAAGAGGATCAGGACCCAGCCGTAGCCGATTCGCAGGGCGTCGTGCAGGGCGACGACCGCCCACGTGATGAGGTGGCCGAGCGGCGTCAGGATCGGCCTGAAGACGCGCCAGCCATAGGGGTTCACGTCCTGGAGCTCGCGGCCGATCGCGGCGAGCCGGTCGGGATCCTGCGGCCCGACATAGAGGTCGTACGCAAATCGCCCATCGGCGCCGATTGGCATAGTGGCGGTGAGCTCGGCACCGAAACCAGCCGCGGGACGGGCGATCGCGCCGCCGAAGCAATCGAACCCCTCCTCGCATGGCGAGATCGCCGCGACCAGGAAGTACTTGGTGCGCAGCGCCGCCCAGTAGAGCGGGCCTTCCTCGATCCGCTGCGTCTCGACGCTCTCGAAGCGAACGCTGTTGATCCCATCGCGCCGGCTGTTCACGACGTAGGCCGCGGCGCGCCGGTCCTCCATGGTGTCGGCCTCGTGGGTCGCGAGGCGCGGCCCGAGTCGAATCAACAGCAGCGGCCGCTCGAGGGCGCCACCGACTTCGCCGGAGACGTGGATCAGGTAGTTGCGCGGATCGAACGTGTAGCGCAGCCGGATGATCGGCGCCGTGTCGCTCGCCGCATGCACCAGCTCGATCGTGCGCGGCTCGCTCGCCGAGTCGAGCACGACCTCGTCGGCGGCGTCAGCCCGGAGCTCGAGCAGCGACAGCTCGAGCGGCTCATCAGCGAGCTGAAGCGCGTGGCGCACGAGCGGCAGGCCTTCAGGCGCAAGGTTCACGTCCGGCCGCGGCGCATCCGATTCCACGCCGGTCAGCGACTCGAAGCGCGACAACTCTGCGCGCACAATGGATCCGGACGTCGTCAGGCCGTACCGGTACAGAGGCGACCGCACGATGATCGTGTCCGTCGCCGCCTCTGCTTCCACCGCTGGCACGACAGCAACCGGGTCAGGGTCGACGGGCGCCGGAGTCGGCTCGGGTGGTGCCGCCGGCTCACCGCCGGGCGCAGGCGTATCCGCCCGGACCGCCGAGGTATCCGCCGGCGGTGCCGCAGGTGGTGTCGGGCGAACCGGCGGGAACAGCAGGTTCGTCACCAGGATGACACCGATCGCGAGGACGATCGCGAGCAGAAATCGCGAGTTCTGCATCGACCGGCTAGCGCTCGTTCCGTTCTATGTGCCAGGGCGTGCGGATCCGCACCGTGCCCGTATCTCCGTTTCCGATGTTGCGACGCGCCGCTTCACGGCACCGGGTCATAGCCGGAGCCGCCGAAGGGATGACAGCGCAGGATCCGGCGGAGTCCCAGCCAACTGCCCCGCGGCGTGCCGTATCGCAGAATCGCCTCTTCCGTATACGCCGAGCAGCTCGGCGTGAACCGGCACGACGCGCCGAGCAGCGGCGACAGCCCGCGGCGGTACAGCCGGATCAACCCGACCGCCGCGCGCTGGCCGAGCGATGAACCGCCCACTTCGTCAACTCCTCACGCAATGCCGAGAAGGTCGCATCGTAAGCCTCCGGCCGCGCGCGTACCAGCACATCAATGTGTAGGGCCGCGTCATCGAAGCGCGGCAGCACATCGCGCCTCAAGATCTCGCGGAGCCGCCGCTTCAAGCGATTTCGCTCGACCGCGTTGCGCCGGTGGCGCGGCACGATCCAACCGCCACGTGAAAAGCCGGCGGGGGAGTCGGAGTCGAAGACGTCCAGATCGGCCGTCCTGCTCCGCTTCCCCCGCCGGAGAAGCTGCCGAATGTCTCGGCTGCGCCGGATACGCCGGCTCCGCGGCAACCGCTGCTGCCGCCGTGGCGCGGCGCGCGCGGCTACTTCCTTCCGATCGACACCGTCAGCCGCTTGCGCCCCTTCTTCCGCCGCCGGCTCAGCACCTTGCGCCCCGCCCGGGTCGCCATCCTCGCGCGGAACCCGTGCGTGTTCTTGCGCCGCCGTCTGCTCGGCCGGTATGTCGGCTTCCCCATCCGTCGCTCCCACCGTCACTAGTCCGTTCTGTGCACAGAATTTTAAAGGTAGTCGCGCTTGAAAACGCGGTCAAGCCGAGAACTCTTCGGGCGGTGTACGCCCGTTGACTTGCCCACAACGCGAATCTAGCTTGGCGTCCCCGTACCCACCCAGCCGTAGTACCTGACGCGATGGAGCTGACAGCCTCCGAGGCCTGGAACCGAATCCTCGAGCAATCCCGACCGTTGCTCCCGGAGCAGACATTTCGCACGTGGTTCGCGCAGACCGAGCCGGTCGCGCTGTCGCGGGATCTGCTCGTCATTGGGACCGGCAGCGAGTTCGCCGCGGAATGGATCGAGGACAAGTACGCGGAGATGCTGCAGGACGTGGCGGAGCGCGTCTTCGGCCGGCGAGTGACGGTGTCCTTTCAGTTTCACCCTGGTGATGATGAGCTGCCTCGCGCGGTAATGCCGCTGCTGGAGCCGCTACAGGCGACGGACCCGCATCGCGCGGCGACGGCAACCGCGACTGCGCCTGCCGGCACCACCATGGGCACGCCGCTCAACGATCGTTACATCTTCGATCGATTCGTGGTGGGCAACAGCAATCAACTCGCGGCCGCGGCGTGCCGAGCGGTCACCGAATCGCCGGCGCGGATGTACAATCCCCTGTTCATTTATGGCGGTGTCGGGCTGGGCAAGACGCATCTGATGCACGCGATCGGCAACGCGGTCCTGGAGCGCCAGCCGGACCGTCGGATCGCGTACATCTCGAGCGAGCGGTTTACCAACGATCTGATTGCGTCGATTCAAGAGGGGCGCATGGCCGAGTTCCGGCGGCGCTACCGTGAGATCGATATCCTGCTGATCGACGATGTGCAGTTTCTGGGCGAAAAGGAGCGCACGCAGGAGGAGTTCTTCCACACGTTCAATGCACTGTACGAGGCGACGCGTCAGATCGTGCTGACCAGCGACCGACCGCCGAAGGAGATTCCAGGACTCGAGGAGCGACTCGTCTCGCGCTTCGAGTGGGGACTCGTCACCGACATCAAGCCACCGGACTTCGAAACCCGGGTGGCGATTCTGCGCAAGAAGGCCGATGAGGACCGCCTCGTCCTGGCGGATTCGGTACTGGAGTTCATTGCCCGCAACTGCCGCTCGAGCGTGCGCGAGCTCGAGGGCGCAATCATCAAGCTGCTTGCCTACTCCTCGCTCACCCGGCGCGAGATCACCGTCGAGCTGGCGCAAGAAGCACTCGGCGGTGTGCTGACGGCACGGATGAGCCGTGCGGAGCTGACTCCGGAGCTGATCCGCTCGCGCGTCGCCGAACACTGGAGCGTCTCGGTCGAGGGTTTGACCTCGAAGCGACGCACCAAGGAGCTGACCGTCCCGCGCCAGGTGGCAATGTACCTGATTCGCGAGCTGCTCGATCTGCCACTCATGGACATCGGCAAGCTCTTCGGCGGCCGGGACCACTCTACGGTGATCCACTCGATCTCGAAGGTCGAGCAGGACATGCAGGCCGATAACGCATTTCGCAGCACCGTACTCGATCTGCGAGAGGAGTTCTCGGGGTGACCGCTGCGGATAACCGTTGTGGATGCGTTGTGGAGCGTGCTGCCGTTGTCCACGAGCACGACGTCGGTGTGGATCGCGTGAGGAACACGCGGTACTTGTCCCGCCGCTTCCCACAGAGGGCCAATCATGCTATGGCGTACAGTGACGCGGTCAGCGCAGGCTTGGAATCCCGTGGTCCACGATTCCACAGCCTCTACTACTACTACTAATCTAGAGATTTAACAGGTCATCGGTTGTATTCTACTGTGGGAATCCGCTGAACCGTCGCAAACGCGAGGATTCGATGAAAGTCATCATCACCCGGGAGAATCTTCAGCAGGGCCTGGCGGCGGTGGCCGCGACGATCCCGGCACGGACCACTCTGCCGGTGTTGTCGAACATCCTGCTGGATGTCGATGGCGATGGGGTCCAGATGAGCGGAACCGATCTGGACATGGCGGTCAGCCTTCGCGTCCCGGCCGAGGTCGAGGATGCGGGCTCACTGACCGTGCCTGCCAAGAAGCTGCAGGAGCTGGCCCGGGAGCTGCCCGAGCAGCCTGTGCGGCTCAGCAGCAAGAACGATCGTCTCGAGCTGGAATGCGGCCGGGCGAAGTTCCGGCTGAATGGCATGCCGCGGGATGAGTTCCCCACGTTCCCGTCGGTCGATTTCGGAGAGAGTTGGCGCATCCGTGGGGATGTGCTGCAGAGTCTGATCCGGCAGACATCCTTTGCGGTGTCGACCGAAGAGAGCCGGCCGATTCTGAATGGCGTGTTGTGGCAGCTCGGCGACCGTGACATGCGGATGGTCGCAACGAACGGTCACCGCCTGGCGATGATGAGCGTCCCGGTTTCGACGCCAGGCGCGCCCCGCACGGATCTGATCGTGCCGCCGAAGGCTCTGCACCAGATCGAGCGGCTGTTCGGCGCCGAGGCCGAGATCGAGGTGGCCCGCAGCGAGAATCACCTCGGCTTCCGTCACGATGGGACACAGATCTTCACCCGACTCATAGAGGGGCCGTATCCGAATTACGAGCAGGTCATACCGCGCGACAACGATCGGATCGCGATAGCGGAAAAGGGTGGTCTGACGCAGGCGCTGCGTCGCATGGCCGTGGTTGCGAGTGAGCAGACGCATCGCGTCAAGCTCTCCTTCAATAGCGGCGTCCTGCGCCTATCGGTGGAGACGCCCGACCTCGGTGAGGCGCACGAGGAGCTTGAGCTCGCGTACACCGGCGATCCGCTCGACATCGGCTTCAATGCGGCGTATCTGCTGGAAGTGCTGAAGTACGTACCGACGGACGAGGTGAAGATCGCGTTCAAGGCGCCCGAGCGTGCGGCGACCTTGGAACCGCATGCCGATGGCGATGAAGCACCGGATTACCTGTGTCTGGTGATGCCGCTACGCCTGCTCGAGTAGGGACACCAGCGCCGCTGACCGCGCCAGCGACGCTCGTTGCGATTGGCCTGCTATGCACCGGCTGTAACGCCGAGCGGGAGCCCGCGATGCTGCTCGTCGGCGACGTCGGCTACGCCGAGGCCGAGCTCGGCGCGCTGAGCGGTAGCGGGCGCGAGGAGCTGGCCGACCTCACGGCGTTCGGCCTGGCAGTCGCACAAGGCTCAGTCGATTCGCTGGCGTCCACCCTTGCGGCGCAGGATGAGCAGAGCGAGCTGCTGCAACGTCTCGCCGCAGAGATCGCGCTGCGCGAAGCCGGTCTGAGCGAGGACTCGGTGCGCCGGCTGTACCAAGCGCGACCCGAGCACGAGCTGACGGTGCGGCATCTGGTGGTGCTCGCCGAAGCGTGGCAGAGCGAGGCCAAGCATGGCGCCGCGCGCGCTCGAGCGCAGGCGGCGCTGGAGCGGATCCGCGGTGGTGAGCCGTTCGAGGTCGTGGCCGCAGACGTATCCGAGGAGCCCGGCGCGGCTGAGCGGGGCGGCCTGCTGGAGCCGGGTCGCCGGGGCACCTGGGTCACGCCGTTCTGGGACGCCGCGTCCAGGCTCGATCCGGGCCAGGTCAGCGACGTCGTGCAAACCCGTTACGGCTACCATGTGCTGCGCCTCGAGCGGCGTGCGCCGCTACCGCTCGAGGCAGTACGCGCCCGCGTACTCGGCCGGCTCTCGGCGGCGGCCGGCGATCCGAATGCCGCGCGCCACTGGGCCGAGCGACAGGCCGCTGGCATTGCCGTACTGCCCGAGGCGCTGGCCGGCTTCCGTGCCGGTGCGCTGCCCCACGATGCTGCGGTCGCGCAATGGCCGGATGGGGAGCTCACGGCTGCCGAGCTCGAGCGCGTGCTCATGACAGCCGATCCCGCGGCCCGCGCCCGACTGGAGACCGCCGCCGATGACGTGCTTGCGGGCGTCGTGCTGGGCGCGGCGCGCAATGCGCTGCTGGCCGCGCGGGCGCGTGAGCTGGGGCTGGGCCTGGAGCCCACGGAACGCGCCCGACTCACCGACGCGCGGCTTACGGAGCTGCAGGACTGGAGTGCCACGCTCGGCTTCGCGCCGGGACGCACCGACGACCAGGTGAAGGCGGCCGCCTTGGCAGCGCTGGCCGCACAGCGCCAGAGTGTCGCGCAGGCGCGGGCCGGCGTCGCCGCGCTCGCGCCGCTGCTGCGGCGTCTCTACCCGGTGCACATCCGCGATACCGTCGCTTGAGCGATCCCGTCGGCCGTGTGATCGAGGGCGAGTCGCTGTACGCCCTGCTACGCGTCCTCACGTCGCCGATCGTGGCGATAACCACGAGCGCCCAGGGACAGTGGAATGGTATGATCGCGAACAGCGCACAGCGGGCGTCGCTGGTTCCCTCACAGCCGCGGGTTTCCGTCTACATTTCGAAGACCAACTTCAGTCACGACCTGGTTTACCGGAGCGGTGTCTTCGGCCTGCACCTGCTGCGCAGCGATCAGTGGGAGGTCGTGCGCGTGCTCGGGCTGCGGAGCGGCCGCGAAGGCGCGAAGCTGAGCGAGGGCACACCGGTGCCGGAGGGTACACTGGCGGCGCGCCGAGGCGTGACGGAGTGTCCGCTGCTCGCCGATAGCTGGGCCGCGCTCGAGTGCCGCGTCGTGAACGCGATGGACACCGGCGCATCGACCTTCTTCCTGGGCGACGTCGTCCATGCCGAAGCAGACGCGACGACGCAGCCGCCGATGAGCAGCGAGCATTTTCGCCAGCACCTGCCGCCCGAGTTGCTGCAGCTCTACGAATCGCGGCTGGTCGCGGCGCAGGCGGTGCTGGAGCGGCTGGCCGGGTCGATCGAGCGTGCGCCCTGGCCGGGCCCGGTCGTGATGCCATGAAAGGGGTCCAGGCGGGTCGGTGGGGGCGGCGACTGCGCGTTAGGCAGTAGGGGTCCAGGCGGATCGGTGGGGCGGCGACTGCGCGTTAGGCCCTAGGGTCGCCGCGTATCAGGCGTTGGCATCCTCGGACAGCAGCTCGGTGCGCGTGGCCAGCGTCGTGAGCTCGAGGCCTGCCTCGCGCAGCCGCTCCGCGCCGCCTTCCTCGCGGTCGACGACGCACAGCACACCCAGCACGCGTGCGCCTTCCGCCCGCACCGCCTCGGCCGCAGAGATGGCGCTGCCACCGCTGGTCACGACGTCCTCGACGAGCACCACGTCCATGCCGCTCTCGAAGGCACCCTCGACGCGCCTGCCGGTGCCGTGCGACTTCGGCAGCTTGCGAACGGTGAAGGCATCGATGCGCCGGTCGGCGCGCGCGGCTGCGTGCGCGATCGCATACGCCACCGGATCGGCGCCCAGTGTCAGCCCGCCGACGGCATCGGGGCGCCAGCCGCGCTCCTCGATGCGGGCCAGACCGAGACGGCCGATCAGGAGCTGGCCGGCGCCGCTCATCGTCGTCCGGCGCGCGTCGATGTAATAGGAGGAGCGGGTACCACCGGCGAGCGTAAAATCTCCCCGCTGCACGGAGCGCTCGCGCAGCAGGCGCAGCAGCGCCTGATGATCGCGCTCACTCACCACGCGTCTCCGTGTCGGGCAGGGTCTGTTCGAGCCACAGGCTCTCTTCCGTCGCGGCGAAGCTCTCGCGCAGCGCCACACGCGCGGCGTCGACCGCCGGCGCCTCCAATGCCGCGGCCGACGGCGCCTCGATGAACTCCAGGTAGCGATCGTCGCGATCGGCCGCGCGAAACCGCCAAGCGCGCAGACCCGCGCCCAGCGCCGCGACACGCACGGCCTCCCAGAGCCAGCCGTAGTGGTCGGTTCGGTCGAGCGGTATCGTGCGGCGCGTGACGAGCAGGTGCATCAGCGCAGGATCCAGACAATGCCGACCAGGGCCGTGGCGAAGCCGGTGGCGCGCGCGATCCATTGGGCGATGCGTGTCGACCGTTCGGCCGCGCGCCCTGCGACCCAGCCGGCGAGCAGCGCGTACATCACCATGGCCAACGCCGTGCCCACACCGAAGCTCACGAGGTAGAGGCCGGCCGCGACCGGACCGTGCAGATCGGTGAGTGGCAGCAACGCCAGCACCGGCGCGGTGCCGGCCAGTCCGTGCAGTGCACCGACCGCGGTGACCGCGTGGCGGTGATCGTGCCGCTCTGCGTGAGGCTGCTCGATCCCGCCTTCGTGTGCGTGCAGGTGTGTGTGCACCGTGCCATCGGCGTGCGCGTGCCGGTGCGCGTGCAGCGCGCGCGCGCCGCTCGCCGTCCACACGCCGACCACGACCAGCGCCAACCCGGCGGCCCGCTCGAGCCAGGGCTCGCCCGTCTGGGGCAGCCGCAGTCCCAGCGCCATGAGCAGCGCGCCGACCAGCAGGATGGCGACGCCGTGGCCGAACGCCCAGCGCGCACCGAACCCGATGGCTGCGCGCGTGCCCGGCCGCCGCGCGACGAACGCGCTGACCGCGGCCATGTGATCCGTCTCGAGCGCGTGCACGGAGCCGAGCAGCAGCGCCGTCGCGAGCGGGATGAAGAGCGGCACGCTCACTCGCTCATGACCTCCGGCTTGCGTAAGTCTGCCGCTTTCGTGGCCGACGGGTGTCCCAGTACCTGTTCGACGAACGCGCGCCACCATTCGGTCTGCGGCTGTCGATCGCGGTAGGCAGCGAGCGCGTTCCAGGTGCGCTCGTGCACTTCGAGCGCCCGCTCGCGCGCTTCGTCCAGCGACAGGCCGGCGGCCCTGATCCAACGGCGGCCGATCTGCGCGTGCAGCACCTCATCCGCCCAGTCGTAGTCCTGAAAATGAGCCGACAGCTCATCGCCGGCCGCGCGCGCGGTCTCGAACTCGTACGACTTGCCAGTCTCCGCCGGCATCAGGCTCTGCTCGATGGCCCAGAGCACGAGCTGCCGCTCGAAGGGGCTCGCGTGCAGGTTCAGTCGCAACGCAAAGCCGACATTGAGCGGAATCGAGGTCCAGTCGATGCCTCGTGACGTGAACGCCGTCTCGCCCATCATCGCGTGGCGCGCCTCGTCCCACAATTGTCTCGCGTAATCCCGGCGGAACTCCCAGGGCTGCTCGGGCGCGCGCTCCAGGATGAATGATGCCATCATCTCGGGCACGTCCATCTCGAGCAGCCGCTTGCACAGCAGCGCCAGGTTGCGCTCGTCGGCCGGGACGTGCTGCGCCAGATACACGACCTGTGGCGGGAACTCGAAGTTGTAGGTGCCCTGAAAGCGCGCGTCACGCCGGGGCTCGAGCCGCGGCCGGAACGGCACCGCGGCGCGCGCGGCTGGCAGCGCGCCGCCTTCGGGCGCCGGGATGTCTCCGGCAATGCCGCCGGCCGCACGCAGATACGCGTCGAGG
>JBOHRE010000058.1:0-20859 GCA_050732635.1 Longimicrobiales bacterium | reverse complement strand
GCGCAGGACGGCGCCACCACTGTCATCGTGGTGCGGCACGCGGAGCGCGCTGCCGGCGATGACGCCGATCCGCCGCTCAGCGAGGCAGGACACGAGCGCGCCCGCGCATTGCTCGACGTCGCCGCGCGTGCCGGCGTCGAGGCCGTTTACACCACGCAGTACCGCCGCACCCGCGAGACGGCGGTGCCGCTGGCCACGGCGCTCGGCGTCGACATCACGATCGTCGAGGTGCAGCCGGGACAGGGCGAGCAACATGCGCGTGAGCTCGCCCAGCGCATTCTCAACGAGCAGCGCGGCCGCGTAGTGCTGGTCGTCGGCCACAGCAACACTGCGCCGCTGATCGTGCAGGCGCTCGGCGCCGGCCCCGTGCCGCAGCTCGGCGAGTCGGCCTACGACAATCTGTATCTCGTCACGGTGCTTCGGGATGGCACGGCACGCCTGATCCACGCCCGCTACGGCGCGCAGGACCCTTCCTAGGAGCGTTGGCCGCAACTGCCGGCAGGCTCAGTGGCCCACCTGCGTTCCGCCGTCCGGCCCGAGCGGCATCAGCTCGAAGTCGTAACGCGTGCGTGCCTGGCGCGTGTTGAGCGGCGCGCGGATCGAGCTGCGGTAGCCGGGCGCGCTCGCGCTGACGTACGCCGAATCGGGTGACGGATTGGCAAACTGTAGCTGATAGGCGCCGGTCTGCCCGGTTTGCGTCGAGTCGATCGTCAGATACGTCGCGCCGTCGCGGATCTCGACGATCACGGCGGCGTCCGGAATCGGGTCCTGCTGATCCGCGTTCACCACCACGCCATTGACCGTCAGTGTGCTGAGGTCCGGCTCGATGCTGAGCACCTCGCAGCCTGCCACACCGAGCAGCGCGGCACCGGTCAGCAACGAATTCGTTCGGCTCATCGACGGTTCTCCTGACGTAATCGAGGCGACGTCCTTGCTGCCAACATAGCCGCGGCTTCGGGGCCGGCAACTCAGGGTCGCCGTGTTCCCCGGAACGCGTGGCCGCTGGCTGCCCGGACCGCCTGGCCACTGCTCTGCCCGGGCCGGTCCGGTCTCATTGACCGCCCCCCATGCCGATGCGAGATTTCCCGCGCAGGTGACTTGGAGCGACCGGCCCCGCGCGTGCCCCTTCCGCGAGAAAAACCTCTGCGGCAATTCCGCCGTAAAGGTCTCGTTCGCCTGAGATCACCCACTCTCCCCAAAGCCATGATTGCTCCGGAACCCCGCGACGAAGGCGTCGCGGTGCGGCAATCCGCCGGCCGCGCCGAGGTTCGTGCCGGCCAGCTTGCCGCAACCCAGCGTCTCGCCCGACTCGGTAGTTGGGAATGGGACGTGCTCGCCAACAGCGTCTGCTGGTCCGACGAGCTGTACCGCATCTACGGCCTCGAACCCGGCGAGTTCGCCGCCACCTTCGACGCCTACCTGGAGCTCGTCCACCCCGACGACCGGGAGCGCGTGCGCGCCGAGATCGAGGGCGCTGTCGTCACCGGCAAGCCGTTCGAGTTCGAGGAACGCATCGTCCGGCCATCCGGCGAGCAGCGTGTGCTACGCAGCGTCGGTGAGCCCACGCTCGACGCCGACGGCCGCGTCGTCCGGCTCATCGGTGCGTGCCAGGACATCACCGATCAGCGTGCCACCGAGGACGCGTTGCGTCGCTCGGAGTCGCGGTTCCGCGCGCTGTTCGAGCAGTTTCCGTTCAGCATCCAGCTGTTTTCGCCGGACGGCGAGACGTTCGAGGTCAACCACGCCTGGCAGCAGCTGTTCCACATGACCAAGGCGGACGCGCGCCGCTTCAACCCGCTCGACGACGAGCAGCTCGCATTCGTCGCCGATTACATCAGGCGCGCGTTCGCCGGCGATGCGGTCGAGATCCCACCGACCCGTTTCGATGTGCGGCCGTACCTGCCGCCGGAACGGATCGCGGCGGGCGACGATCTCGAGCCCCGTTGGATCCATGCATTCGCCTGCCCCGTCCGCGATGAGACCGACGCCGTCCGCGAAGTCTTCATTGTCCACCGCGACGTGACTGCGGAGCGCCGCGCCGAGGAGGCGCTGCGCGACTCCGAGGCCGCCTACCGTGCGATCTTCGAGCTCGCCAACGACGCAATCTACGTTCACGACATCGAGACCGGCGAGATCCTGGATGCGAATCAACGCGCCTGCGAGCTGCACGGGCTGACGCTGGACGAGATCAAGCGCGGCGGCGTGAGCGTGCTTTCGGCCGTGCGGCCCGAATACGACTGGTCCGCCGCGCGCGAGCGGCTGCAGCGCGCTGCCGCCGGCGAGCCGCAGCTCTTCGAGTGGCTCGGCCGGCACAGCTCCGGTCGCGAGCTCTGGCTCGAGGTCAACCTGCGCCGTGTCTCGCTGCCCACCGGCGACCGACTGCTCGCGATCACGCGCGATGTCTCCGAGCGCAAGCAGGCGCAGGCGGAGCTGGAAGCGGCCAACGCGGAGCTCGAGCGCCGCGTCGAGCAGCGCACCGCGGAGCTCGCCGCCAGCAACCGCGAGTTGCAGCTGTTCCGCACCATCGTCGAGAACTCGTCCGATCTCGCCACGGTCATCGGGCCGGATTCGATCATCCGCTATTACAGCCCGTCGGTCGAGCGGGTGCTCGGCTACCGGCCCGAAGAGCTGGTCGGCAAGCGGGCCTTCGAGCGCATTCACGAGGACGATTACGAGGCCACAATCGCGGCCGTGCAGGATGTGCTGAAGCATCCGGGTAAGACACGCACGGTCCCGCTCCGATACCGTCACAAGAACGGCGAGTATCGCGTGCTCGAATCGGTCGGCCGCACGATGCGCCTGGATGAGTCGAACGTCGGCGTGGTCGTCATGTCCCGCGACATCACCGAACGCAAGGCGACCGAAGACGAGCTGCTGCTCAAGACCACCCTGCTGGAGGCCCAGGGCGAGGCATCGATCGACGGGATTCTGGTGGTCGGCGAGAACGGCCGCATCACGTCGTACAACCAGCGTTTCGTCGAGCTCTGGGGCATTCCGCCCGAGATCGTCGAGTCGCGCTCCGACGAGCGCGCCATCGGCTGGGTCCTCGACAAGCTCGTGGATCCTGTCGAATTCGGACAGCGCATCGAGTACCTCTATGCCCATCCCGATGAGCACAGTCGCGATGAGATCCTGCTCAAGGATGGCTCGGTGTTCGACCGCTACAGCGGCCCGGTTCGCGCCGCCGATGGCCGCTATTATGGCCGCATCTGGTGGTTCCGTGACATCACCGAACGCAAGCGGTTCGAGGACGCGCTGCAGAGTGCACGCGAGGAGGCCGAACGAGAGCGCGAGAGCGCCGAGCGCGCCAATCGCGCGAAGAGCGAGTTCCTGTCGCGCATGAGTCATGAGCTGCGCACACCGCTCAACAGCATTCTCGGTTTTGCACAGCTTCTCGGCCGCCGCGAGCTGCCGGAGCAGCAGAAGAAGGCGGTGGACCACATCCTCAAGGCCGGCCGCCATCTGCTCGACCTGATCAACGAAGTGCTCGACATCGCCCGGATCGAGGCGAACCGGCTGCAGTTCTCACTCGAGCCCGTGCCGGTCGCGACGGTCGTGAAGGAGACCCTCGACCTGATCCGGCCACTCGCCGTGGCGCGTGACTGCACGATCCACCCGCCGGCCGGCCTCGACGCCGAGATCTTCGTCTGGGCCGACCGGCAGCGGCTCACCCAGGTGCTGCTCAACCTGCTGTCGAACGCCATCAAGTACAACGGCGAGCGGGGCAGCGTCTTCGTCGAATGCACGCCTGCCGCCGAGGGGCCTGGTCGCGCTGCTGCCGCGCGGCCGCGACTACGGATCGCGGTCCGCGACACCGGGCCCGGTATTCCGGCGTCGCTGCGCGAGCGGCTGTTCACGCCGTTCGATCGGCTCGGCGCCGAGCAATCCGAGGTCGAGGGCACCGGCCTCGGCCTGGCGCTGTCACGCCGCCTCGTCGAGGCCATGGGCGGCGAACTCGAGGTCGACAGCGCGCCCGGCAGCGGCAGCACCTTCTGGCTCGAGCTGCCGCTCGCCGACAGCCCCAGCCAGCGACTGCAGGCTCGGCCGCTCCCGCACCACGCAGCCGCCAGCACGCCGGCCGCTGCCGAGCGCACTGCCAGCATCCTCTACATCGAGGACAACCTCGCGAACCTCAGTCTGATCGAGTCGCTGTTGAGCGGCCGTCCCGGCATTGCACTCGTCCCGGCGCTTCAGGGTCGGCTCGGCCTCGAGTTGGCCCGCCAACATCGACCGGACCTGATCCTGCTCGACCTGCACCTGCCCGATGTGGGCGGTGAAACGGTGCTCGCAGAGCTCAGGACGGACGCCCGGACACGCGCGATCCCGGTCATCGTGATCAGCGCCGATGCCACGCGCGGCACACCCGACCGACTCATGGCCGCCGGCGCCAGCGCCTACCTCACCAAGCCGCTCGATCTCGACGAGTTTCTCGCCGCTGTCGATCACATTCTCGACCGAACCGGAACTGCGCCATGAGCTTCAGCGATTTCAAAGACGCCCGGATCCTCATCGTCGATGACGAGAGCGCCAACGTTGCATTGCTCGAGGCGCTGCTTGCCGACGAAGGCTACCGCAACTCGGTCGCCGCGAGCGACGCGCGAGAGGCGGAGCGGCTGCTCGACGAGGTGCAGCCCGATCTCGTCCTGCTCGACCTGCACATGCCTCACGTCGACGGCTTCGACCTGATGCAGCGCGTCGCGGCGCGAACCCGGGGCGAGACCTACCTGCCCATCCTGGTGCTGACCGCCGACGTCACGCCCGCCGCGAAGCAACGCGCGCTGTCCAGCGGCGCTCACGACTTTCTGACCAAGCCGATCGATGCCGTGGAGACGCTGCTCCGCATCCGCAACCTGCTCGAGACGCGCCGACTCCACCTCGAGCAAGCCGCCGCCCGCGAGACCGCCGAACGCATGGAACGCCGCGCCCGGCTGCTGGCCGACGCGAGCCACGTCCTCGCCACCTCGTTCGACTACCAGACCACGCTCGCCAAGCTCGTGCGGCTCGCCGTGCCGGGACTCGCCGACTACTGCGTGGTCGACATCATCGACCAGGAGAGCGGCGCCTTCGAGCGCATTGGCGCCGCGCACGCCGATCCGGAACGGGAACCCCTGCTGCGCGAAGCGCGCAACTGCCGGAGCGGCGTCATCGCCGAACGCTGCGTCGCGTTGAGCGCGAATGGCCCGCGTCTCATCCCGCAGATCACGACCGAGATGATCGAGCGCGTGACGACCGACCCGGCCGAGCGCGAGATCATTGCGCAACTCGAGCCGCGCTCACTGATCGCCGTGCCGCTCGTCGCCAAGCATGGCACGCTGGGCGAGCTGATCATGGTTGCCGCCGAGTCTGGCCGAATCTTCGACAGCGCCGACCTGGCGCTCGCGCAGGAGCTGGCCGGGCGCGCCGGCCTGGCGGTCGAGAACGCGCGCCTGTACCGCGGGATGCAGCAGGCCACGCGTTCGCGCGATGAGATGCTCGGCGTCGTCGCCCACGATCTACGCAACCCGTTGAACGCGATCTCGATGGGTGCACAGCTGTTGCTCGACCTGCTGCCCGAAGACCGCGCGACCGAGCGACGTCAAACGGAGATCGTGCTCCGCTCCGCAGAGCGTATGAATCAGCTCATCGGCGATCTGATCGAATTGCGCCGCCTCGAGAGCGGGCGTCTCACCATCGAGCCAAAACATGTGCCGCTTGGACTCGTCATCGACGAGGCACTCGAGATGCTGCGGCCACTCGCGGTCGCGAAGGGCCTCGACCTCTCGCTCGACGCGGCGCACCCGCTCCCCCGCGTCCTCATCGATCCGCTGCGCATCCACCAGGTGTTCTCGAACCTGGTGGGCAACGCGCTCAAATTCACGCCCGCTGGCGGCCACATCAGTGTTCGTATCGTGATCGGAGACTCCGAGACGACCATCACCGTCGGCGACACCGGACCCGGCATCGCCAGGGACCATCTGCCGCACGTCTTCGGCGACTTCTGGCAGGCGGATCGGGCGGACTCGCGCGGCCTCGGCCTCGGCCTGGCCATTGCCAAGGGCATTGTCGAGGCGCACGGCGGGCGCATCTGGGTCGAAAGCGAGGCCGGCGCGGGAAGCCGTTTCCACTTCACGATTCCCGCGCCGCCGCCGCAGCAGGCACCTGGCGTGCGCGACGCGAGTGCAGCGCCTGCCACCGAGGTCGATTCGGACGTGGCGGCGCTGTCCGCCAGCTCGCGCTGAAGCTGCCGCGCTTCGCGGCGCGCGGGTCCGCGACTCTGCCGGCCTTCGGCGAAGCGCCCGGCCGCGCGCTCGCGCGCACGCTCACGTTCCGCGACCTCACGCTGATCGTCGTCGGCTCTGTCATCGGCTCCGGCATCTTCCTCGTTCCCGGCATCGTGCTGCGCCAGGTCGGCGGCGATGTCGGCTGGGCAATGCTCGTCTGGATCGTCGCCGGCGTACTCTCGCTGCTGGGTGCACTCACCTACGGCGAGCTCGGCGCGCTCGAGCCGGAGGCCGGTGGGCTCTACGTCTTCGTGCGCAATGCCTTCGGCCGCTTTGCCGGGTTCCTGCTCGGCTGGACCATGTTCTTCGTCATTGCCAGCGGCTCGGTGGCGACGCTCGCCGTCGCCTTCGCCGCCTATAGCGGGACCTTCATCACGCTCGGGCCGACCGCCTCGCGCGGCGTTGCACTGATGACGATTCTGGTCATTGCCGCGATCAACGTGCGAGGCACGCGGCAGAGCGCGGTCGTACAGAACTGGAGCACGGCCATCAAGGCGGGCATGATCGTGGTGCTGAGCGCCGCGCTGCTCGTCATCGGACGCGGCCTGCTTCCCGCGCTCGGCGGCGCGTTGGATGCGCCGCTCTCCGTGTCGCTGCTTTCCGGCGTCGGCGTCGCCATGATCGGCGTGCTCTGGGCTTACGAGGGTTGGCAGTACGTCACCTTCTCCGTCGGCGAAGCCGTCAAACCGCAGCGCGACTTTCCTCGCGCCATCGCCGCCGGCACCGTGATTCTGATCGCGCTCTACCTGCTGGCCAACGTCGGCTACCTCGCGGCGCTCGGGGCCGACCGCGCGGCTGCCTCCGAGCGCATCGCGAGCGAGGCGGCGGGTGCGCTCTTCGGCACCGGGGCCGCGCGCGTGGTCGCAGCCGCGATCCTGGTCTCCATGTTCAGTGCCGCCAACGCGGTGGTGCTCACCGCGTCGCGCATCTTCTTCGCCATGGCCCGCGACGGACTCTTCTTCCGCAAGCTCGCCGAGATTCACCCGCGCTTCGGCACGCCCGCATTTGCGGTCGTCGCCATGAGCGTGTGGTCCGCCGTGCTCGCCGCCACCGGCACCTTCGAGCAGCTCCTGACCTACGTGGTCTTCATCGGCTGGATCTTCTACGCGCTCGGCGCCGCCGCCGTGTTCGTGTTCCGGCGACGTCGCCCGGACGCGCCGCGCGCGTTTCGCGTGCCCGGCTATCCCTGGACGCCCGCGCTCTTCGTCCTCTCGGCCGCCGCCATCGTGCTCAATACGATCGCCACTCAGCCCGGCCGCGCCCTCATCGGCATCGGCATCGTGCTGCTCGGCGCGCCCGCCTACGCGATCTGGAATCGCAGCGCGCCCTCAGCCGCGGCGCCCTGAGTCTCACGCCGGACGGCCAGCAGCCCACGTCGCGCGTTCGGACGGACCGGGCGGGGCCCGCGGACCGGGGGTCGCGGTGGGGCGCGGTCCCATTCCTGTGTCGGCGGAATGCCCCTCCGCGCAGCCTCTTATTTTTGGTACATGTTGTACACCCCCCGCCGCACGGCCGCATTCCGCGACACAGGCCACCTTGCCATGGGCGCGGCTCGCCCGAGGGCTGCCGCCTCACGCCGTCCACCCGCGCCGGCGCACGGCGACACCGCCTGGCTGCCGCCGCTTGGCTGCGCCCGCTCCGCGACGGGTGTCCCATCGCGGGCGCGGCCGGCGGCGCGCTGTACATCTTGTACCAAAAACACGAGGGGTGGTGAGGGGGTATGGCCGACCGGCGGCCAGTCTGCGGTAACAGTGGGGCGAGCCCGGAACCGCGAGACGTGTCGCCGACCCTCAACTCTCACCCCCGCCGGCAACTCCACGCCGCGCGAGCAGTGTCCGGTCGACGGCCCCTCACAGGTGGTCCCGGAACCACCGCACAGTCTCCGGCCACGCCTGCTGCGTCGCGCGTAGATTCGCGCCCTCGCGGCCGTCCTGCTGCCGCAGGAAGCCGTGCCCCGCTCCCTCGTAGATCCGCGCCACGAACGTCTGCCCCGCCTCGCGCATCGCGGTCTCGGCGGGCGCGATCGTCGCGTTCACGCGCGCATCATCCTCGCCGTAGAGGCCGAGCACGGGCGTGCGCACACCCGCGATCGCGGCCGCATCCGGCGAGGTCCCATAGTAGACGACCGAAGCACCGAGATCCGGATAGCGGGTGGCGTGCGCGAACGAGACGCTGCCACCCCAGCAGTAGCCGACAATGCCATAGCTCTGCGCCGCGGCCGGCAGCGCCATCGCGTGCTCTGCCGCGGCTCGGATCTGACGATGCACGTCGTCCATGTCCAGCGTGCGGATCTGCGTGCGCGCCACCTCGGGATCGGGCGCACCATCGGCGCCGGCCGGAATGTCCTTCATGGTCAGCAGATCCGGCGCGATCGCGACGAAGCCGTCGGCCGCGAACTGGTCGGCCACCGCGCGGATCCAGTTCGAGAGCCCGAAGATCTCGTGGATCACCACCACCACAGGCGCGGCCTCGGCGCGCTCCGGGTAGACCACCCAGGCACGCACGCTGTCGGCCGGACCCGTGCGCACGGTGACCCACTCGCCGTGCCGCGGTGACGCCGCGAGCCGCTCTTCTGCAGCGCTCGCACCCGCCGGCAGCCCGGCCTGCGTACCGCCCGGCTGCACTCCCGGCATCCGCTCCATGAACACGCTGTCATCGACCGCCTGCGCCTCGCTCGACGCGCCGTTCGTCGTGCCGCAGGCGCCGAGCGCCAGTCCACAGCACAGCCCGGGCACCACCAGCCTTCGCATGATCCCCTCCTTTCGTAGTCGCGGATCGCCGCTTACCTCTTTACTTTTGGCGCAACAGACTACGCGTCTGCCCAGCCCACGTGCCGAGCGCAGCAATTCCTTCCCGGATCACGGCGCCCGGCGGTCCTGGCCGACGATGAATAGCCAATCGGGTCGCTTTGCGCACGAAACGACGCTCGCCCGGTCGGCGGTCGAAACCTGAAGGCGGTCCGCTATGATCCTCGAGCGCTTCTACGACGAGAAGCTGGCGCAGGCGAGCTGGCTGGTGGGGTGCGCGACGACGGGCGAGGCGTTGATCGTGGACGCGAATCGGGACGTCGCGCAGTACCTCGCAAGCGCGCAAGCGGAGGGGCTGCGGATCACGCACGTGGCGGAGACGCACATCCATGCGGATTTCGTCTCGGGCTCGCGCGAGCTGGTGGCTGCGACGGGTGCGCGGCTGCTGCTCTCGGGCGAGGGCGACGCGGATTGGCACTACGGCTTCCTCGGCAGCGACGGTGCCACCGCCTTGAACGACGGTGACCGGTTCCACGTCGGCAACATCGAGGTCGAGGTCGTGCACACGCCGGGTCATACGCCGGAGCACCTGAGCTTCCTCATCACGGACCGGGCCGGCGCGAACCGGCCGATGGGCATCTTCACCGGAGACTTTGTCTTCGTGGGCGACGTCGGCCGCCCCGACCTGCTCGAGAAGGCAGCGGGCCACGCGGGCACCGCAGCGACGGCGGCGCGCGCGCTGTTCCGCTCGCTCGATTGGTTTCGGGCCCTGCCCGACTACGTTCAGGTGTGGCCGGGTCATGGTGCCGGCTCCGCCTGCGGCAAGGCGCTCGGCGCCGTGCCGCAAAGCACGGTCGGCTACGAGAAGCTGTTCAATCCCGCTCTGGCCATCAGCGATGAGGCCCGCTTCATCGACTGGGTGCTCGAGGATCAGCCCGAGCCGCCCAAGTACTTTGCTGAGATGAAGCGGATCAACCGTGAAGGTCCGCGCGTCCTGAACGGCTTCGCGACGCCGCCGCGGCGCGATCTCGCCGCACTCGAGCGCGCGCTCGGCGCGGGCGGGCTCGTCGTCGACACCCGGTCCGCGAGTGCATTCCGTCAGGCACACATTCCCGGCACCATCAACATTCCGCTCAACCGAGCGTTCACGACCTGGGCAGGGTGGCTCCTGCCCTACGACGCCGAGGTCTATCTCGTGGTCGATGAGCGCGAGCACGCGGGCGCCCTGTCGGAGGTCGTGCGTGACCTGGCCATGATCGGGCTGGACCGCGTTGCCGGCTGGGTGAGCGCCAGCGTGCTGCAGGAATGGGCCGCTCGCCATGGCGCGCTGGAAAGCGCCGCCGAGGTCGACACCGGGCGCCTGGCGCGAGCCGTCGCCGGCGATGCGGTGATCATCGATGTGCGGGACCGGAGCGAATGGGCGGCCGGCCACATCCCCGGCGTGCTCCACATCCCGCTGGGCGAGCTTCCGGATCGGGCCGACGAGATCCCGCGCGACCGGCCGATCGCCGTGCACTGTCAGTCCGGCAGCCGCGCCGCCATCGCGCAGAGCCTGCTGCTCGCGCGCCGCTTCGAGGATGTGCGCAACGTGCGTGGCGGCTTCTCGGCCTGGCAGGGCGAGGGCCGGCCCGTCGAGCGCGGCGAGCCGCAGCGGGCCTGACCGCCTCTCAGGCCGCGTGCTCGAGCGCATCCCGCACGCGGCGCAGCATTCCGCGAACGCGAAAGCCGAGCAGCACGGCCACCACCGCCAGTGCGATCGACAGCCCGATCCAGATGCCGACCGGCCCATAGCCCACCGGCAGCGCGAAGGCGAGCAGGTAGGCGACCGGGACGCCGACGCCCCAGTAGCCGATCGCGGCAATGTTCATCGGCACGCGCGTGTCCGCGGCGCCGCGCAGTACCGAGATGCCGGCCACCTGGGCACCATCGAAGACCTGGAACGCGGCGGCGATCAGCAGCAGCCGGGTCGCGACATCCACGATGGCCTCGTTCGGCGTGTACAACCCGATCAGGAAGCCCGGCGCGACGACGAAAAGCACGGCAAAGATCGCCATCGCGCCCACCGCCACCGTGTAGGTGGCGGCAACGGCGCGTCCCACCGCGTCCGGCCGCGCAGCGCCGATGTGCTGACCCACGAGGATCGAGCCCGCCTGGCTCGTGCCGAGCGCGACCATGAATGTCGTCGCCGCCAGGTTGATCGTCACCTGATGCGCGGCCAGCTCGACCGGGCCGAGCCAGCCCATCATGATCGCGGCGAACGCGAAGAGCCCGACCTCGAGCGCCAGCTGCGCGCCGATCGGCGTACCGACGCGTGTGATGTCGGCGATGCGCTGCCTGTCCGGTACTCGCCGCGGCGCCGCGAACGCGCGCAGCTCACGCCGGAGGAGCACGTAACCGAGGATCGCCGCCAGCATGCTCCAGCGTACGATCGTCGTGGCCCAGCCCGTGCCTGCTGCGCCCAGCGCCGGAATCACGCCGTCCACGCCGTAGATCAGTAACCAGTTGAACAGGATGTTGACGGCGAGGCCGAGGAAGGCGAACGCCATGGACGGCCGGGCGATGCCCATCGCCTCGAGGAATGTGCGCAGCGCGAAGAAGAGGAAGAACGGGGTCACGCCCGGCGCCAGCGCGCGCGTGTACTCGCCGGCAAGCGCGGCAACGGCGGCGTCCTGACCGAGCACTCGGGCGACCCAGCCTCCGTAGTAGGACACGATGGCCACCGGGATGCTCAGCAGCACCGCCAGCCAGAGACCCTGGATCATGACCTGCCGACACTCGGTCGCGTCACCACGACCGAATGCGTGGCTGACCAGCGGCGAGATGCCGACGAGCACGCCGCTGAACAGCAGAACCAGGAAGACGTGGATGGCCGAGCCGACGCCGACCGCCGCCAGCGCGACGGGGCCCAGCGGACCCACCATGATCGTGTCGGCGGTGTTCATGCCGACGGCTGCCAGCTGGCTGACCACGATCGGGCCCGCCAGCCGGAGCAGACGACGGAGCTCACTGCCGAATCCGTCCGGCAAGCGCCTTGCACCTGCCGCCGCCGCGGTGCCGCCCCGGCGTGATGCGCGTCGCGCGCTCTGCACAGTCAAGGACCCCTACCCATGGACATCAGCCTGCCGCTCTGGGCGGATCTTCTCGTCGCCGCCAGCGTCCTGCTGTTCGCGTGGATCGGCGTCCAGTTCCTGACGCGCGGCAATCCGGTGGCGGTCATTCGCCGGCTCGAACGCGCTGGCGGCGCGACCGGCATTGGCGACCCGCTGTTCCGGCGCACCATCGAAGCCCACCTCAACACGACATTCCGTGACGGCAACGCGGTCGACGTCCTGGACAATGGCGCCGTCTTCGAGCGGCTGTTCACCGATCTGCGCGCGGCGCGGGACACGATCACCTGGCACGTCTTCTGGTTCAAGCCCGGACGGCTCGCCGATGAGGTCGGCGCGATCCTGCACGAGCGCGCGCGCGCTGGCGTCACGGTCCTGTTCCTGCGCGATGCGTTCGGCTCGCGGGCGCGCTGGGGCGACTATTTCGAGCGGCTGCGGGTGGCCGGCGTCGATGTCGCCACCTTCCGGCCGCTGAGCTGGCGCACGCTGTACAAGGTGCAGCAGCGCTCACACATGCGGGCGGTCGTGATCGACGGCGTGATCGGCTACACGGGAGGCTTCGCGATCGATGACCGCTGGCGGGGCGACGGCCGCCAGCCTGGAGCCTGGCGTGACACCAGTGCGCGGTTCCGCGGGCCCGTCGTCGCTCAGCTGCAATCCTCCTTCGCCGCCGACTGGGCCGAAGCCACGGGAGAGCTCATCGTCGGTGATCGCGTCTTCCCTCGAGCGACCGAGCAGCAGGCCGGCGACAGCTACGCCGGCCTCCTCTACTCCGCGCCATCACTCGGCAGCACCGATGCCGAGCGGTACTTCGCGCTCGCCATCGCCGGTGCCCGCGAGTCGCTCTACATCACCAACGCCTACTTCATCCCCGATGACGACTTCCGCGGCTTTCTGATCGACGCTGTCAGCCGCGGCGTCGACGTGCGCATCCTCACACCTGGCGCGAACACCGACAAGAAGGCCGTCTGGTATGCCGGTCGTCGTCATTTCGAGCCGCTGCTGGCCGCCGGCGTCCGCATCTACGAGTACCGGCCCACGATGGTCCATGCAAAGACCCTCGTCGCCGACCGCTGTTGGTCCTCGATCGGCACCATCAACTTCGACAACCGGTCGCTGTCGCTGAATGACGAGGTCGCCCTCCTCGTGCACGATCGCAAGGTCGCCGAACACCTCCACGACCGTTTTCTCGCAGACCTCGAGCTGGCCGACCCTCTCGATCTAGAAACCTTTCGCCGCCGCGCTGCCGTCGGTCGCCTACTCGAGCGCCTCGCCGTCCTCTTCGCCCGCCTCCTCTGACCCCACCACCAACCACCAACCATCAACCATCAACCATTAACCATCAACGAGGGTGGAGCGGGGAGGCGGCGGCAGCATGGTGCTGATCCGCGAGAATCACGTCGGTTTCCGGCGGCGCCAGCTCGGGCGGCGGTGGCGGCGCGAACGCCAGCCCCTCGCTCTTCGTGATCCACAACGATGTGAGCAGGTCGCCGGTGACGTTGGGCACGGTCCGCGTCATGTCCAGAATGCGATCGACTCCGAGCACCAGCGCGATGCCCTCGCCCGGCACGCCGACCATGCCCAGCACCATGATCAGCAGCGGGATCGACCCACTGGGCACGCCGGCCACCCCGATAGCAGTGATCACCGACATGATGATGACGATGATCTGCGCAGTCAGGTCGAGGTTGACGCCGAAGACCTGCGCCAGGAACAGGATGGTCATCCCCTCGAACAACGCGGTCCCGTTCATGTTCATGGTTGCGCCGAGCGGCAGCACGAAGCCCGCGATCTCGCGGGGCACGCCGAACTCGTACTCGGCGGTGCGGATCGTGGTGGGCAGCGTCGCATTCGAGCTCGAGGTCGAAAAGGCCGTGACCATGAGCGCACGTGCGCGCTTGAAGAAGGTGAGAGGACTGATGCCGATCAGCAGCTTCGCGAGCAGGCCGATGACGCCGAACTGGTGCAGCAGCAGCGCGCCGAGCACCATGGCCACATACAGGCCGAGCGACTGGAACACATCGACACCGAACCGTGCAGCCACGGCGAAGATCAGGCCGAACACGCCGATGGGCGCGAACTTCATCGCGAAGCCGATCATCACCTCGACGGCTCGGCCGACGCCCTCGATCACACGCACGACGGGCGCCGCGGTCTCGACGGGCAGCCGGGTCAGCGCCACCGCGAACACGATGGTGAAGAAGATGATCGCCAGCATGTCGCCGCGCACGGCCGCGTCGACCGGGTTCCGGGGCACGATGTTGACGAAGGTGTTGATACCGAAATCGACTGCCTGGGCCTGTTCCGTCCGCGCGCTCGCCTGCGGCGCATATTCGGCGAGCAGTGCCGCCCGCGTGAGCGGGTCGAGCGCCTCGCCCGGCCGCACGATGTTCGTCAGCACTAGGCCGATCGTGGCGGCGAGCGCGGTCGTGCACACGAAGAACAGCAGCGTCTTGCCCCCGATCCGGCCGAGGCGAGTCAGGTCGCCCATGCCCGCGACGCCCAGCGCGATCGACGTGAACACGAGCGGCACGACGACCATGAACAACATCCGCAGGAAGATCTGGCCTGCCGGCTGCGCCAGTGTGTCGACGAACCAGTCCAGCGCCGGGTGATCGGCCCAAAAGGTGTTGGCGACGATACCGGCCAGCGCGCCGCCGACCAGTGAGTAGAGGATCTTGCGGTGCAGCGGTGTAGGGCGGCTGCGCTCGGGCATGCGGTCGACTCATCGCGTCGGGATACGCAAAGCGCCGCGGCAGTCGCCGCGGCACTGGGCCTCCGGGTGCGGAAGCAGGTGCTCCGGGGGGCGCCCGAATATGCGCGGGCCGGGCGGAATCAGGAAGAGGGATTCCGAGCGCGCCTGGCCGGCTCGGGCTCAGCGTGCGGGCGGCGGGCTGGCGGGCGCGAGCGTGTCGGCGCCGAGCAGCTCCAGGCGGGGCCGCCCCAGCAGCGCGAGCGAACGCTCGAGCTCGGCGCGCAGCACGCCCAGGGCGCGCACGACCGCGTCCTCGCCGCCGACCGCGAGCGCCCACAAGACCGGCCTGCCGACGAGCACCGCACCCGCCCCGAGGCAGAGCGCCTTGACGATGTCGGTACCCCGCCGGATGCCGCCATCGAGCAGGACCGGAATGCGGCCGTCCGTGGTGGCCGCGACCTCCGGCAGCGCATCGAGCGTGGCCTGCGTGCCATCGAGCTGTCGGCCGCCGTGGTTCGAGACGATGATGCCGGCAGCGCCGTGCTCGATCGCGAGTCGCGCATCAGCGCCGGTCATGATGCCCTTGATCAGCACCGGCAGACCGGACTCGGTGCGCAGCCATTCGACGGTTTCCCAGGTGAGGCTGGGGTCGAACTCGCGGCTGATGAACGCCATCAGGCCCGACGCGTCCGACTGTGGCATCGTCGCCTGTCGCAGGCCCCGGAAATTCGCCATCTCCAGAGACTCGGGCAGGTGGAACCGGTTGTGAAGATCGCGTTCGCGGTTGCCCTGAACCGGCACGGTCACGGTGAGACAGAGCGCGCGGCAGCCCGCCGCCTTGGCGCGCTGCACCAGCTCGCGCGTGAGCCCGCGGTCCCGGAAGACGTAGAGCTGCAGCCATAACGGCCCCGTCGCCGCCGCTGCGATGTCCTCGATCGCGAAGTTGGAAAGCGTGCTCACCACGTAGATGCAGCCGGCACGGCCTGCCGCGCGCGCCGTCGCGCGCTCGCCCTCCTCCGTCGCCAGCCGCTGGAACGCAGTGGGCGCGATCAGCACGGGCCAGGACACCGGCTCGCCGAGCAGCTCGGTCGAGGCGTCCACGCGCGACACATCCTGCAGCACCCGTGGGCGCAGTGCCCAGCGACGGTACGCCGCGAGATTCGCCGCCAGGGTGACCTCGTCCTCGGCGCCACCGGCAAAGTAGTCGAAGACCGCCGCCGGCAGCCGCTCGCGCGCGACCGCCTCCAGCCCGATCAGGTTCCCGCTCGATCGCTCCATGGCAGCACGAATATGCGCCGAAGCCCGACCAACCACCAACCATCAACCATCAACCATCGACCATCAGCGATCGACCACCCTGGCCCACCGCTTGCGCCAGCCGTGCAGCGTATGCTGCGCAAGAAGCTGGTCGTGCTCGGCACTGCGGCACTCTGCGCGCTGGCCGTTTACGGCACGCTGATCGAGCCGCGCTGGCTGCAGTTTCGCCGCAGTCGCATCCACATCCGCCGGCTGCCGCCGGCATTCGAGGGGCTGCGCATCGCGCTGCTCAGCGACCTGCATGGTGGCGGTCTGACGCCGCTGTCGCTGATCCGCCGGGCAGCGGGCATGGCGATGGATGGGCGGCCGCACCTGATCGCATTGACGGGTGATTTCGGCCCTGGACTCGGGGCCGTGCTGGACCAGCTCGACGAGCTGTACGCACCGCTCGGCGTGTACGCGGTGCCGGGCAATCACGATTACAAGGTTGGTATCGACCAGTGGCATGAGCAGGTCGGGCTGCATCCGGTCATCGAGGACCTGACCAACCGTGCGATCGTGCACGAGATCGGTGACGCGCGCATCTGCATCGCCGGTGTCGACGACTACTATATGGGTGCGCCGCGGCTGATGCTGCCGGCGGCGGAGGCGCGGGACATCACGATCCTGCTGGCGCATTCGCCTGACCAGGCCGAGCGTTGCCGCCGCGAGTACGATGCAGTCGACCTGATCGTCAGCGGCCACACGCATGGCGGCCAGATCCGGTTTCCTGGCCTGCGTGCGCCCGTGAGTTCGTCGCGCCACCCCGAACTCTACGAGGAAGGCCTGCGGCGTCGGCCCTGGACCCAGGTCTACACCTCGCGGGGCATCGGCACCCACACGTTGCCGGTCCGTTTCTTCGCGCGGCCGGAGGTCGCGATCCTCGAGCTGACCGGCCGGTCACGCCCGCTCCAACCACGCCGCTGGCGCCGCCGTGGTACCGCGATTGCACCACTCGCTGCGCGGGACGCGCACGCAGCCTCGAGGCGACGTCGCAGGACCGGCGAACCGCAGGAGTGACCATGGCCGTGTTGCCGTCGATCGACGAGCTCTGGAACCGCGACATGATCTGGCGCGTCACCGCAGCCGCCGCCGCCGTGGCCGGCGCCTTTGTGCTCCGCAAAGCTCTCGAGCAGGGTTGGAAGTCCACCACCGGCAGGGCGCCCCCGAACAACCCAGCCTCACCGTTGACCAGCTGGCCGGACGCGATCGCCTGGACGCTGGCCGTCGGCACCGTGATGGGGCTCGGCCGGCTGCTCGGCGAGCGCGGCGCCGCCAGCGGCTGGCGCGAGGTGACCGGGCGGCTGCCGACCGCGATGCTGACTGGTCAGGATCGCTGAACACCCGCCGCGTCGTTCACGAAACCCCGCCCACCCTGCCGCCGTACGGCCTGCCACTCACATGCTCGTACGGAGGAAACATGCTGCCCAAGGTATTCATGGCCACCGGCGTCGTCGTGGCCCTCGTCGTCGGCCTCAAGCTGCTGACCGCGTTGCTCGGCATGGTGATCGGCTTCGTTTCGTTCCTGCTGTTCACCGTGGTCCCGATCGCGCTGATCACCTGGCTCGTGGTCAAGCTCGTCAAGTCCGTGAAGCGGCGCCCGGCCTACCAGCCGCCGGTCGACTGAACGACCGTTGCCGCCGCCAGTGCAGCGCTGCGACCGCCGCGAGCAGTGCGGCACCCAGCGCGTCCGTCCAACCGCCTGCGAGGAACAGCAACAGGCCAGCCGCCACACACGTGGCCCGTTCCCACGGGGTCGCGGCGCCCCGAATCCAGCCACCGAAGCCGGCCGCGAACGCGGCCACGCCCAGCGCCGCACTGGCCGTGATCCGGGCCACGCCACCGACCGATCCGTGCATCAGCAGGCCGACTCCGCCCTCACCGACCGTGAAGATGAAGGGGACGAGGAATGCCGGCAGCGTGTACTTCCAGGTCAGCATCATGGTGCGGAACGGATTGCCGCCGGTGATCGCGGCCGCGGCGAATGGTGACAGCGCGGTCGGCGGACTCACCTCGGACAACACCGCGTAGTAGAAGATGAACATGTGTGCCGCGAAGATCGGCACACCGACCGTGACCAGCGCCGGCGCGATCATGACGGCCGCGATGATGTAGGACGCGGTGACGGGCACGGCGAGACCGAGCAGCCACACAGCCGCCGCAGCGAGCAGCACCGTGCCGAGCGCGTTGCCGCCGCCGAGGCCGACCAGGATGCCGGACAGCTTCAGGCCGAGTCCGGTGAGTGTCACGACGCCGACGATGATGCCGGCGGTCGCCGTGGTCGCGGCCACGGCGACCACGCCTTTGCCGCCCGCCTCCAGTGCGGCCACGAGCCGGCGCGGCCCAAGCGCGCTCTCCGCGCGCAGCCAGGACAGCGCGAACGCCAGGACCGTTGCCCAGAATACGGCCCGAAAGGCAGTCAGTCCCGCCACCAGCAACGCGACGATCGCGATCAGCGGCAGGAACAGGTGGCCGCGGCTCGACGTCAACTGCGCGAGCGATGCCGATCCGACAGCGACGGGCGCCGTGCCGAGCCGCCTCGCGTCGGCCTCGATCATCAGGAAGATCGCCGCGTAGTACAGCGCCGCCGGAATCAGCGCCATGCGGATGACCTCCAGGTACGAGATCTGGAGGAACTCCGCGATCAGGAACGCGGCCGCGCCCATAGTCGGCGGCGCCATGATCGCGCCGATGCCGGCGGCGGCCAGGACCGCACCCGCCGTATCCGCCGGGTAGCGCGCGCGACGCAGCAGCGGCCAGCCCACGGAGCCGAGCGTGACCGTGGTCGCCACGCCGCTCCCGGAAACGGTGCCCAGCAGAAACCCCGCGGTGGCGAGCGTGCGGCCCGGCCCAGAGCCCCGCTGCGCTCGGCCGGTCAGCGCCATCGCCCAGTCGATGTAGAAGTGCGCGGCGCCCGACCGTTCCAGCACCGCACCGAAGATGGTGAACAGGATGATGTAGGTGGCGGCGACGTCGAGCGGCACACCGAAGATGCCCTCGAGCGTCATGTACTGCGTGCCGATCAGCCGATCGAGGTAGTAGCCGCGATGCGCGATGGCGCCGAGCCCGATCAGCTCGAGCACGGGTCCGACATAGGCGTAGACCAGGGCCGCCAGCGCGGTGAGTGGCAGCATCCAGCCGATCGCGCGGCGCGTCGCTTCGAGCACCAGCACGACCGTGAGCGCGCCCAGCGCCAGGTCGAGCCCGTTCGGCGTCGCCGCTCGATACGGGAACGCGGCGAGGTCCAGCAGCGGCCAGCCCAGCGCGATCACGCTCAGCGCTGCCAGCAGCCAGTCCTGCCACCCGACCCTCGGCTCCCCCGCGCCCGCGCCAGCCCGCGCCCCGTACATCAGGAATGCCAGCACGAGCACAAGCAGCAGGAAGCTGATGCGGTATGCCCTCGTCTCGACCACGCCGATGACCCAGTACAGCGCGTAGATCGAGAGCAGGACGGAGAACGTGGCGACGACGAGCCGCGCGTAACCGGACAACACGCGCCCACCGCCCACCGCGGCCTCGTCGCTCACGGCGCCCAGCGCTGGCGTCGGGGCCGCGCGCTCCGGCGGCGGGATCGTTGTCGATACGCCGGACTCGCGCTCAGCCATGACGGCTCGAGCCGTCCGCCCCGCCCTGGGCCGCGACCCGCCGCGAGCCGGCCGCGGCCGACTGCCGGTAGTAGCGCACTGCGCCCTCGTGGAACGGAACCGGTGAGCCGGCCGACGCGAAGCCCGGCTCCAGGTGTCTCGCCTCCGGGTGTACGGCCAGCAGCTCCGCGCGGTGCTCGAACAGGGCGCGCGTGATCTCGTACGCCAGGTCCGCGCTCATGCTCCGGTGCGCGGCCAACAGGTTGGCAACGCCGATCACACCGATCGGCTCATCGATGCCCGGGTATGCGCCCGCGACGATCGTCGCCGGAAGGTACAGCTCATCTCCGAACCGTTCGCGCAACGCCGGCAGGACCGCGTCATTGGCAACCAGCCGCATGCGCTGGCCGGGCGCGCTCGCCAGGTCGAGCAGCGCGCCGGTGGGCACGCCGCCGCTCCAGAAGAACGCGTCGATCTTCCCGTCCCGCAGCGCCTCCACCGAGCCGGCGGCGCCCAGCGCGCGCGATCGCAGGTCGGTAGCGGGGTCGATTCCCGCCGCCTGGAGGATGCGTCGTGCGATGGTCTCCGTGCCGCTGCCTGGCTCACCGGTCGAGACGATGCGGTCGCGGAGGTCGGCCAGGCTCGCGATCCGTTGATCCGACACGGTCACGAGGTGCGTGTAGTTCGTGTACAGCCGCGCCAGCGCGGCGGCCGGCACGCGACCGTACGTCTCGAACGCGCCCGTTCCGGCGTACGCGTCGGCCAGTGTATCGGCCAGTGTGAAACCGAGGTCTGCCTGATCCTGGGCGATGAACTTCAGGTTGTCGATCGAGCCGCCGGTGACCTCGGCCGTGGCTTCCACATTGCGCACGTGTCGCGTGATCACGGCCGCGATGGCGCCGCCGTAGGGGTAGTAGACGCCGCCCGTGCCCCCGGTCGCGACCGACAGGCGCTGCGTCGCGCCGTGCCGGCGGGCGAACTCGCGCGGATCGCACGCGCCCAGCAGTGTGCTGCCGGCCACCCACGCGTACAAGCGCCCGAGCGCTGCGCGGCGGCTCAATGCATCCTCGTGCATGGCTGTATATAGGCGCGGCATGGCGCGCGGAGAAAGCGCGCCATGCCTTGCGCAGTTTCGGGCGTACGTTTCTTGCCCAGCGCCGACCCTCATGC
>JBOHRE010000057.1:0-22545 GCA_050732635.1 Longimicrobiales bacterium | reverse complement strand
GCGCGGGGCCGCGCACCGGCCTCGGCCGCTCGGGTCTGCTGGTCGCTGAAGTCGGCCTCTCGCTGATGCTGTTGATCGGAGCAGGGCTGCTGTTCCGCAGCTTCCTCGCGATCCAGTCGGTCGAGCCGGGCTACACGACCGAACGGCTGGCGTCATTCGGCCTCGTCCTGCCGGCCGCGCGTTACGAGACGCCCGACCAGAAAGTGCAGTTCTTCGAGCGGCTGGATCAGGAGCTCGCCGCGCTGCCGGGCGTCGAATCGGTCGCGCGCGTCATCGGCCTGCCGCTCCAGGGGCAGACCCTGTTCAGCAGCTTCACCCGTACCGACCAGCCACCGCCGGAGCCGGGGCGCGACCTCACCTCGCTGATTCGTTACGCGGACGAGGACTACTTCACGACCATGCGGATCCCGCTGCTCGCCGGCCGGGGCATCGAAGCGACAGACCGCCACGGCAGCGCACCCGTCGTCCTGCTCAGCCAGGCCGCGGCAGCCGAGTTCTTCCCGAACGAGGCGCCGATCGGCAAGCAGCTCGATTTCGACCTCAGCGTCGGCTACCGCGAGGAACAGCCGCGCACGATCGTCGGCATCGTGGCCGATGTACGCTCCCGCGGCATCACCACCGAGCCCGTCCCGGAGATGTACATCCCGCTCGCCCAGGCAGGCCCCTCCTGGTCGACTTTCGTGATCCGGACCACGGGTGCTGCGAGTGCGGTCCTGCGCCCCGCACGCGCGGTGCTGAGCAGCCTGGATCCGAACCTGCCCATGGGCGACGTCGCCACCATGCAGGACCGCCTGAGCGACGACCTCGCCCGGCCGCGATTCATGCTCCTCCTCGTCGGGCTCTTCGCATCGCTCGCGGTCGTGCTCGCCGGCGTCGGCATCTACGGCGTCGTCGCCTTCCTCGTCTCGCGCCGCACCCGCGAGATCGGCCTGCGCATGGCCCTCGGCGCATCCACGCGCGACGTCGTCCGCTTCGTTCTGCAGTACGGGCTCAAGCCGGCGGCATTCGGTGTGGTGATCGGGCTCGGCACAACACTCCTCGGCGCTCGCGTGCTGCAGGACCAGCTCTATGCGGTTCAGCCCCAGGACCCACTCACCATCGGCGCCGTATGCCTCGCCATGCTGGGGGTGGCGACGCTGGCCTGCCTGCTCCCCGCACGCCGCGCCCTGCGCGTGCCGCCCGCCACCGCACTGCGCAGCGAGTAGCGGGGTTGCTCCACTGCCGCCGGTTGCGTCGGGTCCATTCCTGGACTAATTTCATTTTTCGTCCAGAAATGGAGTACGGCCAATGGCACAACCAGAGCATGCCCAAGAACGGGTGTCGGCCGGACGGCAGGGCGCCGCCGGGCTGCGCGCATTCGCGCGCATTGCCGACGCCTGGCGGCTGAGCGTGGATGAGCAGCTGGTGCTGCTGGGTGGGCCGGGCCGCTCGACGTACTACAAGTGGCGGAAGGAGGCAGCGCCAGAACTGCCGCGGGACACGCTGGAGCGGCTCTCCTACCTGCTCGGGATCTACAAGGCGTTGCAGATCCTGTTTCCTGAGCCGGTGCGTGCGGACCGTTGGGTGCGGGCGCCGAACTCGGCGGCGGTGTTCGGGGGCGGTTCCGCGCTGCAGCGGATGCTGGGCGGGCAGATGGCGGATCTGTACCTGGTGCGTCAGTACCTGGACGCGCAGCTCGGCGGCTGGCCGGGTTGAGCCACGAGGCCGACTACCTGAGCGGCCGCGCCTCGCCACCGAAGCGCCGCGTCCGCTGGCGCGCGGCAATCCGCATCATCCCGAGCCGCTACCCGACGATCGAGCTGTACGACCGGGTGGCCGAGCCGGCCGACTTCGAGGCGCTGTACGCGCTCGAATCACTGACGAACCCGCGGCTGCGAGACGAGCTGGGCGACGTCGCGGTGGTGCCAGCGGCGGAACGCGTCGCCGGTCCGGGCGCAAGCTACATCATGGCGTCGTTCACCCACCTCAATCACGAGGGCGGCCGGTTCAACGACGCGACGTTCGGCGCGTATTACGCCGGGCGCACCCGCGAGACGGCGCTCGTGGAAACCCGCTACCACCGAGCGCGTTTCATGGCGCGTACGGCGGAGCCGCCGCTGGAGCTGGAGATGCGGGTGCTGGAGGCGCGGCTCGATGCGCGGCTGCACGACCTGCGCGGCGCCCGGTCGGAGCTGCCCGGGATCTACGATCCGGACGACTACGGCGCAGGGCAGCGTCTGGCGAGGCGGTTACGGGAGCAGCCCTCATGGGGCATCGCATACGACAGCGTGCGCCATCGGCAGGGCCAGTGTGTCGCGGCGCTCCGACCGCGCGCAATGTCGCACTGTCGGCAAGCAGAGCACCTCGTCTACGTCTGGGACGGCAGCGCGATCAGCGAGGTCTACGAGAAACGGATCTACCCCACCCCGCCCCGCCGCGCCCTGGTCCTCGGTCCCTCCGCGCCCCGATCGAGGCCTGACCATTCACGTTCGCGTCCGACAACGCTCCCCACGAGCCGAAGTGGAGGGCAGTCTTAGCTCCAACGCAGCGTGGCGCCGCACCTCAGGCCGGGGAGCATTCGGGTACGGCTCCCCTCGGCGTTTTGGTACAGGTTGTACCAAACGTCGTAGGGTCCCGGCAGGGTAAGAAGCAGCGTCGTGCAGTTGGCCTACAGCGCGCCCCAGGGGCCGAGGTGCGGGCCATCATAGTGTGCAGCGCGGCGCGAAGGGGACTCTCGTGGATCGTCGCATCCGGTCGTGAGCCATTCCGGCGAGGAATCCGGCTTCTACAGGTACAGGGGACGCGCACGCACTGCTTCCACGTATGCAGAGCTAGGAGGTCGAGATGCGCACGATCGCGGTGACGTTCGGGGTGGTCCTGGTCACGACGGCGCTCGCGCCGCTCGGGCTCGATCGCTCCTTCGTGGACGAGTCGGTGTTCGTAGATGGGCTGCAGCCGGGCGAGCACGAGTCGATCCTCTACATCTGGACGCGTGATGGCGACGGTCGCGACAGCGACTTCCTCGCGGTGGTCGACGCGGATCCGGCGTCGCCGCGCTTCGGCCAGATCATCGCGACCGAGCCGACCGGCTCGGCGGCAAACGAGGCGCACCACTTCGGCTACACCGTCGACGCCGACCGCATCTTCGGCGGCGGGCTGTTCTCGAACCAGCTCTTCATCTACGACGTGGAGAGCGATCCACGGAAGCCGGAGCTGATCCGCACTGTGGATCTCGATCCCACAGGCTACAGCGGCCCGCACACGCTGTACGCGGTCCCGGGCGGGGTCATGCTGGCGATGCTCGGCGCGACCGACGGCGGCGGGCCCGGTGGTCTGGTCACGGTCGACGACAACGGTGACTTCGTCGAAGCCCACCCGCAGACCGGGTACGAGGGTGCTCCCGAGTACATGTACGATGTCGGCGTGAAGCCCGAGATGAATCGGATGCTCACCTCGAGCTGGGCGCACCCGCACCATGTCAAGCTGCAAGGCGGCTCACCGCCCGAGGAGACGGGCGACGAGGTGGTCGTGTGGGACTGGGCAACGAAGCAGATCCTGCAGGTCGAGACGCTGGACAAGGCGCCCCTCGAGGTGCGCTGGCTGCATGGCTCGGATGGGCTCGGCGGCTTCATCAACTGCGCCTATGCCGGCACCGTCTGGTACTGGGAGGACGCCGATCGGGACGGGGTGCTCGAGTTCACGCGCGTCATCGAGCTGCCCGAGGGTTCTGTACCGGCCGACATGCGCATCTCGTACGACAACCGCTTCCTCTACGTCTCGAACTTCGGCGGCGGCGCGGTCCAGCAATACGACGTCACCGACCCGCTCCGGCCGCGACTGGTGGACGAGGTCGAGCTGCCGCACCCGAACATGATGAAGCTGTCGCCGGACAGCGAGCGGCTGTACGTGACCAATTCGCTGCTCTCGACCATGGACCCGGACGAGAACTTCAAGGTGTGGCTCCTGCACGTCGGGCCCGATGGGATGCAGCTCGAAGAGCGGTTCGACCCCGACTTCATGAGCTTCGCTACCGGGCCAGCGGGGCCGCACGACATGCTGCTGAAGTGAGGGAGCCGAAACCACGGACGTGCGGGCTCGGCAAGATGCGCCCCTTCAGGCGTGCGGCGCCCAGGACTTCTCGCCCGGTGAATACGGGACGCAGGGCTCGAAGCGCCCGGGCGACTCGATGTAGCGCTGCGCCTGGGTGCAGCCGATCTCCGACGTGAAATAGCCCAGCAGCGCCAGCTCCTTCATCATGCGGAAGTAGTGAGCCGGCGGGGATTCCGTCACCGCAGCCGCAGCGCCGACGTCTTCGCCGGGCACGGCTTCCTGCCGCTGGTCGCTCAGATACGCGAGTGATTTGGCGCGCTCCTCCGCTCTGCGGGCTTCACTGTGGGCGCGCTGCTCACGATCGATGTCCTGGAGCAGCGCGAGCCGCTGCTGGGGCGTGGCGGACATGAACGGCGTGTCATATGCATCCCTGCTCGCCCGGTCCAGCGCGCGCATGCCGTCGCGAAACACCTTCTGGTCGCGGGCGCTGTAGCTGTCCGTGACCATCAGTGCCATGAAGGCGCCGGTTCCCGCCGCCTTCGCGCCCGGCGTGCTCGTCTCCGGCAGGATGGTCTCGGCGACCTCGTCCAGGAAGGCGATCTCGTCAGGCGTAAACGTCTCGTCGTCATCGGCGGCCTGCCTGCAGCCGTCGAGCAGCGCGCTGCCGCCGACGAGCGCAACGCCCCCCATCAGCGCCGTGACGCGCTTGATCGCCTCGCGTCGATCGATCGATCCCCAAACGTGCGTGACGTTGTACTCAGTCAATTGGCCGCTCCGGTCAGAGGTTGCGCCGATTGAGCTCGTCCACCGCGAAGTTGGCGGCTCGCGCGGTAAGTGCCATGTACGTGAGCGACGGGTTCTGGCAGGCGGCCGAGGTCATGCAGGACCCATCGGTGACGAAAACGTTGGGCGCATCCCACACCTGGTTGTGCGCGTTGAGCACGGAGGTGTTCGGATCGCGCCCCATGCGCGCGGTCCCCATCTCGTGAATGCCCATCCCCGGGAAATACCCGTTGTCGAACATCTCCACGTTTCGCACGCCACACTCCTCGAGCATCTCGGCCATGTCGGTGACCATGTCCCTGCGCATGAGCCGCTCATTCTCACCCGTGGCGCAATCGATCTTGATCACCGGAAGCCCCCACTTGTCGTGGCGGGTCAGATCGAGGCCGACCTTGTTGTCGTGATTCGGGAGCATCTCGCCGAAGGCTGTCGCGCCGATCTTCCATGGGCCCGGCTGCGCCATCGCGTCCTTGAAGTCGGCTCCGACGCCCAGTTCTGCCACCGCCCTTCCCCATCCTTCACGGCTCGCGCTGCCCTGATAGCCGAACCCGCGCACGTAGTCCCGCCTGTCACCAAAGAGATTGCGATAGCGCGGGATGTAGAAGCCGGTGGGGCGGCGCCCGTAGTAGTACTTGTCCTCCATCCCGTCGATATATCCCTCCGCGCCGAGGCGGAAGTGGTGGTCCATGAGGTTGTGTCCGAGCTGCCCTGAGCTGCTGCCGAGGCCGCCGGGCCACACATCCGTCACCGAGCGCATGAGCAGCCACGTGGAGTTGAGCGTGGATGCACAGAGGAAAATGATCCGCGCAGTAAAGTCCATGGTTTCGTTGCTCACCGCGTCGACAATGCGCACACCGGTCGCGCGTTTGCGATCGCGATCGTACAGCACTTCACTCACAATGGCGAACGGCCTGAGCGTCAGCCGTCCGGTTCTTGCCGCGGCCGGGAGCGTCGATGACTGTGTGCTGAAGTACGCGCCGAACGGGCAGCCGAGCCAGCACGCGTTCCGGTACTGGCAGGCGGCCCGGCCCTCGAGCGCGCTGGTGAGGTTCGCCGTGCGGCCGGGAATGATGCGGCGCCGGCCATCGTAGAGTTGCTGCAGACGTTCGGCGATGAGCTCCTCACCGCAGTTGAGCGGCATCGCCGGCTGGAACTGGCCATCAGGAAGTTGCGACAGTCCTTCACGGGAGCCCGAGATGCCGGCATGTCGCTCGACGTGGTCGTACCAGGGCGCAAGATCTGCGTAGCGAATCGGCCAATCCGTGGCGATGCCCTCCCGCGCGTTCGCCTCGAAGTCGTAATCACTCAGCCGGTAGCTCTGGCGCCCCCACATGAGCGAACGACCGCCGACCTGGTAGCCGCGGTACCAGTCGAAGCGCTTCACCTCCGTGTACGGCGAGTCCTTGTCCGACGCCCAGAATTCGAGGTTCTTCTCGTTCAGCGGGTAGTCCCGCTTGAGCACGGGATATGCTTCTTCCATGGCGGTCGTCCGTCCGCCGCGGTGCGGGTACTCCCAAGGTGCCTTGGTCGCGTTGGGGTAATCCTTCACGTGCTCGACGTTGCGGCCGCGCTCGAGCAGGAGCACGCGGAGTCCTCTTTCGGTGAGCTCCTTGGCGGCCCAACCGCCGGAGATCCCTGAACCGACCACGATCGCATCGTATTGCGCCGACTGCATCGCTCCTCCCTGGTCGCTGCGAGTTCAGCCGTGCCCTGATTTCGGCGGAGGATCCGCCAGAGTCGCGGATCGACCCAGCACTTCCCGGGGATGATACGGCCGCTCGACATGGCGTGCCACCAACCAGGGACCTACAGCGCGCCCCAGGGGCCGAGGTGCGGGCCGTCGTAGTGCAGCGCGGCGCGGAGCGCGCGGCCGAGCACGGCGCGGGTCTCCTCGGGCGAGATGATGGCGTCGACGAAGCCTCTGGCGGCAGCGTAGCGGGCATCGAGCTGGCGCTCGTACTCCTCGCGCATCGCAGCGATCTTCCGCTGTAGACCCGGATCCGGCTCCTGCCCTGCCCGCTTCAGCTCATCGAGCTGCGTGCCGAAGACGGCCATGACGGCGCTGTCACCCTCCATCACGCCCATGCGGCCGGTCGGCCAGGTGAAGATGAAGTCGGGGTCGAAGCCCTGCCCGGCCATCGCGTAGTAGCCGGCGCCGGAGGCGTGGTTGATGGTGAGCACGATCTTGGGCACGCCTGCGGTCGCCATGGCCTCGACGAAGCGCGCGCCGGCGCGGATGATGCCGGAATGCTCGGCGTCGGTGCCGACCATGAAGCCGCTCACGTCCTGCAGAAACAGCAGCGGTGTGCGGTGGCGATTCATCGTGTCGATGAAGTAGGCCACTTTATCGGCGCTGTCGGCGTAGACGATGCCACCGAACTTGGGTGGGCCGGCGTGCGGATCCTTGAGCATGCCGCGGGCATTGGCAATGACGCCGATGGCGACGCCATCGAGGCGTGCGGTGCCGCAGATCATCTCGGGCGCATGGTCGGCCTGGAACTCGTCGAGGTGGCCGCGATCGAGCAGCGCCTCGAGCAAGGCACGGACGTCGTAGGGTTGACGGTGGTCGTCGGGCAGCAGGGTCTCGAGCTCGCCGGGAGCGCGCGCGGGCGGCGTCGCCGGCTGGATCGCGGCTTCCGGGGGACGGTACGGCAGCTCTGCGACCAGCTCGCGGATGCGTGCGAGGCAGGCGCGGTCATCGGGCAAGCGGTAATGGGCGACGCCGCTGATGGCGTTGTGGACCCAGGCTCCGCCGAGCTCCTCGCTGCCCACGACCTGACCCGTGGCGCCCTTGACCAGGTTCGGCCCGCCGAGCCCCATGAAGCTGGTGCCCTCGACCATCAGGATCACGTCGGAGAGCGCCGGCAGGTACGCGCCACCGGCGATGCACGGGCCCATCACCGCGGCGATCTGCGGCACGTGCAGGTAGTGCCGCATGATCGAGTTGTAGTAGAAGATGCGACTTGCGCCGTACTGTCCGGGAAAGACGCCGCCCTGGTACGGCAGATTCACGCCCGCGGAGTCGACCAGGTACAGGATGGGGATGCGGCAGCGCATGGCGATCTCCTGCGCGCGCAGCATCTTGCCGATCGTCTCCGGCCACCAGGAGCCGGCCTTCACCGTGGCGTCGTTGGCAACGATGACGCACGGTCGACCGGCGACGTCACCGAAGCCGGTCACGACGCCGGCCGCGGGCGCCTGGCCGTCGTAGCGATCGTGGGCGATGAGCAGGCCGATCTCGAGCAGCTCGACGCCCGGATCGAGCAGCAGCGCGATGCGCTCGCGCGCGGTCAGCTTCCCCTGCGCATGCTGGCGCTCGCTCTTCTCGGTGCCACCGCCCGCGCGCAGTCGCTGCTCAAGCTCGCGCAGCTCGCGGGTCAGCTGCGCCGTCCGGCCGGCTGAGCGTGCGCCCGTCGACCTCGAGCGACGACGGGCGCCCGCTGCCGCTCGCGTCGAGTCGCCGGTCGATCTCACGGTGCGGCCCCCACGGCTTCGCGGTCCCGACCGTGGCTGGCGTACCACTCGCGGATGTAGGCGATCGGCTCGCTCGTCGCGGTGCCGGGTCCGAACAGACGGCCGACGCCCAGCTGCTGGAGCTGGCGTATGTCCTCGTCCGGGATGATGCCGCCACCCGTGATCAGGATATGATCGGCGCCCTCCTCACGCAGCAACTCGAGCACTCGCCGGAACAACGTCATGTGCGCGCCCGACAGGATGGAGAGCGCGATGACATCGACGTCCTCCTGGACGGCCGCGCTGACGATCATCTCCGGCGTCTGATGCAGGCCGGTATAGATCACCTCGAAGCCGGCGTCACGAAACGAGCTCGCGATCACCTTCGCACCGCGGTCGTGACCGTCCAGTCCGGGCTTACCGACCAGTACCCTGATTTTGCGTTCCGGCATGACAGCGTGCGCGGCGCCGTTGATGGTTGATGGTGCGATTCCGCAAGCTAAGGCGGGGCGCGGAAGTGCGGCAAGCGATCCCGCTGCCGATCCCGATTCCGGTACGTCCTATCCCACTCCCGATCCTCATCAAACCGCAGAGGGCGCGGAGGGCGCAGAGAAAGACTACAAGAAACGTAGTTTGCCTCGCCGGCGACCTCCGGAATGGGGGCTGACCTCCGAGCCTCCTGCGGATTACAGTCTCTGCGTCCGCCGCGGCCTCTGCGGTGGCCCCCTGGACCGCACGGTTCTTGCGCCGTGACGCGTTACAGCCAATGGGGCTCACAGGAGGATCGAACATGGCCGACACAGTAGCGGACTTCCTCATCAAGCGCCTTTCGGATTGGGGCGTCGAACGGATCTACGGGTATCCCGGCGATGGGATCAATGGCATCATGGGGTCGCTGCAGCGCGCGGAGGGCACGGATTACGCCATCGAATTCGTGCAGTCGCGCCACGAGGAGCTGTCCGCGTTCATGGCCTGCGCGCACAGCAAGTGGACGGGTGAACCGGGCGTCTGTCTGGCCACGTCGGGGCCGGGTGCGATCCACCTCCTGAACGGTTTGTACGACGCGAAGATGGATCATCAGGGCGTGGTTGCCATTGTCGGTCAGCAGGACTCGCGTTCGCTCGGCGGCGATTACCAGCAGGAAGTCGATCTGATCTCGCTCTTCAAGGACGTCGCCAACGAGTACGTCCACATGTGCACGCATCCGGCGCAGATGCGGCACCTGGTGGACCGCGCGTACCGGATCGCGAAAGCGGAGCGTGTGGTGACCTGCATCATCGTGCCCAACGATGTGCAGGAGCTGGAAGCGGAGCCGCGGCCCGCTCGCGAGCACGGCACAGTGCATTCGGGCATCGGCTACAGCGCGCCTCGGGTGGTGCCACGCGAAGCGGATCTGCGGCGGGCGGCAGCGGTGCTCAACGCGGGCGAGAAGGTGGCGATCCTGGTCGGCGCCGGCGCGCTGGGCGCGCAGGACGAGGTGATGCAGGTCGCCGATCTGCTGGGCGCGGGTGTGGCCAAGGCGCTGCTCGGGCGTGCGTGTCTGGACGACGACCTGACGTACGTGACCGGTCCGATCGGCCTGCTCGGCAGCAAGCCGAGCCATACGCTCATGACCGGGTGCGACACGCTGCTCATGATCGGCAGCAGCTTTCCGTACTCGGAGTTCCTGCCGAAGGAGGGTGAGGCGCGGGGTGTACAGATCGACATCGAAGCGAAGATGCTGTCGATCCGTTACCCCATGGAGGTGGGCCTGGTCGGCGACAGCCGCGACACGCTGCGCGAGCTGATCCCATTGCTCGAGCGCAAACAGGATCGCGCATGGCGCCAGAAGATCGAGGCCGAGGTGCGCGACTGGCACGAGCTGCTGGAGGAGCGCGCGCTGCTGGATGCCGATCCCATCAATCCGCAGCGCGTCTTCCACGAGCTGTCACACCGGCTGCCTGCCAACTGCGTGGTCACGGCGGATTCGGGCTCGGCGGCGAACTGGTGGGCACGCAACCTCCGCATGAAGCGCACGATGATGGCCTCGCTCTCGGGCAACCTCGCCACCATGGGGCCGGCCGTGCCGTACGTGATTGCGGCCAAGTTCTGCCATCCGGAGCGGCCCGCGATTGCGTTGGTGGGTGACGGCGCAATGCAGATGAATGGCATGAACGGGCTGATCACGATCGGCAAGTACTGGAAGCAGTGGCAGGATCCGCGGCTGGTGATCGGCGTGCTCAGCAACTGCGACCTCAACCAGGTCACGTGGGAACAGCGCGCCCTCGCTGGGGATCCGGAGTACACGGCGTCGCAGGACGTACCGTCGCTCGATTTCGCGCGGTACGCCGAGTTGCTCGGGCTGTACGGCGAGCGGGTCGAGGATCCCGAGCAGATCGGATCGGCCTGGGAGAAGGCACTGAATGCGGGCCGTCCTGCGGTACTCGATTTCGTCACGGATCCGAGCGTGCCACCGCTGCCGCCGCATATCACGCGTGAGCAGGCGCAGCAGTACGTGAAGTCGATGCTCAAAGGAGACCCGCACCGGTGGGACGTGATCAAGCACTCGGTGAAGCACATGGCCGCAGCCGTGCGGCGCTAGGCGAGGAGGCCGATTCGGGCCGGCGGCCGCAGGCGCCGCTGCAGGCGCTCGATGCGGACAGCTATCAGATTCCGACCGAGACGCCGGAATCGGACGGGACGCTGTGCTGGAACTCGACGACGCTGCTGGTCGTGCATGCGCATGCCGGCGCCCAGGTCGGTCTCGGCTACAGCTACACGCATGCCGCGGCCGGTCTGCTGGTGCGCGACGTGCTCGATCCGACGATCCGTGGCATGGACGCGCTGGACATCGGCGCGGCCTGGGACGCGATGCGCAACGCCGTGCGCAATATCGGCCAGGGTGGGCTCGCCGCCACTGCGATTGCGGCCGTGGACACGGCGTTGTGGGATCTGAAGGCGCGCCTGCTGGGCGTGCCCCTCGTGACGCTGTTCGGAGCGCGGCGACAGCAGGTCGAGGTGTACGGCAGCGGCGGCTTCACATCGAGTACGGAGGCCGAGCTTCGTGAACAGTTGGGTGGCTGGGCTGCCGCGGGAATGCGGCGCGTGAAGATGAAGATCGGCAGAACACCGGAACGCGACCTGAGCCGGGTCCATGCGGTGCGCGACGCGATCGGTCCCGACGTCGAGCTGTTCGTCGACGCGAATGGCGCATTCACGCGCAAGCAGGCACTGGGGTTCGCGGAACGGCAGGCGAGCGCAGAGCTCGATGTCACCTGGTTCGAGGAACCCGTGTCGTCGAATGATCTGGAAGGGCTGCGGCTGCTGCGCGATCGGGTGCCGGCCGGAATGGCCATTGCCGCCGGCGAGTACGGCTACGACGTCGCCTATTTCCGGCGCATGCTCGAGGCGGGGGCGGTGGATGTACTGCAGGCGGACGCCACGCGCTGCGCCGGCTACACCGGCTTCCTTGAGGCGGCGGCGCTCTGCGCAGCGCACGAGATCCCGCTCTCGGCGCATACCGCACCGCTGCTGCATCTGCCGGTGTGCTACGCCGCGCCGCGTGTGCTTCACCTGGAGTACTTCGAGGATCACGCGCGTATCGAGCGCCGCTTCTTCGACGGCGTGCCCGTACCGGAGGATGGCGTGCTGCGGCCGCGCCGGGACGCGCCAGGTCTGGGCGTCGCGCTGAAGCGCGCGGACATCGAGCGGTACCGGGTGTAAAGGCCGCCGTGACGCGACTGGCGCAGCTCCGTGTGCAACGTTCGGGAGCATCGAAGCAGCCGAGCCGCGAGCTCGAGGACGCGCTGCGTCGCGCCGTCGACGGTGAGGTGCGCTTCGATGATGGCAGCCTGGCGCTGTACGCGACCGATGCATCGAATTTCCGGCAGACGCCGATCGGCGTGGTCGTACCCCGCGATACGGCCGATGCGGCGGCTGCGATGGACGTCTGCCGCGTCTTCGATGCGCCGGTCCTGGGTCGTGGCGGCGCGACCAGCCTGGCCGGACAGTGCTGCAACCACGCGGTCGTACTCGACTTCGCGAAGTACGTGAATCGCGTGCTCGACATCGATGTCGAGCGGCAGGTCGCACGCGTCGAGCCTGGCGTCGTGCACGACGCGCTGCGACGGCGCGCGAAGGAGCACGGGCTCACGTTCTGGCCGGACCCGGCCACGCATGGCTGGTGCACGATCGGCGGCATGATCGGCAACAACTCGTGCGGCGTGCACTCGATCGTAGCCGGTAAGACGCAGGAGAACGTCGAAACGCTACGCGTGCTGCTCTACGATGGCACGGAGATGCAGGTCGGCGCGACGGCGGAATCGGAGCTTCAGCGGATCGTCGCTGCCGGCGGCAGACGGGGCGAGATCTATGCCGCGCTGCGCGGGCTGCGCGATGCACATGCCGACCTGGTCCGCGAGCGGTACCCGTCGATCCCGCGGCGCGTATCCGGCTACAATCTGGAGGAGCTGTTGCCGGAGCGCGGCTTTCATGTGGCGCGTGCGCTGGTCGGCACGGAGAGCACGTGCGCGCTGGTGCTCGAGGCGGAGGTGAAGCTGAGGCCGGATCCCGCCGCCCGCGTACTGCTCGTGCTCGGCTACGAGGACGTGTACGCCGCCGCCGATCACGTGCCCGAGGTCCTGGCGCAGGAGCCGATCGGGCTCGACGGCATGGATCATCGGCTCATCGAGTACATGCGACGCAAGGGGCTGCACGTCTCAGACCTGGAGTTGCTGCCCGACGGCCGCGGCTGGCTGCTCGTCGAGCTGGCGGGCAGCACACCCGCGGCTGCCGCGAGTGCAGCGGAACGCGCCGCACGCGAGCTCACGAACGGCAACGGTGGCGCCATCGACGCACGCCTGATCAGTGATGCGGGCGACGCAGCGCGCATCTGGACGATCCGCGAATCGGGTCTGGGCGCGACTGCCTTCGTGCCGGGCATGAAGAGCACATGGGAGGGCTGGGAGGACGCGGCCGTGCCGCCGGCGAGGCTGGGCGCATACCTGCGGGAGTTCCGCGCGCTGCTCGATGACTACGGTTACGATGGTGCGTTCTACGGCCACTTCGGTGATGGCTGCGTGCACACCCGTACCGATTTCGACCTCGAGACCAGCAGCGGGATCGAGCGCTATCGCGCGTTCCTCGATGATGCCGCGACACTGGTGGTCCGCTACGGCGGCTCGCTGTCCGGCGAGCACGGCGACGGCCAGGCTCGTGCGGCGCTGCTGCCGCTGATGTTCGGCTCCGACCTGGTCGATGTGTTCCGGCGGTTCAAGCGGATCTTCGATCCTGCCGGTCGGATGAACCCTGGCAAGGTCGTCGATGCATACGACCCGGCCGAGAATCTTCGGCTAGGCACGTCGCACCGTCCGGCTCGCGTGCAGACCCATTTCCAGTACCCGGGTGACGGGGGCGACTTCGCCCGCGCCACCTTGCGCTGCGTCGGCGTCGGCCAGTGCCGAAGGACGGAGACCGGCACCATGTGCCCGAGCTATCAGGTCACGCGCGAGGAGAAGCACTCGACTCGCGGGCGAGCGCACCTGCTGTTCGAGATGATGCGCGGCGAGGTGATCCAGGATGGCTGGCGCAGTGAGGCGGTGAAGGAGGCACTGGATCTGTGCCTGTCCTGCAAGGGCTGCAAGGGCGAGTGTCCGGTGAGCGTCGACGTCGCGACGTACAAGGCGGAGTTCCTGTCCCACTACTATGCCAGCCGTTTGCGCCCCCGGGCCGCGTACACCATGGGCCTCATCTACTGGTGGGCCCGGCTGGCCGCGCATGCGCCCGGTCTCATCAATGCGGTCATGCACGCGCCTGGACTGTCCCAGCTCCTGAAACGCTCGGCAGGCATTGCGACGCAGCGGTCGATGCCGCGCTTCGCACGTCGCACGTTCCGTTCGCTGTACGCCGAGCAGCGCAGGCGCGAGCAGCCGCGCCAGTCGCTCGAACAGCGCGAGCGCGTGGTGCTCTGGGCGGACACGTTCACGAATCACTTCGAGCCCGACATCGGCATGGCGGCCGCGGAGCTGCTCGAGGCCTGCGGCTGCGACGTCGTGGTACCGGAGGCATCGCTCTGCTGCGGCCGCCCACTCTATGACTGGGGGATGCTCGACCTCGCGCGGCGACAGCTCGAGCGCGTGCTCGAGACGCTACGCGATGAGCTGGAGCTGGGCACACCGATCGTCGTGCTGGAGCCCAGCTGCGCTTCGGTGTTCCGCGACGAGCTGCCGAACCTGCTGGCCCACGAGCGCGATGCGAAGCGGCTGGCGGCGCAGACGAAGACGCTTGGTGAGTTCCTGGGCGCGAGGCGCGGACGACTCGATCTTCGCCCGCTGGAGCAGGAGGTCCTGTTCCACGGCCACTGCCACCACAAGTCGGTGATCGGTATGCAGCCGGACCGCGAGCTGCTGCGAGCGTTGGCGCCTCGTCTGCGGGAGCCGGATACGGGCTGCTGTGGCATGGCCGGCGCATTCGGCTTCGAGGCGGAGAAGTATGAAGTCGCGCAGGCGTGCGGCGAGCGCGTACTGCTGCCGGCCGTGCGCGAGCTCGGATCGGATGCATTGATCGTGACGGATGGCTTCAGTTGTCGCCAGCAGATCGCGCAGTCGACCGGCCGATCGGCGCTGCACCTGAGCCAGATCCTGCGTTCGGCCGTGGAGCGGCAGACCGAGGCGCGCTACCCTGCTGCGGCCAGCGGCCGGCAGGGCGCGAGAGAGAGCTCGAGCTGATGCGGTGGCAGCGTGTGGAACAGGCGGATGCGTCGAGCACGTATGCGCTCGTGCTCGAGACAGGCGACCGCTTCGAGGAGACGTTGCTGCGTTTTGCGCGCGCGACCGCGGCGCCGGCCGCCAGCTTTTTCGGGCTGGGCGCTCTCGAGCGAGCCGAGCTGGCATACTTCGAGCCGCGCACACGACGTTACGAGCCGCTGCCCGTGGAGGAGCAGGTGGAAGTCGTTTCCCTGGTCGGCAACATCGCGCGGCTGGATGGCGAGCCGAAGGTGCACGCGCATTGCGTGCTCGGCCGGCGCGATGGCAGCGCGATCGCCGGCCACCTGCACGACGCGAGCGTGCGTCCAACGCTGGAGCTCTTCGTGACCGTGTATATGGAGGAGCTGCGCCGCGAGCAGGATGAAGCGAGCGGGCTTCCGCTGATCAGCCCGGCTTGATGTACGCGTCGAGCCGGCCGTGACACCGCTGGCCGATCAGCAGCTCGCCGGCCTCATCATGTGGCTGCCGGGCGGGAATTGGGCTCACCCTCGCTTGCAGTGTCGAGGCGCCGGCGATCCGCGTCGTCGATGGCGACCCGCAGAGCGGGCGCGCCGCGGTCGAACACTACGATTGCGGCGCCTGCCACACGATTCCCGGCATCGCTGACGCGACCAGTCCGCTGGCACCGCCACTGACGCGCTTCGCGGAGCGCAGCTTCGTCAACGGGCTGCCGAATGTGCCGGAGGTGCTCGTCGCGTGGATCATCGACCCGCAGGCGCTGGATTCACTGACGCCCATGCCACGCCTCGGCGTGAGCCAGCAGGACGCGCGCGACATCGCCGCCTACCTGTACACGCTGAGGTGAGCGCGTCCGGCGACGGCCGGGACGAGCGAGCAGCCGCGTATCGGCGCTGCCGAGTCGGAGCCATGCGGCCGCAGCAGCCACGGCGCAGGATGACGTCTTGCATCGGCTGAGAGCAGACCAGAGTCGGGAGCACGCATGGCGTTCCATAAAATCCTGGTCGGTGTGGGCCGGACCGAGACCTCGCTGGCGGCCGCGCGCTGGGCGGCCGGCCAGTTCGCGGCCACTGCCACCACTGTGCTCGTCGGCTGCAGCCGCGCCGGCGCGTCCGGCGACCGCGCCCCGCTTCGAGCCGAGCTGGAGCCGGTGCTGGAGCGATTGCGCGAGGAGCTCGGCGCCGAGCGCACGCGCGCGCTGGTGCGTGATGGCGCCCCGGCGAGCTGCCTCGCGGCGGCCGCGGCCGAGTTCGCCGTCGACCTGGTTTGCATCGGCGCACCGCGGCCGCGGGAGCTGGCCAGCCTGACGGGCACGGCCGAGCGGCTGCTTCACGACTGCCGCGCCGCCCTGCTCGTGGTCCGCGGTCGGGTCGCAGGCCGGCCGCGGCGAATCCTGGCGAGCGTCGACCAGTCCGACCTGACCGACGCCGTGCTGCGGGCGGTTGCGGAGCTCGCTCAGGACGCCGTGCACACTGCCGTGGTTCACGCGCTGCCGCACCGCTACACCGGCGTAGCGGCGCTGCTCTCGTCCAGCCGCAACGCTGGCGAGCTCGAGGGGAAGCAGGAGGCGCAGGCGCGGCAATGGCTGGAGGCACGCCTCGCGGCTGCGGGGCTGCCGATCGCCAGTGTCGAGGTCCTGATTGGCAGGGGTGATCCGGCGCACGTCATCCGCCATGCGGCCGAGCAGCAGGGCACGGACCTGATCGTGGCTGGCAACCGCGGCGCAGGCGCCGTTGGCCGGATCGTGCTGGGCAGCGTCGCCCGCTCACTCGTGCACGAGGCGCCCTGCCCCGTGCTGCTGGTGCGCGAGCACGCCACTCAACCGTCCGAGGCCTCGAGCGGCTCGACGTAAAGCGACTTCACGGCGACGAGGGCGGCGGCCAGCAGCGGCACGGCGACGAGCAGTCCGAGGAAGCCGAAGATCAGAGCCATGAACGACTGAAAGAGGACGGTGAGTGCAGGCGGCAGATGCACGGTGCCACGCATGACCAGCGGCATCAGCAGGTTGCCTTCCAGTTGTAACGAACAGCACCTGGCGACCCGTCCAGAGCAGCCAGGCGAGCGCCATGAGGCCCAGCGTGATGAGCACAGCCCGGACGACAACGGCGGATCGCAGGGGGACGGCGGTGCGCGCCACCAAAGGTTCAGCGGGCCAGGGCGATCAGACGCGGCGAGTCGTATGCCAGCGGCGAGGCATCCCATTCGCCATGGTAGTCGACCCGCTCGAAGCCGGCTGCATAGAGCAGTCGATCGATGTCGGTCGCGGTTCGCAGTCGCAGGGCGTGCCGCTTCTCGCCTCGCTCGGCGCCTCGCCGCCAGCGCAGGCGCTCCTCGCTGATACCGGTGACCGGATCGAAGCGACGTCGCACGCGCACTTCCGTCCCATCGGGCAGACGCCAGCGGTCACGCGTCGCGTAGCTGGCGATCACGTCATCGCGATGCATCGTCTCGAGCAACAGCATGCCGCCGGGTCTGAGCACACGCCGTGCCTCCCGCAGCGCGACGACATCCTGCGCATCATCGAGGAACAGGCCGAGATTGCTGAAGACATTGATCACGGCATCGAAGGTGTGCGCGCGGAACGGCAGGTACCGCAGATCGGCAGCGATCCACTGCGGTTGGCTGGGGCTTCCCTCGGCTGCTCGTTTCGTACTGGTTCGCGCACGCCGCGGCCGTGCCGCGGAATTGGCGGCTGCGGCGTGGCGCAGCAGATCGAGCGATGAATCGGCGCCGTAGACCGCGTAGCCGGCGGTAGCGAGCAGGCGCGCGTGGCGTCCCCAGCCGCAGGGGGCGTCGAGGATCCGGCTGCCGGCGGGTAGACCCAGCAGCTCGATGATGGCGGCGACTTCTGCGCGGCTGCGCGCCTCGGGAAACAGCGGCTCGTGGAGCCGAAAGTAGACGTCGTCGAAGTATGCGCTCCACCAGCCGGTCGGCGTCGAGGGCGTCTTCACCGATCGCCGGCGAGCTCCTCCTCGCCGGCCTCCTCCTCCTCCTCCTCGAGCCCGAGGCGGTTCAGGGTCATCATCACGGTCTCGAGGCGGCGTCCGTCCATTTCCAGCACCTCCAATCGGCCGCCGTCGAACTCGACGGTCTCACCGACTTCCGGGATTCGGCCCAACCGACCCATCACGTAGCCGCCCACCGTCGTGTAATCAGTGTCGGGCAGCGACAGCTCGTAGCGCTCGTTCAGGTCCGTCAGCGAGACGGAACCATCCAGCCGGACCTTGCCGTCCTCCAGATCGCGAATCGCCGGCCCCTCCTCCGGCTCGTCCTCGTCCTGGATCTCACCGACGATCTCCTCGACCACGTCCTCCATCGTCACCAGCCCGGCCGTCCCACCGAACTCGTCTACGACCACGACCATGTGAACGCGCGACCCCTGCATCTCACGCAGCAGGTCCTCGATGTTCTTGCTGTCGGGCACGAACGGCACGGCGCGCACGAGGTCGGCCAGTCGCCGGTCGCCCTGCAGCTGCGCACGCCACACGTCGCGGGCAAAGACCACACCCCGGATGTCGTCGAGCGATTCGCCGTACACCGGCACACGGGAGTGGCCGACGCGCAGGATCAGGTCCGCGGCTACGTCCATACTGCTGTTGATGGGCAGCGCCACGATCTCCGTCCGTGGTGTCATCACCTCCCCGGCCGTCGTCTCCGACAGATCGAACACGCCCCGGATCATCTCGACCGGCTCGTCCGCCAGAAAGCCGTGCTCGTGACTCTGGGCCAGCAACATCTCGATCTCTTCTGGCCGGTGCACGCGCTCCGCCTCATGCGGTTGCTGTAAGCCGAAGCTGCGCAGCAACAGATTCGCCGCGCCGTTCAGTAGCCAGATGAAGGGATTCAGCAGCTTGGTGAAAACCACCAGCGGCGGCGCCGTCCACATCGCCGTCGCCTCCGGCTTCAGGATCGCCAGCGACTTCGGTGCCAGCTCACCGAGCACAATGTGCAAGACCGTGATCAGGATGTACGCCAGTGTGATCGCCACCAGGTGGGCCGCCAGTACATTGAACGGCTCGGGCAGGCCGTCGAACGCCTGGATGAAGACCGCCGCCATGGTCGCCTCGCCCACGAAGCCGAGGCCGATCGATGCCAGCGTGATCCCGAGCTGCGTCGCGGAGAGATAGTGATCGAGCCGCTCGATCGCCGACAGCGCGATGCGGGCGGCTCGCCTACCCTCCCGGGCCAGCGCCTCGACGCGCGTTCGCCGAGCCGCGACCAACGCGAACTCCGACGCGACGAAGAACCCGTTGGCGAAGACCAGCAGCATCACGATGCCCAGGCGAACGAGAATCTCGCCTGCTGTCAGGACGTGCGCTTCCAATCGCCCTACCGCGTGGAGTCAACCGCAGGAGACATGGGCGCCAGCGGAAATGACCACGAGCTGCCCGTCATCGGCGAGGTTCCGCGATCCAGCTCAGAAGAAGACCGGCTCCTTGAATGCGCCATAGACGTCCTCCAGCGCGTGCCGGATCTCGAACAGCGTCGCATAGGCGCGCACACATTCGAGCATCGGCTCGATGACATTCGCATCCTCGCGTGCCGCGCTACGCAGTGCCTCGAGCGCTGCATCGACCCTGGCCGCATCTCTGCGCGCGCGCAACGCGGTCAGGCGCTGCCGCTGCTGCTCCTCGGACGTGTCGTCGATTTTCAGGATGTCGAGCGCGGATTCGTCGTTGCCGCCGGTGTACGCATTTACACCGACCAGCAGTCGCCGACCGTCCTCGACCTCACGCTGCTGCCGCGCGGCGCTCTCCGCGATCCGCCGCTGGAAGTAACCGCCTTCGATGCCGGCCACCACACCGCCGATCTCCTCGACCTCGCGGAAGACGTCCTCCGCCTCGCGCTCGAGTCGATCCGTCAACGCCTCGACGAAATAGGAGCCGGCGAGCGGGTCGATCGTGTGCGCAACGCCCGTCTCCTCGGCCAGCACCTGCTGTGTGCGCAGCGCGACCCGTACGGACTTCTCCGTCGGCAGCGCTAGCGTCTCGTCCATCGAGTTCGTGTGCAGCGACTGCGTGCCACCGAGCACGGCGGCCATTGCCTGATAGGCGACGCGCACGATGTTGTTCTCCGGTTGCTGCGCAACCAGTGTGACGCCTGCGGTCTGCGCGTGCGTACGCAGCCGCCACGACTCCGGATTGCGCGCGCCGTAGACCTCGCGCATACGCCTCGCCCAGATGCGACGGGCCGCCCGGAACTTCGCGACTTCCTCGAAGAACTCGTTGTGCACATCGAAGAAGAACGAGAGGCGTGGCGCGAAATCGTCGACGTCGAGGCCGCGCGCGATGCCCCGCTCGACGTACTCGAAGCCGTTGCGCAGTGTGTAGGCCAGCTCCTGGCCCGCCGTCGCGCCCGCCTCGCGGATATGGTAGCCGCTGATGGAGATCGGGTTGTACTTGGGTGCATGTTCTGAGCACCACTCGAACATGTCGACGATCAGCTTCAACGCGGGCTCGGGCGGGTACACCCAGGCGTGCTGCGCCATGTACTCCTTCAGGATGTCGTTCTGCACCGTCCCGCGCAGCACGGTCGGCGGCACACCCTGGTTCTCCGCCGTCACCACGTAGAAGCAGAACAGGATGATCGCCGGGCCGTTGATCGTCATGGACACGGAAACCTCGTCCAGCGGTATGCCGGCGAAGAGCGTTTCCATGTCCGCCAGACTCGAGATGGCGACGCCGCACTTGCCGACTTCCCCCAAGGACCGAGGATGGTCCGAGTCGTAGCCCATCAGGGTCGGAAAATCGAAGGCGACGCTCAGCCCCGTCTGCCCGTGGTCCAGCAGATACTTGTAACGCGCGTTCGTCTCGACCGACGTGCCGAAGCCGGCGAACTGGCGCATCGTCCACAGCCGCGTACGGTACATCGTCGTATACGGCCCGCGCGTGAACGGGTACTCGCCGGGAAGCCCCAGCTGCTCCAGGTAGGAGCCGCTCCAGTGCAGCGGCGTGTACAGCGCATCCACGGGTTCGCCCGATATCGTGGCGAACTCCGCCGCCCGCTTCGGCACCGCCACGAACTTCGCCTGCCACTCGGCCAGCTGTGCGCGCAGTACCGCCAGCTCGCGCTCGCGCTCGCGCAATCGCGCTTCCAATTCCGGCCGCGGTACTTCGCGCTCGATCACGCCCATGTCCGTTGCCCGTTGCCGGTTCTCGGTGGTCCGCTGAACAGCCGGTCGCTCGGTCCCGTGTGAGCCGCGTCCCGCAAGCGGCCGTGTAGGACGCCGCAGAGCCCACGCGGGCGCGCGGAAACTGCTGTAGCCATTACCCCAGCAGGGCGCGCACGATTCGCGCCGCCACCTGGTACGGTGTTTCCGCGCCCGAGGCCAGTGCCGGCAGCGCGTCTTCCAGGATCTCGCGACCGTCCTGCCAGGTGCGCTCGCGGATCTGACGGTCGACGGCCTGGCGCACGCGCTCGGCGTGGCGCTGGCGACGCCGCCGCGTCAGTTCGCCGGTCGCTTGCAGCCAGCCTCGATGGTGATCAAGCGCGTCGATCAGTGCGTCAATGCCGTCGCCGGATTCGGCACTGGTGCGGATGACGGGGATGTCCGATGCCCCGCCCTGCCCCGCTACCCGGGGCTGGGGCTTGGGCTGGGGCTGGGGAGCGCCTGTCGGCGGCGACCGCCCAGCCCCAGCCTCAGCCTCAGCCTCAGCCCCAGCCCCAGCTCTCGGCACCCCAGGGTAGGCGCGGCCGGCGCGCAGGCCGAGCATCTGCTCGATCTCGCGCGCGAGTCGTTCGGCGCCGGGACGATCGGACTTGTTGACGACGAAGACATCGGAGATCTCCATCAAGCCGGCCTTCATCGCCTGGACCGCGTCACCCGACTCCGGTGTGAGCACGACGATGGTGGTATCTGCGGCACTGGCTACGTCGAGCTCGGTCTGGCCGACGCCGACGGTCTCCAGCAGCACGCGGTCGAAGCCGAACGCGTCGAGCACATCGGCGACCTCTTTGGTGGCGAGCGCGAGACCGCCGAGCGAGCCGCGGCTGGCCATCGAACGGATGAAGACGCCGGGATCGGTGGCCAGCTCGTTCATGCGAATGCGGTCGCCGAGTAGCGCGCCGCCAGTGAAGGGCGAGCTCGGGTCGACGGCGACGATACCCACGGTCTCGCCGCGCGCGCGGTAGCGTTGCACCAGCGCGGCCGCGAGCGACGACTTGCCGGCACCGGGCGGCCCGGTGACGCCGATTCGGTGCGCGCGGCCGGTCGAGGCGTGCAGCTCGGAGAGCAGCGCGTCAAAGCCCGGTCCGGCGTTCTCGACCAGCGAGATGGCGCGCGAGAGCGCCAGGCGCTTCCCCGCGCGGAACTCGACGAGCAGACCGTTCGTCGACAGTGCCGTCATGCCGTAAGATGCCGGCCGGCGCTCGCCACTGTCAATTCAATCTTACCGCAGAGTGCGCGAAGAACGCAGAGAATTCGCTGGCATGCCGCAGCAGACGACGAACCAATGATCTTGCCCCGCTTTCGTGGACACCTGTTCAGAGGCGGTTCTCGTATTCGACCGGACTCAGGTGGCCGAGTGCGGAGTGCCGCCTCTGTCGGTTATACCACACCTCAATGAAATCGAACAAGCGG
>JBOHRE010000056.1:0-22681 GCA_050732635.1 Longimicrobiales bacterium | reverse complement strand
GCGCTGCGCCGGCCAGCGCGCCCGCGCCGGCGAACAGCCAACCCCGGTGCATGTTGGCCCACAGCTGCGGCGCGGCCTCCCGCGCACGGGCGTCGAAGCGGCCGTGCGCGCCGTGGTCGCCAGCAACCGGCGCCCACAGGTTGCTCGGCCGCTCCGGGTCGATCGGCTCGTCGGTCATCTGACCGTCCCACGCCACCCCCGCCAGGTAGCGGTCGAGGAACCCCGGCAGGAACTTCTGGCCCCAGATCGTCTTGACCGTCGGCAGGCCCACCGCGATCTCTCGCCGGCGATGCGTCGCCGCGAACACGATCGCTTCCGCCGCCACCTCCGGTTGAAAGATCGGCGGCACAGGCTGCGGCTGGTTCGGTAGCCGCGTCTCGCACCAATCGAACTGCGGCGTATTGAGTGCCGGAAGCTGCACCATCGTCAGGTGGATCTCGCTGCCATCATGAATCAGCTCCGAGCGCACCGCGTCCGTGAAGCCGCGCACCGCGTGCTTCGCGCCGCAGTATGGCGACTGCAGCGGAATTGCCCGGTACGCCAGTGCCGATCCCACCTGCACGATCACGCCCCGGTTGCGACGCCGCATCCGCGCCAGCGCCGCCATGGTGCCCCACACCGTCCCCAGGTACGTCACTTCCGTGGCCCGCCTGAACTCCGCCGGCGTAATCGCATGGAGCGGCGCGAAGATCGTTGTCATCGCGTTATTCACCCAGATGTCGATCGGCCCCAGACGCTCCTCCGCCTCGCCGGCCGCCGCGTGCATCTGTTCGGCGTCGGCGACGTCCATGCGTAGCGCGATCGCCTCGCCACCGAGCACGCCGGCCTCCTCTCGCGCCGCCTCCAGACCGTCAGCGCCCCGCGCGAGCAGCGCCAGCTTCGCCCCGCGCGCCGCGAACGCCCGCACCGCCGCCCGGCCGACACCGCCGCTCGCACCCGTGATGACCACTACCTTGCCGGACAGGTCCGCTCTGCCGTCGTTGCGCTTCATCCCCCGCCTCCGGCCGCGTATGCCACCGTCATCAGCAATGCGTTCTCCGCCTGCCGTGAATCCAGCCGCCGGGCAACTTCCGTTCCGAGGTCGCCGCCGAAGCCACAACCTTGCGCGCTCGTGACCGTCGCGCAATTAGTTAGGCTCCCTAATCAATGGAGGCCGGATGAGCGGGACGGGTGGACAGCCGGCGGCGGCCGGCGGCGGCACGCTGGAGAGGGGTGGGCTGAGCCGGATCGGGCAGATCGCGATCAATGTCGAGGATGTGGCCCGGGCGACGCACTTTTACCGGGAGGTGCTGGGGATGCGGCACCTGTTCGACGCGCCTGGCCTGGCGTTCTTCGACTGTGGCGGGGTGCGGCTGATGTTGGGCCGGGCCGAGCGAGCGGAGTTCGACCATCCGGCATCGGTCGTGTATTACCGTGCGGAGGACATCGACGGGCTGCGTGCCGAGCTCACACGGCGTGGTGCGGAGTTCATCGATGAGCCGCATGTGATTCATCGTACTGCGCAGCAGGAGCTGTGGATGAGCTTTCTGCGGGACAGCGAGGGCAACCTGCTCGCGCTGATGGAAGAGCGATCCGTGACGTGAGGCGCGACGCGCGGCTCGATGTGCTGGCGGACCAGCTGCATAGCGCGGCGATCCAGCTTCTGCGGCGGGTACGGGCTGAGGATCGAGCGAGCGGGCTCACACCGGCGCGGCTGTCGGCGCTGTCAGTGCTGGTTTTCGGCGGTCCCTGTCAGGTGGGAGAGCTGGCCGCGGCGGAGCAGGTGAGCGCGCCGACCATGAGTGCGCTGGTGTCGGCGCTGGAGGCGGACGGGCTGATCCGGCGGCGGCGCGACCGGGGTGATCGCCGGGCGGTGATCCTGGAAGCGACGGCGGCCGGGCGAAGGCTGATGCGGCGCGGCCGTGCGCGGCGAGTCCGCGCGCTGCGGCAATTGCTCGAGCCGTTCGACCGTTCGGAGCGGGCGCTGCTCGAGCGTGCGGTGACGCTGTTGCAGTCGGCGCTTGGCGGCCAGGCGGGTGGACTGCCGGCGCGAGCGCCGGGTGTCCGGCGGCGGGAGGTCTGAGGTCGAGCGTCGTTACAGCGGCACGCCGACGGCCTCCTCGCGGCGGGGCGCCGCTCGCCGCCCGGTCCAGCTTGCCGGCCAGCCGGGGAGCAGCAGCGCGAGGCCGGCGGCGAGCAGGGAGAGCCAGAAGGTGACGCGATAGGCGCGGCGGAAGCCGAGCAGGCTTTCGGCGCAGGCGCGCTCGCGGTCGCTCTCGGGCGCTGGCACTTGCGCGGCTGACGAGCCAGCGGCGACATCGGCGGAAACCGGCGCCGGCTGGCACAACCCGGTCTGCACGGCATGCGCGATGCCAGGCCGGATGTCGCGCTGCAGCGCGGCGGTATGGGTCGAAACCGTCGCCGCGACAATACTGGCGAGGGCTGCGACGCCGACCGCCTGTACGACCATGCGCGTTGAATTGACGAGTGACGATGCGCGGGGCAGCGCATGTGGCTCGACCACGGAGAGCGCACTGACCAGAGTCGTCTGCGTGATCATGCCGAGAGCGAAGCCGCGCACGGTGAGCAGCAAGACGATCCAGGAGATCGGGGTGAAGGCGTCGAGCTCGGAGAACTGCCAGGTGTTGTAGGCCAGGGCGGCGAAGCCGATCAGCATGATCGCGCGTGGGCCGATGCGATCGTACGCGCGGCCGGCGAGCGGCATCGTGATACCGGCGGTGATGGCCATGGGCAGCAGAATGATGCCGGTGCGGAGCGCCGTCTCGCCGCGCAGCGCCTGGAGGTAGATGGGCAGCAGGAACTCGGCGCCGAAGAGTGCCACGATAGCGATGTAGCCGAGCACGGTCGCGATCAGGAAGACGCGGCGGCCGAACAGCCGCAGGTCGAGCAGAGGCGTGGCGGCGTACTGCAGCTCGACGACCGCAAAGACGGTCAGTGCTGCCGTGCCGAGCGCGAACCAGCCGAACACCGGCGCTGTCAGCCAGCCGCCCTGTGCGGCGCGCGACGCCGCGTACAGCAGGGCGCCGAACCCGGCCACCGCGGTAATCAGCCCCGGCACGTCCCAGCGCGGACGCTGGTCGTGCATGCTCTCGCGCAGGAAGCGGAAGCCGAGTACCACGCCAGCGGCCGCGATCGGCACGTTGATCAGGAAGATCAGGCGCCACGCGTCGAGATCGACGAGCCAGCCGCCGAGGACCGGGCCGCTGGCGGGCGCGACGACGAGCGCGATGCCGAAGATGCCGAGCGCCAGGCCCTGCTCGTACGGTGGAAACGCGCGGAACAGGAGCGCGGTGCCGAGCGGCACGGCGATGCCGCCACCGAGGCCCTGGAGCGCACGTGCGGCGATCAGCGTTTCGAGCGAGGGCGCGAGCGCGCAGAGCAACGATCCGGCGCCGAATCCGGCAAGGCCGCCGACATACATGCGCTTGATGCCGTAGCGGTCGGCCAGAAACCCGGCCACCGGCATCGCGATGCCGAGCGACAGGACGTAGATGCTGATGATCCACTGGGACTGCTCGAGCGGCGCGCCGAACTCGCGGCGCAGGGTCTGAAACGCGACGTTCACGACGGTCGTGTCCAGCACGACCATGAACACGCCGAACAAGACGGCGACGAGGACCTTCCATTTGTACTGCATCACAGGGGAGCGGGCTCGGGACCGACGCACTCATCCCTGAAGGCAATACCGTTCCGACTCCCCATCCCGGTCCGGTCGCTCAGGTGAACAGCGGTGGAGTTCGGGTGTGCCAGTCGGTCGCGTCCTGCCACGCCTTGGCTACGGCCAGCAACTCGCCCTCGCGGTAGAGCTGGCCGACGAACGAGATGCTGGACGGCGTGCCATCCTCGCGAAAGCCGTTCGGTAGGGTGATGGAGGGGTGTCCCGTCAGGTTCGTCAGCAGCAGGACGTCGCCGCCGTACGACGGCGTGATGAAGACATCGATGTGCTGCAGCGCGCGGTGTGTGGCTTCCATGGCGAGCGTGCGTACGCGATTCGCATTGATGTACTCGACCGCCGGGATCAGCCGCGCAGTGCGGAAGTAATCGGGCCAGGAGCTGTTCTCGATCAGGTCATCGCGCGTGCTGCGTGTGAGCTCGTCGAAGGCGGCGGCGGATTCCGCGCCGAGAATGGCCGAGCGCAGCGAGCCGAGCGGGAACTGGTCGGGCAGCTCCACGGTCAGCGGTTCGCGGCCGAGGACGCCGCGCAGCGTCTCGAGCGCAGCCTCGTCGAAACGTTGCCATGCCGGCTCGTCTTCGCGTGTCGCCTCGAATGCGCCGCGCAGGTAGCCGACGCGCAGGTCGCGTGCTGGCAGCGTCGCATCCCAGTTGAACGGCAAGTCGCGCACGGTCGGGTCCACGTCGTCGGGGCCGTGGATCGCGTGCAGCACCAGCGCGCAGTCCTCCACACTGCGGCAGATGGGGCCGATCTTGTCCATGCTCCAGACCAGCGCCATCGCGCCGGTGCGCGGCACACGGCCGAAGGTGGGCCGCAATCCGGTTGCGCCGGTCCGCGTGGACGGCGACACGATCGAGCCGAGTGTCTCCGTGCCGATCGCGAAGCCGACCAACCCGGCAACGGTCGCAGCCGCGGATCCGGCGGACGAGCCGCTGGAGCCCTGCTCGAGGTTCCACGGGTTGCGCGTCTTGCCGCCGTACCAGACATCGCCCTGCGCGAGCGCGCCCAGCGTCAGCTTGGCGACCAGGATGGCGCCGGCGTCGTCGAGCCGCCGCACCACCGTCGCATCCGCATCGATCACCTGCTCCTCGTACGGCTTCGCGCCCCAGGTCGTGCGGTAGTCGGCCGTCGCGAGCAGGTCTTTCGCCCCCCACGGGATGCCGTGCAGCGGACCGCGGTAGCGGCCGTTCGCGATCTCCGCATCCGCCTGTGCCGCCTGCCGCAGGGCGCGCTCCTCGGTGAGCGAGATGACCGCCTCGAGCCGTGGACCATGGCGCCGCAGTCGCTCCAGGTACATCGACGTCAGCTCCGACGGCGTGACCTGCCGGGTCCGGATCAGCTCGGCCAGGCGCGTGACCGGCCAGAACGCGACCTGCTCGAGCTCGGCCGGCCGCTGTACCGGCGCCGGCGCGGACATGCGCAACGGCTGGTACGCGCGCGGCAACTCCATGCCGGGCAGAACGGGATCGAACTGCGCCGCCGGCGGCACCGCATTGTCCAGTGAGACGCGGCGCAGGTCCTCCCAGGCGGTCAGATTCCGGTTCAGCCCGCGCAGCATCGCCTCGCGTTCCTCGTCGGTGAACTCGAGGCCCGCGATTCGCTCGGCCGCGATGATCATCTCCTTCGTCACGCGGTCCTGCTGCGCCTGCGCCCACAGCACACCCGGCAGCAGCGTGCCGCCGAGTCCGGCGGCGGAGAAGTATGCAACGAACGCCCGTCGATCGAGCTCTGTAGGCATGAGACCTCCCTCCTTGGTCCCGGTCGCTAGTCGTCTCTGGTCGCCGAGTCCTGGTCCTCGGCGACGAGCGCCAGCCAGCGGCCGTCCGGGCTGACGGCGAGGCGCGTGATGCCGACCACGCCCGCGTCCGCCAGGTCCGCCAGCTCGCGCCACGCCGTCGCGTCGTCGCCGAGCGGCGAGCCGGCGCGCGGATCCCAGGCGAACAGTCGTGAGCCGCGACCCATCAGCAGCGTGCCGTCGGGCGTCCAGGTGTGGTCCTCGGCGCCATCGAGCGTCCGCACCAGCCGCCGCAGCGCGCCGGTCGCGACGTCGAGCTCGACGACCCACGACCCGAGCTCCGGCACGTGCTGGATGAAGGAGATCGCGCGTCGTGCCGGGATCTTCTGGAGCGAGCGGCCGATCGCGGCGGCGACGACCCGAGCGGCGCCGCTGCGCGTGTCCGCCAGCTGCAGCGTCGGCGGCTCGCCCAGGATGAACAGCGCCGCCATGGTCGAGTCCGCCCACGCGAAGTAGCCGACCGGCTGGAGCTCGTCGAAGACGAGCCGCGGCTCACCACCCTCTCGCGTGAAACTCCACAGCCGCTGCGTCGAGTCCGCCTCCACGCGCACCACGGCGATCCGTCCGTTCGGCATGACCGTGGCCGAGTACTCGCTCTCCGGTGACGTGCGGATCAGCCATTCCCCAGCCCCAGCCCCAGCCCCAGCCGGCATTGATTCCACGTTGCGGATGATGCGAATGTCCGCCTGGCCCGCGTCGTCGATCGTCGTGTACAGCAGCGCGTCGCTCGCGGGCGTGAACGACGGCTGATTGTCGTAGCCGACGCGGCGGGTCAGGTTGACGGGGTCGCCGATGCTCAGGGCGTCGCCCGTGCCGCGCAGCGGCGCGAGCAGGATGTCGGTGCCGCCCTGCGCGAGCGCGGCTTTGCCGCTGGGCGCCGCGGACGAGAGCACGAGCAGCAGCCGCACTGCGTGCCGACACGGCCGGACCCGCATCATGCCGGGACCACGGCGCGCGGGCGCGGCGGCTTGCGGAACTGGTAGATGACGGCGCCGGCGGCCAGGCCGATCGCGCCCGCGAGCAGGTTGCCGCGCGTCGTGCTGGCCAGGAAGATGAGCGTCAGCAGGAGCGCCGCGATCGGGATCGCGGGCCCGCCCGGAAGGCGCACGGCGGCGGGGTGATCACCGAAGCGCTTACGCAGGACGGGCACGGCAGCGGCCGTGCCGATGTACGTGGCCAGGCGTGCGATCACCGACAGCATCGCCAGCTGCACGAAGGAGCCGGAAAGCGCGAGCGCAATGGCCGCCACGGTCTGCACGATGATCGCGTTGGCCGGCGTGCGATAGCGTGGGTGCACGCGCGCGAGCGTGCCCGGCCCGTAGCCATCCTCGGCGAGCGCGAACAGGTAGCGCGGACCGATCAGTGTCGTGTTGCCGACATTGCCTACGATCGAGATCATCGCGCCCACGGTCATCAGCAGTGCACCCAGTCCGCCCATGAAGAGCGCCGCGGCCTCGGCCAGTGGCGAGCTGGCGGCCGCGAGTCCCGGCAGCGTGCCGAGCGCCACGATCTGCACCGCTGTGTAAATGGCGGTGATGACCAGGATCATGGTGAGCAGCGCGAAGGGGACGTCGCGCCGCGGGTTCTTGTACTCGCCGGCCGCGGCCGGCGTGTTCTCGAAGCCGGCATACGCGAAGAGCAGCAGCAGTGTCGCTTCGCCGAGCACGCCCGGCGGTGGCATCTGAAACGCCGTGGCCCGGGCCCAATCGACGAAGAAGATGCCGACGGCGATGAAGATCAGCAGCGGCAGCGTCTTCGCGATCACCAGCACGACGGCCGCCCGCGCACCGGCTTTGACGCCGCGCACGTTGATCCAGGCGAGCACGACGAGTGGCAGCGTGATGACGAGTGCACGTGCCCAGAAATCGGTGGCGGCGGCGGGCCATAGGTACGAGGTCGCGAGCGCCAGACCGTTCGACAGCGAGGCAATCGAGGCAACGCGGGCGAGCCAGGTCATCCAGCCGACCTCGAAGCCGACGAAGCGGCCGAACGCCTCGCGCGTGTACAGGTAGCCGCCGCCCGGCTCGTCGAAGTAGCTCGACGCTTCGGCGAAGCACAGCACCAGCAGCGCGACGGCAAAGCCGGCCAGGATGACCGCCCAGACGCTCACCGCACCAAGCAGTGCCGCCGCCGCCGCCGGCAGCAGATAGACGCCGCTGCCGATGACGTCGTTGATCGCGAGGCCGACGATCTCCCAGCGGGAGACCGCGCGCGCCAGCGTCGGCTGGGCGTGGTCGGCACGGTTCACGAGGCCCTCGCGTTGGGCTGGGTTGGTTGCGCCGCAGCGGCCCGCGAATCTCGCCCGCGCCCCGCAGCCCTGTCAAACCGTGGCTGCGATCCATGTCGGAACCTATTCTGGGGACCGCCGATTAGGGCGTCGGGCAGCAGCCCGTGACCGCGCTGCAGGCGCTGCCGCGCGGGACATCCATCACTACAGCCCGGGAGAATCGGGATGACAGCCGAGGCGAGCGTCGATCGGAGCGCAAACGTCCGGTCAGCCGTACGGCCTGCGCCGATCGACGATTACGCGATCATCGGCGACTGTCGTTGCGCCGCGCTGGTCTCGCGTCACGGCTCGATCGACTGGTTCTGCTGTCCGCGGTTCGACAGCGGCGCCCTATTCGCGGCGCTGCTCGATCGCGCACGGGGTGGCCGCTTCAGCGTGCGGCCGGCGGGCCGCTACCTGCCGACGCGTGCGTACTTGCCCGGGACGAATCTCCTCGAGATGCGCTTCGAGGCGGCCGGCGGCGTGCTGCGCCTGGTCGACTTCATGCCCGTGGCATCGGAGTCGGACAAGAACCAGGAGCTGTGGGCGGAGCATCAGATCCTACGGCGTCTCGAGTGCACTGCCGGCGAGGTGGAGGTCGAGATCCTGTGCGATCCGCGCCCCGACTTCGACCGCTTCGAGCCTCGGGTTCGCCGCTTCGGGGCCGACACCGTCACCTTCGATCACGGCAAGGATGTGTATGTGCTCCGCGGCGATGGTGTCGAGTGGGCGCTGCGGGACGATGGCGCCGCACACGCACGTCTGCGCCTCCACGCCGGCGAGCGGGCCTGGCTCTCACTCAGCGCGGCGCACGAGGCACCCGGTTACATACCGGTGCTCGGCGAGCAGGCCGAGAGGCGGCTCGAGCAGAGCGCGCGCTGGTGGCGCCTTTGGTGTCGTGACCTGCGCTACGACGGTGACTTCGAGGCGGCAGTACTGCGGAGCGCGCTCGTGTTGAAGCTGATGACGTACGCGCCGTCGGGCGCCGTCGTCGCCGCACCGACCACCTCGTTGCCCGAGCATATCGGCGGGGATAGAAACTGGGACTACCGCTATTGCTGGCTGCGTGACGCATCCCTGACCGTGCGTGCCTTCCTCGATCTCGGCTTCACGGCCGAGGGTCAGGCATTCGCGTCCTGGATCCTCCACGCGACACGTCGTACATGGCCGGAGATCCGCGTCCTCTACGACGTGTACGGTGAGGTGCCGCGCCCGGAGTGCGAATTGGCGGGCTTCGACGGCTACGCCGGGTCCCGACCCGTGCGTCTCGGCAATGCTGCGGCGGAGCAATTCCAGTTGGACACGTACGGCGAGGTCATCGATGCCGTGTTCCGGTTCGTCGAGCGAGGTGGCGCCATCGATCGCACCGAACGAAAGCTGCTACGCGGCCTCGGCGAAACCATCTGCAAACGGTGGCGCGAGCCGGATCACGGCGTCTGGGAAATCCGAGGAGACAAACGTCAGTACACGTTTTCGAAGGCGATCTCCTGGGTCGGCCTCGATCGATTACTGTGGCTGAACGAGCATGCCGGACTCGACATTCCGCGCGCCGATTTCATGCGCGAGCGCGACGCGCTGCGCGCTGCGATCGAAACGCGGAGTTGGAATGAGAGGCTGCAAAGCTATGTCGACGAATTCGATGGTGACCAGCTGGATGCCAGTCTGCTGCTGCTCGGTGAATGCGGCTACCTGGCGGCCGACGACGAGCGCTATCGCTCGACCTGTCGGCGCGTGCGGGAGCGGCTCGAGGTGAACGGCCTGCTGTACCGTTACGAGCGCGAGGATGACCTGCCCGGCCGCGAAGGTGCGTTCGGCATCTGCAGCTTCTGGAACGCCGAATCCTATGCTCTCACGCACGACGTCGAGACCGCCACATCCGCATTCGCTGCTGTACTCGCACGCGCCAATGATGTGGGCCTATTCGGCGAGCAGGTCGATCCGGAGAGCGGCCGCGCGCTCGGCAACTTCCCGCAGGCCTTCACCCATGTCGGGCTGATCGACGCCGCGCTCGCGATCGAGCAGGCCAGGGCCAACCCGAGCGCCGCCGGACGGTGAACATCGCAAGCGCGGCGCTCTGGGGCTTCGTCGCCACCGTGGTGCTGACCACCACCATGGCCGGTGCCCAGGGATTCGGCCTCACGCGCATGAGCATTCCCTTTCTGCTCGGCACCATGTTCACGCCCAGCCGCGACCGCGCAATGCTCTATGGCGCCGTCGCGCACATGCTCATCGGCTGGATGTTCGCATTTCTCTACGGTTACGGCTTCGAGGTGTTGGGCGTCGCGACCTGGTGGTGGGGCACGCTGGCGGGGATCCTCCACGGCAGCTTCGTCCTGGCCGTGGGCATGCCGCTGATGCCGGCGCTGCACCCGCGCATGGTCAGCGAATACTACGGCCCGACCGCGAACCGGCAGTTGCAGCCGCCAGGATTCTTCGGACTGCACTACGGCCGGCCCACGCCGCTCGTAACGCTGGTCGCGCATGCGCTGTTCGGTCTCGTGCTCGGCACGTTCTACTCATTGGTCTGAGCCTGGCCGCCGGCTGCTGGTCACATCCGGCGGCCGGCCCTACTTTCGCCTCGATGACCGATCACGACCTGCGCTCGATTCTCGTCGGTACCGATCTCACACCCGGCTCCGATCCGATTCTGGCCGCTGCGGGCGCGCTTGCCCAACACACGGGTGCCGCGCTCCACGTGGTCCATGCGCTCGACTTCGAGGCACGGCCGGGCGCGCCGGCCATCGATGACGCGCCCTTCACCACGGTCGTGGAGCGCGCCGAGGCCGCGCTCGATGCGCAGCTCGCGGCCGCGGGCCTCGCCGATGCGGTCAGCCGCGAAGTCATGGTGTACATCGCGCACAAGGCGATCGCCGCGCGAGCCGAGGACGTGCGTGCCGATCTGATCGTGATCGGCCCGCATAGCCGCAGGAGCACGGCGCAGGGCATCCTCGGCACGACCGCGGATCAGGTGATTCGCTGCGTGCCCATGCCGGTGCTCATCGTCCGCGGCACGCTGGAGTTGCCGCCCCGCCGCATCGTGTTTGCGACCGATGGCTCGCCTCGGGCGAGCACGGCGCTGCTGCGCGTGCGCGAGCTCGCGCGCGCGCTCGACACCGCCGAGCTGCGTCTACTGCACGTCTCGTCCGATCCGGTCGCTGCAGGTACGCGTGAGACCATTGAGCACGACGCGCTGTCGGCAGGCGCCGACGCGCTGCCCGTTTCGTTCATCACCGGTCAGCCCGTGGCCGATGCGATCGTCGCGTACGCCGAGCGCGAACGCGTCGATCTGCTCGCCCTCGGCACCCGGGGACACGGTGCCGTCCGGCGGGCCGTGATCGGCAGTGTCGCCTCACGGGTCGTGCGTCGGGCCACCTGCTCGGTCGTGCTCGCGCCTGGGCTCGACCACGGCGCGCCTTGACGGCGGACCGCCATTGCGGTTTTCTTGGGGATCTTTTTCGACAGCCCGAATGTAAGGCGAAGGTGCCTCGTGCAGCGATGCCGGTGAACGTGCATTCCCCTGACTGGAGTACGCGTCTGGTCACGCCGCATCCGTCCTTGCCCAACGGCAGCGACGCCGTGCGCGTCGTGGCCTATTTCACCATGGAAGCCGCGCTCGCGCCCGAGATCCCGACCTATGCCGGCGGACTGGGCGTACTGGCCGGTGACACGCTGCGCGCGGCGGCGGATCTCGGCCTGCCCATCGTGGGCGTGAGCTTGCTGCACAGCGGCGGCTACTTCCGGCAGCGGCTGGATGCGACCGGCGTGCAGAGCGAGGCGTCCGTCGACTGGACGCCCGACGATCACCTCGAGAAGCTCGCGCCGCGCGCGCGCATCTCGCTCGATGGCCGGCCGGTCACGATCCGCGCCTGGTGTTACCGCATCTCGGGCTATTCGGGCTTCGAAGTTCCCGTCTACCTCCTGGACACGCAGCTGCCGGAGAACGCCAGCGAAGATCGGGAGATCACCGATCGACTCTATATCGGCGATGATCGGTATCGCCTGCGGCAGGAGGCTGTCCTGGGCCTGGGCGGACTCGCGATGATGCGCGCGCTCGGCTTTGGCGCGATCTCGATCCACCACTTGAATGAAGGCCATTCCGCCCTGCTCGCACTCGGGCTGCTGCAGGAGCGGCTGGCGGCGGGCGCCGCCGCCGCCGCCGCGATCGCCGCGGTGCGCGAGCACTGCGTCTTCACGACGCACACTCCCGTGCCCGCCGGCCACGACCGCTTCCCGCTCGATATGGTCGCCAGCGTGCTCGGTGTCGAGCGCACCGAGCTGCTCGAGCAGACCGGTGGCTGCGTCGACGGAACCCTCAACATGACGCACCTGGCACTGCATCTGTCGGGCTACGTGAACGGTGTGGCGATGCGTCACCGCGCGGTCTCCGAGGGCATGTTCCCTGGCTACCCGATCGACTCGGTGACCAACGGCGTTCATGCCCGGACCTGGGTCGCGCCCGGGTTCGGCAAGCTGTACGACCGTCATATTCCCGAATGGCGCTTCGAGAGCTTCAACCTGCGCTACGCCATCGCGATCCCGCTCGCGGAGGTGCGCGAGGCACACGCTGAAGCGAAGCGCGAGCTGGTGGCCGAGGTCGCCAGCCGTACCGGCAGCGAGCTCGATCCTGCAGCCTTCACGATCGGCTTTGCGCGCCGCGCGACGTCCTACAAGCGCGCCGACCTGCTGTTCTCGAATCTCGAGCGGCTGCGTGCCCTGGCCGGCCCCGGCCGGGCGCTCCAGGTGCTCTATGCGGGCAAGGCACACCCCCACGACACGGGCGGTAAGGCGCTGATTCGCCGCGTCTTCGAGGCGGCGGCCGCGCTCGCGCCGGCCGTGCGCGTGCTGTACCTACAGGACTACGACATGGCGCTGGCCGCGAAACTGTGTGCGGGCGTCGACCTCTGGCTGAACACACCGCAGAAGCCGCAGGAAGCGTCGGGCACCAGCGGCATGAAGGCGGCCATGAACGGCGTGCCGAGCCTGAGCGTGCTCGACGGCTGGTGGGTCGAGGGCCACGTCGAGGGTGTGACCGGCTGGTCGATCGGCGAGAGCTGGCACAATGAGAGCGACGGTGCCGGCGAGGCGACGTCGCTCTACGACAAGCTCGAGCACCTGATCCTGCCCCTCTACTACGACAACCCCGATGGCTGGGCGCAGGTCATGCGCTCGGCGGTTGCACTCAATGCGTCGTTCTTCAATGCCGAGCGCATGCTGCTGCAATACGCGGCCAATGCTTACGGCGTGCCCGTGCTGCCGACTCGCCGGCGTCGCACGCCCGTAGAAGCCACGCTCTGACCACGTTCCAGATCGCACGCGCCCGCACCGCACGCCTCCTTCCACGACGACAGGCGATCGACATGACGCACCGCACTGGCATCGCGGCGATCACGGGTGTGCTCTGGCTCGGCACCGGCATGCCCGCGCCCGGCCTCGCACAGGTCCCCGGCAGCGCGACGGTCGGTGAGCTGCGCGTCGACGCCGAACGGCTGATCGCCGCCGCGCTTCAGGACAGCGCGGCATACCGTCGCCTGGCCGAGCTGGTCGACGGGTTCGGGCCGCGCTTCAGCGGATCGGAGAACCTGGAGCGCGCGATCGATTGGATCCTCGACGAGATGCGGGCAGACGGGCTGGAGAACGTGCGCGGCGAGCCCGTGATGGTGCCGCGCTGGGTACGTGGTCAGGAGTCGGCCGAGCTGCTCGCGCCGCGCCGACAGAGCCTGCCAATGCTGGGGCTCGGTGGCAGCGTGGCGACGCCGCCCGGCGGCATCGAGGCCGAGGTCCTGGTCGTCGGCGGCTTCGCTGAGCTGGAGGCACGCCGCGACGACGCCCGCGGCAGGATCGTGCTCTTCGACGTGCCCTTCACGAGTTACGGCGAGACCGTGCGCTACCGCACCGAAGGCGCGATCGCCGCCGCTCGGGCCGGCGCCGTCGCCAGCCTGATCCGTTCCATCGGCCCCTACTCGATGAAGACGCCGCATACCGGCGCCATGCGCTACGACGCGGACGTGCCGCGGATCCCGCACGCCGCGCTCACGCTCGAGGATGCACTGCTGCTGCGCCGGCTGCAGGAGGGTGGCGAGCGCGTCGTCGTGCGCCTGGTCATGAACGCCCAGACCCTGCCCGATGTCGAATCGCGTAACGTCGTCGGCGAGATCGTCGGCCGCGAGCGACCCGAGGAGGTCGTCGTCATCGGCGGACACATCGATTCCTGGGACGTTGGGCAGGGCGCGATGGATGACGCCGGCGGCAGCGTCGTCGCCTGGGAAGCCGTGCGCCTGCTGCACGCGCTCGGCATGCGGCCGCGTCGCACCATCCGCGTCGTGCTGTGGACCAACGAGGAGAACGGCCTACGCGGCGCCGAGGCGTATCGGGATCGGCACCGCGCTGAGCTGGACGACCATGTGCTGGCCATCGAGTCCGATGCGGGCGTGTTCGATCCGGAGGGCTTCGGGTTCACCGGCAGCGACGCCGCTTTCGAGATCGTGCGCGCCATCGGCCGCCTGCTCGAGCCGATCGGCGCCGGGCAGATCAGCCGCGGCGGCGGTGGCGCGGACATTGGGCCGATCATTGCGCTGGGCGTGCCGGGGATGGGGTTGAGGGTCGAGGGGTCGCGGTATTTTTGGTATCACCATACGGACGCGGATACGTTGGATAAGCTGGATCCGCGGGACGTTGCGCTGTGTACGGCGGCGATGGCGGTCATGGGGTATGTGGTGGCGGAGTTGCCGGAGAGGTTGCCGCGCTGAGGGGAGGCAGTCGAAGTGGAGAGTGTAAGGGATGAGAGCAAGTGTGAGTGTAAGGTAATGGTGTAAGTGTAAGTGTAAGTGTAAGTGTTAGTGTTAGTGCAAGTGTAAGGGTCACTTACATAGGGCGGTGAGGAGGCGGGTGAGCTGCAGGAGGGTGGCGCGGGCTTCGGGGGTGTTGGTTGGGTGCAGCGCCGAGATTGCTACGGCATGGCCGAGCGCGCCGACGGCCTCGCTGACCGAACGCAGCGCGATGCGGTAGTAGCGCCGCCGGTCGCCGGCGGCGAACGCGCCGGCGCCCTCGGCGACGTTGAGCGTGATCGACTCGGCGGCACGGCGAACCTGGTCGGCCAGGGAAGGCCGGCGCTTCTCGATCCTGCGCGCCAGCCGCTCGGCGATCGCGGCAAACTCCAGCGCGAGCTGATCGGGCCGGAACCGTTCGAGGTGGAACTCGGGCAAGACGCCGCCGTGCGAATGAGAAGAGGTGCCAGCGACGATGATGGAGCGGTGCGGCGGGCCTCTCCATAGCCGATCCGGCCAACGCGCGCCGCGCCCCAACCCGATCGCAGCCAACACCGGCGGCCACTCCAAGCCGCCGAGGCGCTCGCCGCAAACTCGGCTCGCACCAGGGGGGACCCCTGTCGCGCCGGAGCGGTAGTACCAGACGCCACTTACACTTACACTCACACTTACACTTAGACTTCTCCTTTCCCTTCGACTCACACGCACACTTGCTCTCATCCCTTACACTTCGACTACCACTGGTCCTGCTGGCGGCCCTGCTCTCCAGCACGCCCACCCACGCGCAGGACCTCCCCCAGGACCCCGCCGTCCGCACCGCGACGCTGCCCAACGGCCTGACCTACTACATCCGCGAAAACGCACGCCCGGAAGCGCGCGCCGAGCTCCGCCTGGTCGTGAACGCCGGCTCGATCCTGGAATCCGAAGCCGAGCGCGGCATCGCCCACTTCGTCGAGCACATGGCCTTCAACGGCACTGCGGCGTTCCAGAAGCAGGCGCTGGTGGACTACCTCGAGTCGATCGGCATGCGTTTCGGCCCGGATCTGAACGCCTACACCAGCTTCGACGAGACCGTCTACATGCTGACCGTGCCGACGGACTCGCTCGCGCTGCTGCGAACCGGGCTCGACATCCTGCAGGAATGGGCCGGAGCGATCGCGTTCGACAGCGCCGAAGTGGTTGCGGAGCGCGGTGTGGTACTGGAGGAGTGGCGGCTCGGGCGCGGTGCGCTCGCGCGCATGCGGGACGCGCAGTTCCCGATCCTGTTCGAGGGATCGCGCTACGCCGAGCGGCTGCCCATTGGCGAGCCCGCCGTGCTGGAGTCGGCGACGGCCCCGCTGCTGCGCGCCTACTACGAGCGCTGGTATCGGCCTGATCTCATGGCCGTCGTCGCGGTCGGCGACTTCGCGGCCGACAGCGTCGAGCGCTGGATCCGCGAGCGCTTCAGCACGTTGCCAGCCGCGCGATCGGCGGAGCAGCGGCCGCATCACGACGTCCCGGTGCAGGACGCGCCGCGCATCTCGATCGAGAGCGATCCGGAAGCGACCAGCACGCTGGTCAGTGTCTATCACAAGCATGCGCCGGAGCCATTCCGCAGCCGAGGCGACTTCCGCGCCATGCTGGTGCGTCGCGTCTACGATCGCATGCTGAACAACCGGTTGGGCGAATTGACGCACGAGGCCGATCCTCCGTTCATCGGCGGCTCGGCGGCGGGTGGACGCCTCGTGCGCGCGGCGGATGCCTACGTGCTCAATGCGCTGGTCGCATCGGCTGGCGTGCTGCGCGGGCTCGAGGCGGTGTTGCGCGAGGCCGAACGCGTCCGGCAGCACGGCTTCACCGCCACCGAGCTCGAGCGCGAGAAGCGCGCTGCGCTGCGCTGGATGGAGCGCGCCTACGCCGAGCGTGACAAGACCGAGTCGCGCGTGTACGCGTCCGAGTACGTGCGCGCGTATCTTGAGAACGAGCCCTTTCCGGGCATCGCAGCAGAGCTCGCGTTGTACCGCGAGCTGCTGCCGGGCATCACCCTCGCTGAGGTCAATGCGCTCGCCGCGCAGCGGATGCCCGAACGCGGGCGCGTGGTGCTGCTGCAGGCCCCGGCCTCGGAGCTGAATGCATTGCCCGGGGAGCGCGAGCTACTCGATGTCTTCGAGCGCGTTGCCGCAGCCCAGCTCGACCCCTACGACGACCTCGCCAGCGATGCGCCACTGGTCGACGAGTTGCCGGCCGCCGGCGAGATCATCGAGGAACGCAACATCGCGGAGCTGGATCTGGTCGAGTGGCGGCTGTCCAACAACGCGCGTGTCCTGCTCAAGCCCACGGACTTCAAGGACGACCAGATCCTGCTGCAGGCGATCAGCCCCGGCGGATCATCCCTCGTCGACGATGACGCCTACGTCGATGCAGTGATGGCTGCGGAAGTCATCTACTCGAGCGGGCTGGGCAGCTTCAGTCGTAACGAGCTGAACAAAGCGCTGGCCGGCAAGGTCGCCGACATCTCGCCCTATATCGGCAGCCTGGAGGAAGGGCTGAGCGGCGGAGCATCGCCGCGCGATCTCGAGACGCTGTTTCAGCTCGTACACCTGCACTTTACCGCGCCGCGGCCGGATTCCGCCGCGTTCATGGCACTGCGCAGCCGCGTCCAGGCCATGCTGGAGAATCGCGACAGGAGTCCCGAATCCGCGTGGAGCGACACGCTGCAGGTGACGCTGACGCAGAACCATCCGCGCGCGCGGCCCGTCGATGCGGCGTGGTTCGACGCCATGGATCTGAGCGGCTCGCTGCGCGTCTATCGCGAGCGGTTCGCCGATGCCGGCGACTTCGCGTTCGTTCTGGTCGGCAGCTTCGAGCCGGATTCGGTGCGACCGCTCGTCGAGCGCTACATCGCCTCACTGCCGGCGAATGGCGCCGCCGAGCAGCCGCGTGATGTCGGCATCGATCCGCCCAGCGGCATCATCCGCAAGGTCGTGCACCGCGGTATCGAGGCCAAGGCACGCACGCAGCTGGTCTTTACCGGCAGCTTCGACTACAGCCAGGACCGCGCCCACGCGCTCGCATCGCTCGCCGACGTGCTGCGGCTGCGACTGCGCGATGTGCTGCGCGAGGACCTCGGCGCCACCTATGGCGTGAGTGTGTCGGCATCGACATCGCTCTTCCCGGAGCCGGAGTATGCGTTCCACATCGGCTTCGGCAGCGCGCCCGAGCGGCTCGATGAGCTGACCGCCGAGGTGTTCCGCCAGATCGATGACCTCGAGGAGCACGGGCCGACGGTCGAGGAGCTGCAGAAGGTCAAGGAGGCCCAGCGGCGAGCGCGTGAAACAGCACTGCGCGACAATCAGTTCTGGCTCGCGCAGCTGACCGCCAGCATCCGACACGATCGCGACCCGCGTGACATCCTCGATCACGACCGGCGGGTCGCAGCGCTCACGACGGCAGCGTTGCGCGACATGGCGCGGGAGTACCTGGACGCGAGCAACTACATCCAGGTCTCGCTGCTGCCCGAAATCGCGAACTGAGACCCGCGCCCCGCGGGCTGACGCCCGCGATCTAGGGCGCCGCCGCGGCGGCGCGCCCGTCCGGCGGCGTGATCCAGCCGATCTGGCCGCCGGCGCGCACCAGCAGCGATCCGGCGAAGCGTGCCAGGATCCCGACACTGGTGCCTTGTGTCAGTTCGCCGACCGCGGTCGAGCGCGCACCCGGCGCGGCGCGCACGATGGTGTGCCGGCCGAGCGTCTCGTGCTCGAGCGGCGCATCGGCCGCCTCGAGCAGCCACCCCGCAAGGAAGCCCTCGCGACCGTCCGGCAGCTGCACGCGGAGCCGGTCGCGCGATCCGCCGATCACGCGCGCCGCCGCCGCGACGGGCAGGGTCTCGAGTATCGGCGCGTTCTCATGGGCCCCGGCGCGCAGTGCTGCGCCGGTCCGGCGTAGCCGCGCCCAGCGGCCGAACAGCGAGCTATCCGCGGTCAAGGGCGCCAGCTCGGCCCGACGCTCGTGCAGCCAGCCGTAGGGATTGAGCGGGCCGCGCCCGCGGCGATAGATGCCGAGGTGCAGATGCGGAGGCGTGTTCGCGGCGTTGCCCGTGTTCCCGACCAGGCCCAGGGTGTCACCGGTCTCGACCCGCTGGCCCGACGCCACGAGCTGCCGATCGAGGTGCGCATAGTAGACCCGCAAGCCGCGCTGTTCGTCGCGCAGCCAGACCACGCGTCCGCCCCGTGCCGTTTCGCGGACCGAGGAGACGATACCCGGGGCCACGGCGACCACGGGCGTGCCACGCGGCGCGAAGATGTCGACGCCGTGGTGGTTGCGGGCACCGCCATCGCGCGGCGCGCCGAAGTAGCTGCCGATGGCGCGCGAATCCAGTCCGGGCAGTGGGAACGCGAGCGCGGGCCGGGTCTCGATCGTCACGGTGTAGCGGCCGCCGCGCAGCAGCTCGGGCTGGACGCGCACGATGTAGTCACCCGGCGCGCGCACCTCGTAGCGCAGCGTTTTCCCGCCGCTGTCGGCGCTGGCCACGCGCCGCGGTGACGACAGCGTGTCGGCCGATGCATGAAACAGATCGATGAAGATCAGCGCGGCGGGATCACCGTCGAGCGTTGCGTTCACGGTGATCTCCTCACCCTCACGCACGTCCACGCGGATACCCAGCGCGCTGGCGGCATCAGATGCCAGGAAACCCGACTCACTGTAAGGCGGCTCGATGCGGACGGTCGTCTCCAACGCCTTGCGCGAAGCCTCGATCCAGGCCGAGCCCAGCGCCGTCGTGATCAGACCCGCCGCCTGGAGCGAGCGTGTGTAGGATTCGTGCGGTGTGCGCTCGGGCTCGAAGCCGAGCTGCTCTTCGATCTGCTCGCAGCCGGCGGCCAGCAGCGCGGCGGCGGCGGTGATGAGGGCAGCGGTGCGTCCGTTCATGACGCCAGTGATAGGCCGCTTCCCGAACGAGAGTTCCGGTCGTTACCGGCTCGACCAGTGGATGTGGCGGATCTTCCAGCCCTCGGCGGTCGGCACCAGCACCATCGTCTCCGTGCCGTGCGCGTCGATCTCGCGATCGCGGAAGCGGCCCCGCGCCGTGTACTCGCTGAGGTAGGTCGCCATGTCGTAGCCCAGCACCACCTGCTCGCTCAGCGTCTCCTGCGCCACCGCTTGCAGGAATGCCATGTCGGAGCCCAGGTGGCCGCTGCGATACTGCTCGCGGGTCTCGGCGTGGCCTGCTTCGTATACAACGAGCTGTGGGTGGAGGAACTCGAGTGCGGCCGTCGAGTCGCCGCGCTGCAGCGCGGCCGTGAAACCGTCGACCGCGGCCTTCACCGCCGCGGCAGGATCCTGCGCGCTCGGTGGCTGGCCGTGCTGCTGAGCGGACGCGGGCGTCTGCCAGCCGAGCACGACAAGCGCGCTGATGAGAAGCGTTGGGCGAGCCATGTCGGTTCTCCGTAGCTATGGTTTCGGTGTGGGCAGTGCGACCAGCACGGCCGTGATCAGCACGACGAGTGCGCCCACCGTGAGCTCCGCCGAGGCCGAACGCCGCAGCCGGGCCGTTGTCGGCTCGGTGCCCAGGCGCGGCCGCACGACTCGCCAGTTGTAGAAGCCGAGCAGTGCGACGACGCCGAGCAGCGTCAGCTTGAGCAGCAGCGCCTGCCCGTAGCTCGTGCGCCAGACCTCGGACAGCGTGTGGAAGTGGAAGAACGCGTTACCCAGGCCGCTCGTCAGCAGCACGCCCGCGCCGAGCAACGCCAGCGGCGAGAACCGGCGCACCAGCGCGGCGATGCCGTCGAGTCGGTCCGGCAGTTCGTCGGCGCGGTACAGCGAGGCGATGACCCAGAGCATGACCAGGAGCATGCCGAGCCAGAGGCTCGCGGCGAGCACGTGCAGCCAGTCGAGCGCCGTCGCCAGGAAGCGAAACGATTCAACGGCGGCGGCGTGCCCGGACAGCGCCGGAATCACGCCCAACCCAACAGCCGCTCCGGCAGCCAGGCGCCAGCCGCGCGGGCGGCCGCCGCGCGCAGCCGCGAGCGCCACCGCGAGCAGGACGAGCAGCGCCGCTTGCAGCAGCCACGCTCGGCCCCAGCCCGTCGTGGTCAGATACGCGGCGAGCAGTCCCGGATCCCAAGCGCGCGCCAAGCCGTGCAATGTGGCGGACTGGAGCCACAGACGAATGACCGCTGCGCTGGCCAGCACCGCTGCCGCCGCCGCGGCCCCGCTCCACACGGCGCGGTCGGCGATGATCAGCGCCGCCGCATGCCGGCCGGCCCGTTCCACCCGCCGCACCACGATGAGCCGGAAGGCGACGGCGCCGATCGTCGCGATCAGCGCAGCGAAGTAGAGCCAGCGGACCGCGATCTGAAGCGGTGAGCCGACGTCGAGCCACCCGGGCGTTGGACCCGGCGCCCGCGCTTCCTGCGCAGCGACGGCGTGCGGCTCCGGCACAGCCGCCGACGGGTCCGTCGGCGGGGTCAGGCCCGAGTCGCGGACCACTGCCATGGCCGTCACGACGAATGTGAACGCGCCCTCGATCGGATGGCCATCTGCGCCGGCTGTCCGCCATTCCACCCGGTACTCGCCCGGCTGATGGAACGCTGGCCGAGCGCTGATGAATTCGCGGCGGCCCGAGCCCTCGACCACCGTCAGCGTAGCGGCGCGCACCTCCTTGCCGTCCGGGCCGATCAGACGGAGCGAGGTGTACGCAGCCTCGACCGCCTGCGTGAAGCGCAGCCGGATCTCGGCGAGTGGCGCAGCCACCTGCTCGCCAGCCGCGGGCCACGAGCGCTCCAGCTCGGTGTGCGCCGCGACGCCCGGCGGAGCCAGCGCGAAAACGGCGGCCAGCGCGACGCTCGTCCACAGCCGCATCAGTGCACCTCGTGAGCCGACACCGGCTGCGCCATCTGCTCTGCCATCCCACGCCGCATCGAGGTCATCGGGTCGAGCACGCCATAGGCGCCCATGCGCATCGGCTGGCCACCGAGGAACACACGCGCACCGATCGACACCATCCAGAATGACTCGGTACCGAACAGCGCGTCCGGCTCGATGCCACCTCGCTCCGCCCACGCCTTCTGGTGCTGCACATCGATGAACGGACGCACACTGACCGGGTAGCCGGTAACCCGATAGCCATAACCGAGCGAGGTGATCAGCCAGCGGGTCGCGCCGAGCGGCTCGGCATCATGGTCGTAGCGGAAGAAGCCGCTCGTACCGGGCGCGCCCTCGCGCGCGTACTCCGGTCGCGTTGCGTACTCGAGTCGCGCGTACGGCATGTGGCGTCCGCTCTCCAGAAGTGCCTCGCCCAGGATCGAGAAGTCGCCCTGCTCCTCCTCGGCTTCCGGATCGCTCAGCGATCCTTCGAGCAGTGTGTACAACCGGCCGGCCTCGTGGTGCCCCTCATGCCGTAGGGCCGCGTTCCAGAGCGACGTCCGCTCGGCGACGCCGTCGTGCTCCTCGCGCACGCTCGCGGCCGAGACCGAGGCCTCCCACGCTGCGTCCGGGCCCCAGCCGGCTCCCCAGCGTTTTGCGGCCCGCACCGACCAGGAGTCGCCGAAGCTCTCGATATTGGACAGATCGTATGGGCCCTCGGGCTCCGCGCCGCCGAAGATGCCGGCTTCGACGCTCCAGCCAGCGCGCAGGAACACCGCATTCACGGTCCAGCGCTCGAGCAACTGGGACAGGTGGTGGTTCGTCGGGTACTTCAGCGCCGGCCGCGCCATGGGATCATCCGTGCCGTAGGGTGCGAAGCCCTTGCCCGCCGACAGCGAGCCGACGCCGCCGAGCACGTCCCACGCATTGAAGCTGAGCATCAGCTCGTGCAGCAGAGTGTGCGGGTGTCGCTTGTCGATGAAGCCCTCGCCCCAGCCGCCGAAGGTCAGCTCACCATCGGGCTGCGTCACGCCCTCGACGTTCAGCGTCGTCCGCAGCACGACGTGCGAGCCGGGGCTCTCCACGTTCGCCATCAGCGCCGGCTGCGTCAGGTAGAACGCCGTTTCACGCAGCGGCGAGTCGTCTTCGCCTGGCGCACCGATCGTGACGATCGGATACGCCTGCGCCATCCCCATGACCTCCCAGCCGCCGCCGAGTGGCAGCGCGAACATCTCGTGCGCCATGCCGCCGTGTTCCTGCGACGGTGCCGCAGCATCGTGCGCAGCGGCCCCGTGCTCAGCCGGCTCGTGCGCGGCCGGCGCGTGGGCCTGCGGCTGGTGCGC
>JBOHRE010000055.1:0-23087 GCA_050732635.1 Longimicrobiales bacterium | reverse complement strand
CCATACGCCGGCGAGCACGGCCACGCCATGCGCGCCTGCGGCAAGCGCCTCGGCGACCAGGACGGGCGTCACGCCGCCGATGGCGAGCACCGGTACGATCCGCCCGCCGATATCGCCGGCCCGCACGGCATCGTGCAGCGTCGCGGGGCCGCTGGGCAACGCAGCCGGGTGCGAGGCCGACGGCCAGACTGTGCCGAGGATGACGAAATCCGCACCGGCATGCGCAGCCGTCCGCGCCTCGGCCGGATCATGCGCGGAGTAGCCGATGAGGCGCTCGGCGCCCAGCAGCGCACGCGCGTCGGCGATCGGCAGTGAGCGTACGCCGAGCTGGACACCCTCGGCATCGCTGGCCAGCACGATGTCGATCCGGTCGTTGACGATCCGTCGCGCACCGCGCAGCGCTTCGCTGAGCGCGTGCAAGCGCCGCGCGGGCGTGGCGTGGCCGCGCAGGTGCAGCGCGACGTCGCCACCGCAGACCTGCAGGACTTCGCGCGCGCGCCGCACGAAGTCCGGCTCCGCCAACACGCCGTCGTCGGTGACGAGGTGCAGGCGCGGAATACGCGCGGCGGTCAGGCGAACCGGTCCCCCGGCGCGACGCCGCGTCCGCGCGCCCACGCTTCGGCATTCATACGACGCTTACCGGCCGGCTTCACCTCACGGAATGCGAGCGTGCCATCACCGCAGGCGACAATGATGCCCTCCGGCCCGCCGGCGGCGACGACCGTGCCGGGCGGCGCAGCGCCGCCGGCGCCGAACGGCAGGGGTCGAAACAGCTTGAGCTCGGTGCCGCGGAGCGTCGTCCAGGCACCGGGGATCTCGTCCATGCCGCGCACGAACAGCGCGAGGTCCTGCGCAGCGCGGCTCCAGTCAATGCGCGCGTTCGCGCGCAGGATCCGCGGCGCGTAGGTCGCGCGTTCGTGATCCTGCTCGCGCTCCTCACTGGCGTCGGCTTCCATCAGCGCGAGCGCCTCGACGAGCACCTCGGCGCCGACCTCCGCCAGCCGGATGGCGAGCTCCGATGCCGTTTCGTCCTCGACGATCGGCTCCTCGACCTGATACATGATCGGCCCGGCATCGAGCGTCTCGACCATCCGCATGATCGTGATGCCGGTCGTCTGATGCCCACGGATGATCGCCCAGTTGATCGGCGCGGCACCGCGCAGCTCCGGCAGCAGCGAGGCGTGCACGTTGATGGAGCCGTGAGGTGGTAGCTCGAGCACTTCCTTGCGCAGGATCTGGCCGTATGCGGCGACGACCGACAGCTCCGGGCCCAGACGCCGCATGCTTTCCAGGAAATCCGCGCCCACCGGCCGTTCCGGCTGCAATACCGGGATGCCCTCCTCGACCGCCCACTGCTTGACCGGCGGCGCGCGCAGCTCCTGGCCCCGACCCGCCGGGCGGTCCGGCTGCGTCACGACACCGGCGATCTCGTGCCCCTCACCCGACAGCGCGCGCAACGATGGCACGGCGAACGCCGGCGTGCCCCAGAAGAGAATCCTCATGACGAAGCTGGGGCTGGGGCTTGGGCTGGGGCTGGGGAAGGACTAAGCATCTCGGCTCTTCTGCCATTTCTTGAGGAGCATGCGGCGTTTGAGCGGACTCACGCGGTCGAGGAACAGCACGCCGTTGAGGTGATCGATCTCGTGCTGCAGCGCGCGGGCGAGCAGGCCCTCGGCCGCGATCGTGGCCTCACGCCCCTGTGGGTCGAGCCCGCGCGCGCGGCAGCGCACGGGTCGCTCCACGACCTCGCGCAGACCCGGTATGCTGAGGCACCCCTCCTCCAGCCGATCGAGCTCACTGCTCACCTCGAGCAGCTCGGGGTTGACCAGCGCCAGCGGCGGCTGATCCGGCTCGCGGATGTCGACCACGATGACCCGGCGCAGATCCCCGATCTGGTTCGCCGCCAGGCCCACGCCTTCGGCAGCGTACATGGTTTCGAACATGTCCGTGATGAGCGAGCGCAGTTCGTCGTCGACCGCGGCGACCGGCTGCGCGCTGTCGCGTAGCACCGGATCGCCGAAGATGCGGATCTCGCGCACCACGCTTCAGGTCTCCTTGGATTCGACCGGCGCGAGGGTGCGCTGAATCTTCGACCGCGCAACGAGGATGCGTGTGCTCTCGGCGGTCCGCAGCGTGACGCGGTCGTCGGCCATATGCACGATCTGGCCGATGATCCCGCCGTCCGTCATGACATCATCGCCGCGTTTCAACGCGGCAAGCATCTCCTGGTGCCGCTTCTGCGCCTGCCGCTGCGGCCGGAACACGAGCAGCCAGAAGATCAGGATGATTGCGGTCCACATCACGATCATCGGCAGCATGCTCTGCCCGGTTGGCTGCTGCAGAGCGATCGTCGCGCTCATCAGCATCGAGTTCACGTCCTCGCCTCCACGACATGAGAAGTCGATGACCCGCCGCGAAATGCAGCGAGCCGTTGCTCACTCCAGCTCGCGAAGCTACCGGCTCGCAGCGCGGCACGCGCCTGCTCGGCGAGCCGGATCAGAAATCGTATATTGTGCAGCGAGAGCAGCCGTAAACCGAGCAGTTCGTCGGCCACGAACAAGTGCCGCAGATACGCTCGTGAATAGCTGCGGCACGTGTAGCAGTCGCAATCCGGATCCAGCGGCCCGGCATCGGCGCGGTAGCGCGCTGCCCTGATGTTGATCTGTCCCTCCGCTTCGATCCAGGCGGTTCCGTTCCGGCCGTTTCGCGTCGGTGCCACGCAATCGAACAGGTCTACCCCGCGCCGCACGGCTTCGATCAGGTCGTCGGGGTAGCCGACGCCCATGAGGTAGCGCGGCAGCGTGGGCGGCAGCGCAGGCTCGAGCGCCTCGAGGACCTCGTACATGTGCAGCTTGTCCTCGCCGACCGACAGGCCACCGATCGCGATGCCGTGCCAGTCGCCGAGCTCGAGCACTCGCCTGGCCGCGTCGCGCCGCAGCGCAGGGAAGATGCCACCCTGAAGGATCGGAAACAGCGTCTGCTGTGGCCCGTCCGGTTGCTGTCGATTCAGCTCCTCGAATCGCGCCCGGCAGCGCTCGAGCCAGTGCAGGCTGCGCTCGTGCGCGGCGGTGGCGATCTCGGTGCCGCAGCGACCGGGCGGGCATTCATCGAAGGCCATGATGATGTCGGCGCCCAGGGCGCGTTCGATGTCGATCACCCGCTCGGGCGTGAACAGGTGGCGCGCCCCATCGATGTGGCTCTGGAACTCGACACCCTCGTCGCGCACCTCACGGATCCGGGCCAGGCTGAACACCTGAAAGCCACCGGAATCGGTCAGGAGCGGACCGTCCCAGTGCATGAACTCGTGCAGGCCGCCGAGCTCGCGGATGAGGTCGTGTCCGGGCCGCAGGAAGAGGTGGTAGGTGTTGGCGAGCACGATCTCGGCGCCCGCGCCGCTGAGCTCCTCCGGCGTCAGTGCCTTGACCGTTGCTTGCGTGCCGACCGGCATGAACGCCGGCGTCTGCACGACACCGTGCGGCAGGCGGAGCCGGCCGGCGCGCGCGGCGCCAGTGCAGTGATCGATGTCGAAGTCGAACAACGGGCTCGTCGATTCCGGGCTTGCTGGTGCGCTCGCTGCTGTCGCCTAGACCACGGCCATGGCGTCGCCGTACGAGTAGAACCGGTAGTTCTCCTCGATCGCTACGTGGTACGCGCGCATGGTCGCCGCATGGCCGGCGAAGGCGGAGACCAGCATGAGCAGAGTCGACCGGGGAAGGTGGAAGTTCGTGACCATGCGATCAACGGCGCGGAACCGGTACGGGGGTCTGATGAACAGGCGCGTCCACCCTTCTGCCGGGGCGACGTCGCCATTCGGGCCCGCCGCGGTCTCCAGCGTCCTGGCCACGGTGGTGCCGATCGCCCACAGCGCACCGCCGCGTGCGCGCGCCGCAGCGATCTGAGCGGCAGCCTGCGCATCCACCCGATACCACTCGGCGTGCATCGCGTGCGTCGCAGGGTCAGCGGCCTCGACCGGCCGAAAGGTGCCGACGCCGACATGCAGCACGACGCGCGCGAGGTCCGCGCCGCCGGCGACGATGCGCTCGAGCACCGCGGGCGTAAAATGCAGTCCCGCGGTGGGTGCTGCAACCGAGCCGGCGACACGGGCATACACGGTCTGATAGCGGTCGCGGTCGACCGCCGAGTCGGAGCGCTCGATGTAAGGCGGCAGCGGCACGTGGCCGTGGCGTTCGAGCGCCTGCATGATCGGCAGCGGTGTTGCGAGTCGCACGCGCCTCGCGCCACGCGGCGTGCGCTCCAGCACGTGCACGACGAGGTCGGCAGCGACCTCGATGATGGCGCCCGCTTTCAGCCGGGCACCAGGGCGGACCAGCGCGAGCCAGGTATCGGGATCCGGGCTAAGGCTGGGGCTGGGGCTCGGGCTGGGGCGCAGCAGCAGCACCTCGGCGGCGCCGCCGGTCGGCTTGCGGCCGAGTAGGCGGGCCGGGAATACGCGCGATTCGTTGACCACGACCACATCGCCCGGCTGGATCAGGTCAGGCAGGTCGCGGAAGGTGCGGTGCTCGATCGCGCCGGTCGCACGCCCCAGCACGAGCAGGCGGCTCTCATCACGCTGTGCCGCGGGGTGTTGCGCGATCAGCGTCGCCGGCAGTGAGTACTCGAAGGCGGAGGTCGGCAGGGCGACGTCGCTCGACGCGCGGCTCGCGGCATCGGCCACGGTGGCGGCTCAGGCCTCCGGCTCGCGGACCATGCGGCCCTCGTCGATCCAGTCGCGCACGGAGCGCAGCCGGTCGAGCAGCACCCAGAGCGAGGGCTCCGTCTCGGCAGCGGTGCAGCCACAGAAGGTCACGTACTCGATGATGCCCTGCTCAATGGGGTGCGTCTCGGGCGCAGCGCGGCGCTCCCACAGCGCGCACAGTCCGCCCAGGTCGATCTCGAAGGCGCGCTCGAGACGACGCAACGCGCGCAGCCGCTCGAGCCGGTCGAGCGCGGCTGCCTCGCTCAGCGCGGCCGCCATGCGCCGGTGCGAGTTCGCATGCTCGCGGAAACGAGCGGCCAGCATACGACGGTCGGCGGTCGTCAGCGCGAGAACGTCCATGCTCAGGTGCCGAAGAGCGTGGGTTGTGAACCGTCGCCGCGTTCGGCCGGCAAGGTGAAGCCGAAGTGCCGATATGCTTTCTGCGTCGCCACGCGGCCGCGCGGAGTGCGCATCAGAAAGCCGTTCTGGATCAGGAACGGCTCGTAGACTTCTTCGACCGTGCCCGGATCCTCACCGACGGCAACTGCCAGGGTGTTGAGGCCCACCGGCCCACCGGCGAAGTGCTCGATCAACGCCTTGACCAGGCGGCCGTCCATCTCGTCCAGACCATACTGGTCGACGTCGAGCATGTGCAGCGCTTCGTCGGCGACCTGCGTCGTGATCTCGCCATCGGCTCGCACCTCTGCATAATCCCGTACCCGGCGGAGCAGCCGATTGGCGACCCGCGGCGTGCCGCGCGCGCGCCGCGCGATTTCCAGGGCGCCCTGGTCGGTACAGCCGACGCCCAGGATCTCGGCGCTGCGCCGCACGATCACAATGAGCTCGTCGCTCGAGTAGTAGTTCAGTCGTTGCACGATCCCGAAGCGGGCGCGCATGGGCGGCGTCAGCAGGCCGAATCGGGTCGTCGCGCCAACCAGCGTGAACCGCTCGACATTGATGGTCACGGTCTGCGCCTTCGGTCCGTCCGAAAGGCGAATGTCGATATGATAATCCTCCATTGCCGGATAGAGGAACTCCTCGATGATCGGACGCAACCGATGAATCTCATCGATGAAGACGATGTCGCCCTCGCGCAGGTTGGTCAGGATCGCGACCAGATCGCCGGGCTTTTCCAGCACGGGCCCCGAGGTGGTCTTGATGTTCACGCCGAGCTCGCGTGCCATGAGCATGGCGAGCGTCGTCTTGCCGAGGCCCGGTGGTCCGTGAAACAGCGTGTGATCGAGCGGCTCGCGACGCGCCAGCGCTGCCTCGATCGCGATCTGCAGCGCGTCCTTCACCTTCTGCTGCCCGATGAACTCCGACAGCCGCTGCGGCCGCAACGACAACTCGACGACGCTCTCGTCGCTCAGGATTTCCGGTGTGGTGATCTCTGGTCGCACGGCATCTTCAGGAACGAGCGCGCGGGCACGAGCTCGGCTCGGGCCCGCGATGGTCTCGCAACGATCGGAAGATAACGGCGCATTCGCGCGGCTGCGAGGGGATCGATGACCTACGGTCGGGCGCCGGCCGCGAACCGGCTCGACGGTGCGGAGTTTGCGCCTGTCGCGAGGCGTTGACACTCCGAACCCGGAGGTGCGACATGGCAGTTGCCACGGATCAGGCGATCGAGCGCGTGCGCGATGCGGCGGTACGCCTGAGGGGAGAGCCGAGCGACTTCGAGGCCCTGCTCGCGCGGATCGGCGATGCCCGCATCGTACTGCTGGGCGAGGCGACGCATGGCACGCATGAGTTCTATCGCGCTCGCGCACGGCTGACCCAGCGACTGATCCGCGAGAAGGGGTTCAACATCGTCGCCGTGGAGGCCGACTGGCCGGACGCGTACCGCGTGAACCGCTACGTTCGCCTGAGCGGCCAGGATCGCGATGCGGATCGCGCACTCGGCGATTTCCAGCGGTTCCCACGCTGGATGTGGCGCAACACCGATGTGGTTGCGCTGATCGATTGGCTGCGTGAGCACAACGCGGCGCTTCGAGCGGACCAGCGCGTGGGTTTCTACGGCCTGGATCTGTACTCGCTGTACGGCTCGATGGCGGCCGTGCTCGAGTATCTGGAGCAGGTGGACGCGGAAGCGGCGCGGCGCGCGCGGGACCGGTACGCGTGCTTCGAGCAGTTCGGTCAGGACGTTCAGGCGTACGGCTACGCGGCGAGTCTGGGCGTGACCCCGTCGTGCGAGGACGAAGCCGTCGCGCAGCTGCTCGAGCTGCAGCGGCGCGCGGCCGAGCTGGCCAGCCGCGACGGCCGCATTCCCGAGGACGAGTATTTCTTCGCCGAGCAGAACGCGCGCGTCGTGCGCGACGCCGAGGAATACTATCGGATGATGTTCCGCGGCCGCGTGTCGTCGTGGAACCTGCGCGACCGTCACATGGCCGACACGCTGGACGCGCTGCTGCAGCACTTCGATCGGCCCGCGCGACCGAGCCGGGCGATCGTATGGGCGCACAACTCGCACAATGGCGACGCGCGGGCGACCGAAATGGGCGCCATGGGCGAGTGGAACCTGGGGCAGCTCGCGCGCGAACGACACCAGGCGGCGGTGGTGGTGGTCGGCTTCACGACCTACGACGGCACCGTCACAGCCGCATCGTCATGGGACGGTCACGCGGAGCTGAAGCGGGTGCGCCCGGCGTTGGAGGACAGCTACGAGGCGCTGCTGCACGCAGCGGAGCTCGGGTCCTTCTACCTCGATCTGGGCCACGGCGCGCTGGCCGCGACGCTCGCGCCACGCCGGCTGGAGCGCGCGATCGGCGTCGTCTACATGCCGCAGACCGAGCGCGCCAGCCATTACTTCTATGCGATTCTGCCGAGTCAGTTCGACACGCTGATCCATATCGATCGCACTCGCGCACTGCGCCCGCTGGAACCGGGCAGCGTCTGGGAAGCGGCGGGCCCGGAGCCACCGGAGACGTATCCGACCGGGCTGTGACGCGCTCAGTAGATGATCGGCATCGGCCGGAATCCTCGCTCGGCCGCTCGCTCCAGCCACCACTTCGTGTAAACCCGGACCTGGGAACCGCCGCCATAGACCTCCACGAGGTAGAGCTCGTGCGGGCGGTAGGTGTCGAGGAAGGTGAGACCGCTGGGCAGCCACACCTCATCGATGTAGACCGAGACCGGCTGCACGCGGCCGCGCACGACGGCGCAGTCGCGATCAGGGAAGCGGGAGAATGGGCATGACACGCGCCGTAGCAAGGTCCGCGATTCGATGAAGTCGAGCGCGGTCGGGGCCGCACTGTACTGGAGCTGGCGCTCGTCGAACGCGCGGACAGCGGTTGCAACGGCGTTGCGGCGGTTGCGGAAGCGGTCAGCGATCACCTCGATGCGCTCGAGCAGGATCGGCTTCGGCATGAGCGCGATCGTGAGCGGCGTGCGGCTCGCGTCGCTCGTCGACACGGTCAGGGACACGTAGCCCATGCGCTCGACGCGCAGGGTGAGCGGCTCATCCGCCGGAGCGCCCGACAGCCTGAAGACCCCGAGCGTATCGGTCAGAGCGCCCCAGTCGTTGTCCCCGATGCCGACCCAGGCGCCGAACAGCGGCGCCGCGGTCGCCGCATCGATGACGCGGCCGGTGAGCACCGATTCGTTGCCTGCCTGACCGGTGGCGGGCGCGGAGGCAAGGACGGTAAGAACAACGAGGAGCGCGCCGAGCCTGCAACGGCGTGCCGAAGCCAGGGTCGTCGTCATGGGACCTCTCCGGAACGGGGAGCGGCGCTACCAAGCGCTACCACGCCGCCTCGCCCGGGGTTCCGTGCTGTCGCTGGGGCGCTCAGCCCGCGTCGGCGCGCAGCAGCGCGTGGAGCAGCACGTTGGCGCCCGCGACAATGTCCTCCGGCCGCGTCAACTCGCGAGGCGAGTGGCTGATACCGCCGACGCTGGGGACGAAGATCATGCCGATCGGGCCCAGCACGGCGATGCTCTGCGCGTCGTGTCCTGCGCCACTGGGCAGCCGCATGGTCGGCAGCTCGAGGTCTGCGGCGGCCGCTTCGATGGCGCGGCGGAGCGGCTCGACCGTGGGTGCGGCGCGACTCAGGTAGAAACGCTCGAAGTCGAATGCCGTGTCCGTCTCGCGGCCGATCGCTGCGGCCGCTGCAGCAATCCGCTGGTGCAGCGCGGCGATGCGCTCGTGCTGGAGGTCGCGCAGCTCGAGCGTGGCGCTGACGCGGCCGGCGATCACATTGGGGGCGTTCGGCTCGACCTGCAGTCGACCGACTGTGCCGACCTGAGTGCCGGGCTGCTCGCGCACGATCCGGTGTGTGGCGTCGATCCAGCGTGCGGCCGCGAGCAGCGCGTCCTGGCGCTGATCCATCGGGGTGGTGCCGGCGTGATTCGCAAAGCCGGTGACCTCGACGAGCCAGCGCTCGATGCCGACAATGCCCTCCACCACGCCGATCGGCACAGCCGCGCGCTCGAGGACGGAGCCCTGCTCGATGTGTAGCTCGAGGTAAGCGGCCACCGAGCCGGGTTGGCGCACGACGCTGTCGAGCGCGGCAGGATCGCCGCCCAGGAATCGCAGCCCATCGCCGATCGTGCGGCCGCTGGCCGTGACGAGATCCAGCTCGCGCGGCTCCACTTCGCCGGCCAGCGCACGGCTGCCCGTCTTGCCGCCCTCCTCGTTGCTGAAGATCGCGACCTCGAGCGGGTGGCGCAGCGTGACATCGTGCTCGGCCAGTGTGCGGGCGACCTCGATCGCCGCCAGCGCGCCGACGGTGCCGTCGTAGTGCCCGCCGTCGGGCACGGTGTCGGTGTGCGAGCCCATCATCAGCGGCGGCAGCGCGGGCGTCTGAGATCCGGGTCGCACGGCGATGATGTTGGCGGCGGCATCGACGCGCGGGTCGAGACCAGCCTCACGCAGGAGCTCGAGCAGCCAGCCGCGCGCTTCGCGGTCGGCGTCGCTGAAGGCGACGCGCCGCCAGCCGCCCTCTGCGGTGCGGCCGAAGCGGGACAGCCGCTCCAGCGAGGCCACCAGCCGCGGGCCAGCCACACGGATGGTCTGGCCCGGCCGTCGGCGCATGCCCAGCAGCGAAGGTGCTGCGGCCAGCAGCGGCAGGCCGGCCAGAAACTCGCGGCGCTTCATCACGGATCCAGCGGTGCGGGAGCTTCGAATTCCTGACGCAGAACGCCGTACAGCTCCATGTCGAGAGTGCGTCCGAAGCGGCGGACGTGCTGCCGCAAGCGACCCTCGTGACGCATGCCGATCTTCTCGAGCACCCGACCCGATGCCGGGTTGTGCGGGTAATGGCCGGCGTGGATGCGGTTCAGCCGCAGCGTCTCGAAGCCGTAGCGCACGACCGCCGCGGCGGCCTCGGTCGCGTAGCCGTGGCCCCAGAACTCGCGGCCGATCCAGTAGCCCAGCTCGGCGCGGCCATGCTCGTGCGCGAGATGCAGACCGCAGAGTCCGATCAGGCCGCCGGCGCCGCGGTACGTGATCGCGAACGCGGCCGCGTCGCCGCGCGCCCAGGCGCCGGCCTGCTGAGTGAAGAACTGCTCGGCGTCCTCCCGTCGATAGGGGTGCGGAACACGTAGCGTGTTGCGCGCGATGTCCAGGTCATCGGCCAGGCGCTGCAGCGCGTCGACCTCGGCGTCAGCCAGCGGTCTCAGGCGCAGTCGCGGGGTCTCGAGCACGGTCGGCTCCGGCCGCCGGACATCCAGCATGTCGCCGGCTTCGGCAGGCGGCGGCGGCGGCGACGTCGCCACTCAGTCCCTCACGCGGTAGGGCGGATCCCCGGCGGCGGCGAGCGCACGCAGCAGATCACCGCGTGAGATGAGCAGCTCGCACAGCTTGTACGGCTCGCCGCGGTCACCCGCCGTCATGACGTCCATCCGGAGCAGGTCATCCTGGGCGAGCGCATCGTACTGTGGCCCGCGCACGAAGCGCAGCCAGCGTGGACTCAGCCGGCAGCGCACGGCGAGCCCCGAGCCCTCGCCACCTCGGGTCTGTCGTTCTCGCACGCGGTCGATCCTCCCTGCCCCGCCCACCCGGTTGATGGTTGATGGTTGATGGTGGGTGGCTCGGGAAGATGCCGGGCGGCGGGGGCGGGCAGCAAGGCGCACACTGAAACATTGCCGGGCGGACAGCGTAGAAGCACGCGCAAGCTCCCCATGCCGTCGCAGGCGTCCGCTACGGGCGGCCTGCGGGCCCAAGCACTCCGGAGGAACCCATGGTTCGTTACCGCCCGATGCCCGGGCCCCAGCGGCGCATCCGCCGGGCGGCGCCGCTGCTCGCGTTGCTGGCACTCGTGTTCACGAGCGCGGCGTGCCAGAAACGGGTCAGCCGCATCGACCCAGAGAGCGTGACCGATCTTTCCGGCCGCTGGAACGACACCGATTCGCGGCTGGTCGCCAACGAGCTGATCGGCCAGAGCCTGACGGGCCCCTGGCTCACGCAGTTCGCGGCTACGAACGGCGGCGAGCCGCCGGTCGTCATTGTCGGCGATTTCGAGAATCGGACAATGGAGCACATCCCAGTCGGCACGTTCCTGCGAGACCTCGAGCGCGCATTCATCACCTCGGGCGCGGTGCGCGTGGTCGCGAGTCAGGATGAGCGCGGCAGTGTGCGAGCCGAGCGGGAGGACCAGCAGGAGAACGCACGGGCGGACACGCGCGCCCGGGTCGGCCAGGAGCTCGGCGCGCGCTACATGCTGCAGGGCGAGATTCAGGCGATCGAGGACCAGGAGGGCCGCGAACGCATCGTCTACTACCAGGTCGACGCGACGCTGGTCGACCTCGAGTCGAACATCAAGACCTGGGTCGGCCAGCACAGGATCAAGAAGTACATCGAGCGTCCTCGAATCAGCTGGGACTAACCGGGAGGTCCTATGAAGCCCCACACCCTTGTCGTTGCCGTGGCGCTCGCCGCGGCGGCCTGCGCGCCGAAGCGCATACATGAGCGTCCGATCCTAGAGAACGGCGAGCGCACGCCGAGCGCCGACGATGTCGTCGCCGAGACCGCCTCCCGCACCGCCATGACCGCCCAGCAGCAGGCCGCGCGCCGCGACGAGCTGACCGCCGCTGCGCTCGCCGGCTGTGAGCCGGCAATGTGTGACGCCATTGCGCGGGGTGAAATCGCGCTGGGCATGACGACCCGGCAGGTGCTCGCCGCGACCCGCACGACCGAAGACGCGTGGGCCATGCGCAACAGCGGGTCGGCGACCGTGCTGACGCCGGTCACGCCGATGCTGGCGCCGCGCGATGCGGCCGGCGACCTCGCCATGGTCCAGCTCCGGGACGGCCGCGTCAGCGCCTACAGCTACCGCGAAGCGCACGGGCTGCGTGTGGTCGACAGCGCAGAGGATGCCACGACCGCCGGCCGATCGGCCGCAGTGGCCGAGCAGCTCCTGCGCGAGGGCGACGACTACGCCGCGCGCGGCGACCTCGCCGCGGCCCTCGATCGCTACGACCGCGCCGACGTCTTGCGCCCGAACGATCCGATGGCCAACTACCGCATCGCGACGGTGCTCGACAAGCAGCTCCGCCCGATCGAGGCGCTGATCCGCTATCAGCTGTTCCTGCACCAGCTCGAGCTCGAGAAGATCGAGGCACGCGGCGATGCCTTCGCGAAACTGGCCGAAGCGATCGCCTATGCGCGCGAGCGGGTGATCGTGTTGGACAGACGCTAGCTGCAGTGTAAGGCACGAGTGTGACCGTACGTCCGGGAACGGGTCGAACCGCAGCGACGACCAGCATCGTTTGGGTCGTTCTGATCGTCGGCGGCTGTGGCGGCATCATGCGCCACTACGACGTCGCACCGAACGGCCTGGCGAACCGGGACGCGCGGCTCCGTCAGCTGCTGGCCGAGCAACGTTACGACTCCGCGCTGGCGCGCATCGAGCTGGCCGAGGCCGCGCCCGACGACCCGCTGCTGCGCTCCCTCTACGAGGGCCTGGTCGCGCATTACGCGGGGGCGCACGAGCGCAGCGCGGCGGCCTTCCAGCTGGCCGCGGATCTCGCCGACGACCGCTACACGAAGAGCGTGTCGCGCGGCGCGCTCTCGCTGCTCACGAGCGATCACACGCTGCTCTACGAGCCGGCGCCCAGCGAGCGCATGCTGCTGCACTTCTATGCGGCGCTCGGCTTTCTGAAGGCGGATGAGCTGCAGGACGCCGCGGTCGAGGCGCGACGGCTCGCGGTGCTGCTCGAGGCGTCCGAGGGCCGCGACCAACCGGCGCCAGAGCTGCGTCGTATGCTCCGCTACTTCACGGGTGTCATCTTCGAGGCGGCCGGCGAGCGCAATGACGCGGCCGTGGCGTACCGCTGGGCCGCGGTCGGGCAGGCGGTGGACAGCGCCGCCGCTGCATTGGCGGACACCGCCCCAGCCGCGGCCGGAGTCGCAACGGGCGAGGTCGTCGTGATCCTCGAGCGTGGCTTCATCGCGCACCGCGTCGAGGAGGCGCTGATCGTCGCGCTGGACGACACCGAGGCGGCCGCGCTGTCGGCCGGTGGTGAGGCGCGGGCCGGTGCCGCCGCCGCGGTGGCCGCGCGCGTGCTGGCGACGGCGTTGCGCGATGATCGGGCGAGGCTCGGAGACGGAGGAGGCCGCACGCTGTTCGTCGACCTGCCACCCCAGCCCGCCGTACCGACCGTCACGACGCACGCGCAGGACGGCGAGGGCGCCGAGCAGACGGAGGACGACGAGGAACTGCTGCCGTACCTGTTGAAGGTGGCCTGGCCAGCGTTCCGTCAGGAGGGGCGCGATGCGAGCCCGCTCGACCTGCGCACGGCTGCAGGCCCGGCGGCGCCGCTGGCACGAGTCGATGTATCGGCCGCTGTGATGGCGGATTACGACAACGAGCGCACGCTGCTCTTGACCCGCACGATCGCGCGTGCGGCCACGAAGTTCGTCATGACCAAGTCGCTCGAGAAAAAGGCAGGCGAGAAGGACGCCGCGCTGGGCACGCTCGCAGGTTTGCTCGGCAATGCAGGCGGCTTCCTGAGCGAACGGGCCGACACCCGCTCCTGGACACTGTTGCCGAAGTCGATCACGATCACGCGGCTGCGGCTGCCAGCGGGCGAGCAGACGCTGTGGCTCGGGGCGGGTCAGCCGATCGGCACGGCGCCGACGGCGCCGACCGCGAACGGCGCTGCCACGGTGGAGTCGGCAGCACCGCTCCTAGCGGCCGGCCGCGACATCGCAACGGTCCAGGTGCAGCCGGGCCGCGTCACGGTCGTCGCTGCCCGCGTCTGGCGCTGAGGGTCAGGGCACGCTGCCGCCGCTACTCGCCGATCCGGGCGAGCGCGGCCTTGATCAGTGCGGCCCCCGCGAGGCCGGCGTTACCATCGAGCGCGCGGCGAACCGCGGCCCCGGCGTCGACAGCGGAGTAACCGAGCGCAAGCAGCGCACCGACTGCCTCCTCCGCAGACCGATCGCGTGGTCGTGCGGGCGCGATGTGCGCCAGATCATCCAGCTTGTCGGCCAACTCGAGGACCAGTCTCTCGGCCTTTTTGGTGCCGAGACCCGGCACCTGCCGCAGCGCCGCGATGTCACGTTCGCGGATCGCGGCGACGAGGCGTGCCGGCGCGAGCGTCGACAGCATGCTCAGCGCCAGGCGCGGACCGACCCCCGACGCCGTGAGCAGCCGCCCGAAGAGCTCACGGTCCGAGCCGTCCATGAAGCCGAAGAGCTCGATCGAGTCCTCACGCACGACCTGGAGCGTGCGCAGCTCGACCGTCTCGCCCTCCTTCGGCAAGCGTTCGAAGACGCCGAGCGGAATCGCAATCTCATAGGCTACGCCGCCGGGCGTGAGCACCTCGGCGAGATCGATCTCACGGCGAAGCAATGTGCCGCGGATACGGCTGATCACGTGTTGGCCGTGGGCTCAGCGGCGGAAGCTCGCCGCGCGCCGCAGCAGCTCCGCATCGGAAGGAACGCGCAACGGCCCGCGATCGAGACGAGCCGACGTGCAGTGGCAGAGCGCCACGGCGACGCCATCGGCCGCGTCGCTGGGACGGGGCGGCTCACGCAGGCGCAACAGGTGCTGTACCATATACTGAACCTGCTCCTTATTGGCGCGACCCCGACCGACGACGGCGTTCTTCACCTCCGAGGCCGGGTATTCGGCCACCGCGATGTTGCGCAGCGCCGCGGCAAGAATAACGGCGGCGCGTGCATGGCCGAGCACGATCGTCGTACGCACGTTGCGCCCGTAGAAGACGTCCTCGACTGCAACCACGTCGGGGCGGTGCCGCTCGAGCAGCTGGCTCACGCCGTCGAAGATCGCGCGCAACCGCTCGGGGAGGGCGTGCGCTGAGTCCGTGCGGATCACGCCGCACTCCGCCAGCGAAACGGCGCCGCCGTCCTGCCGGACGACGACGCCGTACCCGGTGGCTGCCGTGCCGGGATCGACGCCGATGACCTTCAAGAGGCGCCGACCTCGGCAAGCGCGTCGTCGGCGATGTCGGCGTTCGTGTGGACTCTCTGCACATCGTCGGCATCATCGAGCAGGTCGAGCAGCCTGACCAGCCTGCGGGCGTCCTCGCCCTCGACCGCGACGGTCGCCTTCGGCAGCATCGCGAGCTGCGCCTCCTCGAGGTCGATGCGGTGATCGCGCAGCGTCTGTCTCACAGAGTGCAACGCGCTCGGCTCGGTGATGATGACGAAGACCTCGTCTTCGCGGCGCATGTCCTCCGCACCGGCATCGAGCGCAGCTAGCAGCAGGGTGTCCTCGTCGTAGCGGCCGACGTCGACGAGGATCTGGCCCTTGCGCTCGAACTGCCAGGCGACCGAGCCGCTCTGCCCGAGATTGCCACCATTGCGGTCGAGGATGTAGCGCAGCTCCGAGACGGTCCGGTTCGCGTTGTCAGTCAGGGTCTCGATGTAGAGTGCGACGCCGGCCGGCCCATACCCCTCGTAGGTGACCTCCTCGTAGCGCGAGCCCTCGAGTTCGCCGGTGCCTCGGGCGATCGCCCGGTCGATGTTGTCGGCCGGCATGTTGGCTGCCTTCGCCGTATCAATGGCGAGCCGCAGGCGAGGATTCGCCTCGACGTCGCCACCGCCCTCGCGCGCGGCGACCGTGATCTCGCGGATCAGCTTGGTGAACGCCTTGCCGCGCTTGGCGTCATTGGCGGCCTTCTTCCGCTTGATCTGCGCCCACTTGCTGTGACCGGCCATCACCGCCGAACGCTGCTGGTGCCTGGAATTTCGTTGTCAGCCGAAAATATACGGGCGCCCCCGACGGATCGGAAGGCGCCCGTTTGCAGGACTGGCGTGGGATCGGCACTCAACTGAACTGGGACAGCGTTATGCGCCCTTGGGCGACCACCTGCCCCCGAAACCGGACCCGATCACCGCGCCGCAAGCGCTCGAACGTGTACCGGTCCTGCGACGACGCGTTGAACGGCATCTGCACGATCCAGGATTGGCCCGCGGCGTCGCGGAACTCGAAGATGCCGTTCTGTACATCGATGTTGCCGACGGTACCGTCGAAGCTTTGGGTCTGACCACCGCTGCCGGTGCGTTCCTGTACACTCTGCAACACGTCGATGTGCTGCGCGTAGTACTCCCCGCCCGCCGTCTGCTGCAGCTGTGCTTCGATCACGTCACCACGCTCGAGCGCGGTGGGCGGATACTGCTGACCCCGGTACATGACGACGGTGCGGTCATCGTAGCGGATCGCCCCCTGATCGCCCTGCTGGGTGCGCACCTCGATGGCCCGGTTCCGCGTGTCCACGGACTGCACCTCGGCGACGATCTCGCCGCCCCCGCCGCCACCGAAGATGTCGCCAATGTCGCCGAGCCCGCCGAGGCCGCCGCAGCCGCCGAGGAGGGCCGCCGAAACCACCACCGAGGTGGCCCGCCGTAAGTGTTGCATGTCGTTGCTCCCGAAGAGATTAGACTCCTGGGGAGCTCTTCTGCATAGGGCGGGCCGCGGCGCCGGAGGCGGCCGCCATGGCCAAGCGCTCAGGCCAGGGTTAGCCGCCGACGTGCTCGAGCTGTGAGGTGCAGTGTGGGCACCGGACGGCGTTCACCGGGATCGTCATGAAGCAGAAGTCGCATGCCTTGTCGCTGGGCGCAGCGGGCGCGACCTGCTCCTGGCGACGCAGGCGGTTGACCTGCTTGACCAGCAGGAACACGGCGAAGGCGACGACCAGGAAAGTCAGGATCGTGTTGATGAAGAGGCCGTAATTGAGAGTGACGGCGCCGGCCTCGCGGGCGCTGGCGATTGTGTCGTACGGTCCGGCAGGCGTGCCCGATCTGAGCACGACGAAGAGGTTGTCGAAATCCATGCCGCTGAGGAGCAGCCCGATGGGCGGCATGATCACATCGTCGACGAGCGAACGGGCAATCGCGCCGAACGCCGTGCCGACGATGATGCCGACGGCCATGTCGACGACATTGCCTTTGATTGCGAACTCCCGGAACTCCTTCAGCATGATCCCCCTCGTCAGAAGAGACCGGGCGGCGGTCCGCCGGGCCGCGCCAGCTGCTGCATCGTGCACTGGCGCGGGTCTTTGTCCGACCGCCAACGCAGGAGCTGCGTGCCGTGGCGGAAGCGGCCGCCGCTGAAATGATCATAGGAGACTTCGACCACGAGCTCGTGGCGCAGCGGCTCGTAGGGCGATTCCTTGCCGCCGGTCCAGCGGCTCGGCCCACCGGGTGCGCGGCCGGTGAAACCGGGGCCCCCGCGCAGCGGCTCGACGCGCTGCAGCAGCTCGCGGCGCTGGCTGGAGGCAAAGCTCGAGGTGAAGCCGACGTGATGCAGCAACCCGTCGTCATCGAAGAGCCCGAGCAACAGCGAACCGAGCGCCCGACCTCGCGCGGCGTAGCGGAATCCACCGACGACGCAATCGGCGGTGCGCAGCCGCTTGATCTTGCGCATGGAGCGCACGCCACTCTGATACGGCTCATCCAGCCGTTTGGCGACGACGCCGTCGAGGCCGGCGGGCGCGGATCGCAGCCATTCGGCGGCGACGTCGAGTTGCGACGTCGCGGGTGACAGAATCAGGTTCGGAACGCGGTACTTGCCGGCGAACGCCTCGAGCGCGGCGCGGCGGCGCATGAGCGGCCGGTCCAGCAGGCTGCGGCCGCCGTCCACCAGGAGATCGAAGACCACGAAGCGTGCCGGGTGGCGCTCGGCCAGCATGCGCACGCGGCTTTCGGCCGGATGCAGTCGGAGCTGCAGCGCGTCGAACGACAGGATCCCGTCGACCGGGATCACCAGCTCGCCGTCGAGCACGAACTTGCGGGCCGCCAGGCCACCGAGCACGGCCGCGATGTCGGGGAAGTAGCGGGCGAGAGGCTTCTCGGCCTTCGATTGGAGGTACACGTCCGTGCCGTCACGAAACGCGAGGCAGCGAAAGCCATCCCACTTGGGCTCGTACTGCCAGTCCTCACCGTCCGGCAGCCGGTCGACCGAGAGCGCCTCCATCGGCGGGAACGGTGGCTCGATCGGCAGGTTCACAGGAGTGCACTCAGATCGAAGCGGGACCGGGTGGGCCAGAGCAGCGGCCGCCACAGATCACCGCGCTCGCGCACGCGCGCCGGCACGTTGTCCAGCCGCAGCTCCTCGGGCTCGATACCCGCCTCGACTTCTTCCCACGTCACCGGTGTCGAGACGCTCGCCCGAGGCGTCGGCCGCACGGAGTAGATGGACGCGAGGGTCCGGCCCCAAGCGTTCTGATTGTAGTCGACGAGCACGCGCCCCTTCGGGCGCCGGGCGACGCGGTACTCGGCGGTGATCACCTTTGGGTGCCGCTCCTCGAGCAGCTTGGCCGTGGCTTTGGCAAAGGCCCACACCTGTTTCTGCGTCGGGCCACGCAGGATCGGGACGTAGAGATGCATACCGCGCCCACCCGTGGTCTTGATGAAGGTCGGCATGCCGAGCTGCTCGAGCAGGTCACGCACCCGCAGCGCCGTCTCGCGGACCTGCCCGAAGGGCGTGCCCTCGACCGGATCGAGATCGAAGTGCAGGAAATCTGGACGGTCGCTGTCGTCACAGCGAGAGTACCACGGGTTCAGGTCGATGCAGCCCAGATTCACGACCCACAGCAGCGCGGCGGTGTCCTGAACCATCGGAAAGTCGATGATGCTGCCGGAGCCGTGCTCGATCGCGCAGGTCTGCAGCCAAGCGGGCGCGTGGCCCGGGGTCCGCTTCATGAAGAAGAAGTCGCCACGCCAGCCGTGAGGGTAACGCTTCATCACCATGGCGCGGTCCTTCAGGTGCGGCACCAGCACGTCCGCGATGTCGGCGTAGTACTGAAGCAGATCGGCCTTGGTGTAGCCGAGCTCGGGCCAGAAGGGCTTGTCGAGGTTGGTGAGCCGCACCTCGTTGTGACCGGCGCGCAAACGCAGGCTCGTGCCCCGACCCGCGATGCGCGGCGCGGTCATGCGGGGCGACGTCTCAGCGGCTCGAGCCGCGGCGGACGCCGCCCGCGGCGCACGGCACCGTCCACACCAATGTAGTCGAGTTCACGGCCCTCGCGGACGCAGCGCAGCAGCAAGCCGCCGCGACTCATGTCGCCGCGACCGATGAAGGCGGCCGGGAAGCGCAGCCGGTCGCCGAGCAGTGCGTGCAGGACATCGATGTACTTGCCCGTGGCGATGCTTCCGAGCAGCACGAACTGCGTGTCGGGCGGCGCCTGCCGCGCCAGCTCAGCGACCGTCGCTTCCAGAGGCTGCCGGTAGCGCGGCTCGGTCAGATCGATCGGCACCGAGGCGGCCGCCCGCAGCCCCTCGATACCGATCAGCGTGTCCGCAGCGATGACACCCGCATTGGCCGTGATCACGAGCGTGCCGGGCAGCGCGGGCGCTGTGCGCGCGAAGGCGCGCGCGTAGTCGAGCTTGCCGCGAAAATAGAGGCCACTGAGAAAACTGAAGACGTCACCGATCGGCGCGCCGGCGGGCGAGCGGATCCGCCTGGCAAGCTCGAAGTCGGCCGCGTCGCGCAGCAGCATCCGGGCGCGGGCGCCGGCGCAGCTGGCCGGAGAAAGCAGGAACAAGCGGGGCATCGGGCGTCGGCGTCGACGTGGGTCGAGATTGAGGATCGGCATTACCGCCGCGGGCCCAACGCATGTGGGGCGCCGAGGGCGCCCCACATGTACCACGATGCGTCGCGGCAGATCCGTCCGGCGGACTCAGCGCAGGTCGCCGCAGGCGATGATCGTGCCCAGATCGGTCGGCGAGCGGTGCACGTTGACGTGATAGCTCGCGCCGGGCGTGAGCTCGAGCGCGACGGTCGCCGACGCGCTCGCCTGGCCGTTGGCCCCCACGCTCAGGACCGGGTAGGCGGTGGCGGGACCGACGATCCCTCCGCCACTGTCACAGCTTCCCGTATGCACGTGCCACGGGTGCTGCCCGCCGCTGTCGGCGCCGGCGATGGTGATCGAGGCGCCGGTCTGGCCCCAACCGGTGTTGGCGGCGGCGGCGCCGCGCAGGTCCGAGTCGTTCCGTTCGGTCAGCTCGGCCCGCCGCGAGGAGATCGACTCGGTGACCGGCACCATCTCCGCCGTGGTCGCGCAGCCTGCCACGAGCAATGCCGCCGCTGCCAGAATGGGCTTTCGCATCTCTGCTCCTCCATGGGTGAGGGTGTTTCCAGCACAGGAAGCATCCGGCCGGCCGCGGGGAGGATGCACGGAGTGCGCCAATGCACGGCGACCCGGGCGGATTGGGCGGACCTGCTGCGGTCTTGCTCGATTCGCCCGACGCACGGAAGATGATCGCGGGGGCTGCCGCTGGCGGCGTCGGGCACTGCCACGCCCTGCGGTGGCGCGACTCGAGGCGAACGGGGAGGGGTCATGATGAAGGATGTGGTGCTCAAGGCGCTGAACGAACAGATCCACATGGAGCTGGAGTCCGCGTACACCTACCTCGCGATGGCTGCGCATTTCGAGGACCGTTCCCTGCCGGGCTTCGCGGGTTGGATGCGGCAGCAGGCGCGCGAAGAGGTCGCTCATGCAATGCGGCTGTTCGAGCACGTCGTCGACCGCAGTGGCCGCGTCGTGTTGAAGGCAGTGGCTCAGCCGCCGCAGGACTTCGGTGGTCCACTCGAGGCCTTCACCAGTGCGCTCGAGCACGAGCAGAAGGTCACGGCCTCGATTCACGAGCTGTACGAGCTGACCACCAGAGAGCGGGACTTCGCGGCGCAGGTCGAGCTGCAATGGTTCGTCAACGAGCAGGTCGAGGAGGAGAAGACGGCCACCGACATCGTCGACCGGCTGCGCCTGGCCGGTGACAACGACGCGGCGCTGCTCCTGCTCGATCAGCAGTTGGGCGCACGGTCCGTGGAGGCCGACTGATGCGTCGCGGTTCGCGGCTCGCGGGCACGGCCACGGTCGTCGCGCTGCTGGTGCTGTGTGCGCCAGCGGCGCGGGCGCAGGAGGGACTCGTCGTGCTCACCCGCGCGAACGTGCTGGATGTGCGGAGCGGGCAGGTGACGGCGGCTGCGAGCGTGGTGATCGACGACGGTCGCATCCGGTCGATCGAGCGAGCCGCCTTCACGCCGCCTGCGGCGGCCACGGTGATCGATGTCGACGGGCGCTTCGTGCTGCCCGGGCTGATGGACGCGCACACGCATATCAGCAGCCTGGCCGCCGCGCGGCGCGCGCTTGAATCCGGCGTGACCACGGTGCGCAGCGTGAGCGTCGGTGGCTACCGCGATGTCGCACTGCGCGAGCTCGTGCGCCAGGGCCGACTCGCCGGGCCGGACATGCTGGCGGCAGGCGTGTTCGTGACCCCGGAGCTCGGCGAGAGCGCGCTTGCCGATCCGCGCCTGGCGCCGCTCTTCGGCGAGACCATCGATACACCCGAGGAGCTCGCCGCCCTGGTCGAGGTGAATCTCGCGCACGGCGTCGATTGGGTGAAGACGCGCGGCACCGAACGCGCGGGTCTGCCGAACACCGACCCGCGCAAGCAGACCTACACCGAGGCCCAGCTCCGTGCGGTGGTCGAGGCGGCCGACGGCGTGCCAGTGGCAGCGCATGCGCACGGCGATGAAGGCGCAGCCGCAGCGGTGCGGGCCGGTGTCCGCTCCATCGAGCACGGCACCTACCTGTCCGACGCAACGCTGCGCCTGATGAAGGAGCGCGGCACCTACCTGGTGCCGACCTACACGACGGTCGTCGATCTGACGCAGCCGGGCGGCGATTACGACAATCCGATCCTGTTCGTTCGCGGGCTGCACATGCTGCCGCGACTGGCCGATACCGTGCGCCGCGCGCACGCGCTGGAGGTGCCGATCGTCACGGGGGCCGATACCGGGTACGGCGCCGAGAGCGTAACTCGCGTTGCCCATGAGGTTGCCGCCTTCGTCGAGCTCGGCATGACGCCGCTCGAGGCGATCCAGGCCGCCACCACGACGGCCGCCGCGTTGCTCGGAATCGACGACCGAACCGGCCGCGTGGAGGCCGGTCTCGAGGCCGATCTGATCGTGGTCGAGCGCAACCCGCTCGAGGATGTCATCGCGTTGCAGGACGTGCTGGTCGTGATCAGCAATGGCCAGGTTGCGTTGAATCGGCTGCCGTTCGCCCGCTAGCCACGAGGGCAGACTCACCAGCGCCAGCGGAACGCGGCCGGCGGCGCTGCCTCTTCGAGCAGCAGGTCGCGGGTCAGCTCGGCAACGACCGGCGCGAACTTGAAGCCGTGGCCTGAGCACGCGCTGACGACGATGACACGCTCCTCACCCGGCACGCGATCGATCAGAAAGTGGTGATCGGGTGTGTTCGTGTAGGGGCAGACCCGCGCGTCGCGCAGCCGCCCGACCCACTTCGGGATCAGCGCATCGACGCGGCTTCGCACCGCTGCGATGTCGCGCGCGTCGATGTCCGCTCCGAGGCCGTCGATCGACCGCACCTCGCCCGTGTGATGCAGGCCGGCCTTGAGCGCGCCCGGCTCGGGCACGCCGTACCAGATGCGGTCGCCGGCGTCGTGAATGAACGCGGGCAGCCGCGCGGGGTCCAGGCCGGGCGACGGCTCGAACCAGACGCTGAGGTTGCGTTCGACCGTGAGCGGCGGTGCGATGTCGCCCAGCAGCGGACCGAGCCAGGGCCCGGCCGCGAGCACGACGCGCGCCGCGCGGACGTGGCCCCGCGAGGTGGTCAGCTCGACGGCAGTGTCACTGGTCGACCAGCCGAAGACCGGCTCACCAGGACGCAGCGCGGCACCAGCCGCGTGCGCGGCATTCAACAGGGCGTCGACGCAGCGCTCCACCGCGAGCACACCCGCGCCAGGCTCCCAGATGGCGATGTCATCAGCGCCGCAGCAGAACTCCGGGAAGCGGGCCATCAGGTCGGCTCGGGCGAGCACCTCGACCGGCACACCGTGCGTGCTCGCGCTGCGCAGCGCGGCAGCGGCGGCGCTTCCGCTGGCCGGCCCGATGGTGAGGCCGCCGGTCCGGCGCAGGAGCGTGCGCCCGGCGCCCAGCTGCAGCTCCTGCCAGGCGTCGAG
>JBOHRE010000054.1:0-23558 GCA_050732635.1 Longimicrobiales bacterium | reverse complement strand
TGGCCGTTGATGGGGCTGGGGCTGGGGCTAGGGCTGGGGCTGGGGACCATGGCACGGTCGTATTCCCCAGCCCCAGCCTCAGCCCCAGCCGGCGGTGGGGAGGAGGGGCTGCGTGACTGAGGTCTGGGTGATCGACGCCGTGCGCACGCCGATCGGGCGGCATGGCGGAGCGCTGGCTGCGGTCCGGCCGGACGACCTGGCCGCAGTGGCGGTGCGGGCGCTGCTCGAACGGACCGGCATCGACCCTGCGCTGGTCGAGGATGTGGTCCTCGGCTGCGCGAATCAGGCGGGCGAGGACAACCGCAACATCGCGCGCATGGCGGCACTGCTGGCCGGTCTCCCGGTGGGTGTGGCGGGGCAGACTGTCAATCGATTGTGTGGCTCGGGACTGCAGGCCGTGAACGCTGCGTTCCACGCGATCGCGGCGGGTGAGGGCGAGGTCTACGTGGCCGGCGGCGTCGAATCGATGAGCCGCGCGCCGTACGTGCTGCTGAAGCCTGAAATCGGTTACGCCAGAGGGAACCCGGCGGTGGCAGACACGGTGCTCGGCTGGCGTTTCGTGAACCCGGCGATGCCGGCCGATTGGACGGTGTCGTTGGGCGAGACGGCCGAGCGGGTCGCCGAGCGGCGCGGCATCACGCGTGAGGCGCAGGACTGCTTCGCGCTGACGAGCCAGCAGCGCGCGGCCGAAGCGGAGCAGGCCGGCCGGTTCGAAGCGGAGCGCACTGCGGTCCTGGTGCCGCAACGCAGGGGTGAGCCGCAGCGGATCGAACGGGATGAGCACCCGCGGCCGCACACCACACTCGAATCGCTGGCGCAGCTCCCGCCCGCCTTCCGCGAAGGCGGGACGGTGACGGCGGGCAATGCATCGGGACTGAACGACGGCGCCGCCGCGCTGCTGCTCGTCGCAGCGACGCGCGCGCGGGCGCTCGGCCTGGAGCCGCTCGGCCGCATCGTCGGCTCTGCGGTCGCCGGCGTCGAGCCGGATCTGATGGGGCTCGGTCCGGTTCCGGCCACGCGGAAGGCGCTCGCGCGCGCCGGGTTGCGCAGCAGCGACGTGGCGCTCGTGGAGCTGAACGAGGCCTTCGCGGCGCAGACGCTGGCCTGCATTCATGAGTTGGAGCTCGACCCGCACAGAGTGAACGTCAACGGCGGGGCGATCGCACTGGGCCACCCGCTGGGCTGTTCGGGCGCACGGCTGCTGACCACGCTGCTGTACGAGCTCGGGCGGCGCGGCGGCGGCCACGGCGTCGCCAGCATGTGCATCGGGGTCGGGCAAGGGATCACCACGATCATCGAAGGAGCATGACCTTGGAAAGCGTCACGGAATTCACGGGTCGTGGGACAGGAACCGTCACGGCGGACGTGTCGACGGACGCAATCATCGCCCAGCGTGATGGCAGCATTGGCTGGGTGCGCATCAATCGGCCGGAGCGGCTCAACGCGTTCGCCGGTGACATGCGCGAGCGGCTGGTCGCCGCGCTGGCGTGGCTGGAGCAGGATTCGGAGGTCCGTTGCGTGGTCGTGATCGGCAACGGTCGTGCGTTCTCGACCGGTGGCGACGTGCGCTACATGGCCGAGCTCATCGATGCCGGCGACGAGGCCGCGTTCGAGCACCTGGTTCGGGCCGGCGCCGACGTGGTCCGACAGATCGACGGCATGCGCAAGCCGGTGATCGCCGCCATCAACGGGCCGGCCGCCGGGGCGGGCGCCTGTCTGGCCCTCGCCTGCGACCTGCGCATCGCCAGCGAAAGCGCCACGATCGGCTTCACCTTCGCGCGCGTGGGACTGCATCCGGACTGGGGCGGCAGCTTCTTCCTGCCGCGCTTGGTGGGTCCCGGGCTCGCCGCCGAACTGGTTTACACGGGCGGCATGATCTCCGCCGAGCGAGCCGAGCGCCTCGGGCTGGTGAACCGCGTGGTGGCTGCGGCCGAGCTGGAGCCCGCGGCTCGCGGCCTCGCCGGACAGATCGCGGCCAGCCCGGCGGGCGCCATTGCCGACGCGAAGCACGCGCTGCGGCACAGCTTCGAGTGGGACCTCGACCGCATGCTGCAGTACGAGGTGGACGCTCAGCTGCGGGCGTTCCGGAACCCCGACTTCCGTGAGGGCATCACGGCGTTCCTGGACAAGCGCTCGCCACGGTTCGGCCAGCCGCACTGAGTCGCCGATGAGCGGCCCCATCGAGCGCGTGGCCGTGATCGGCGCGGGCACCATGGGCCACGGCATCGCGCAGGTCGCGGCGCAAGCCGGATGCCAGGTCGCGCTGTTCGACGCGCTGCCCACGGCGGTCGAGCATGGGCTCGCGCGCGTCCGCGAGACACTCGACGGAGGCATCGCGCGCGGCAAGCTGACACCGGCCGAACGCGCGGCGACGCTGTCGCGATTGCGCGGATCGAGCAGCCTGGCCGAGGCGGCGGCCGACGCCGACCTGGTCATCGAGGCCGTGCCGGAGCGCCTGGAGCTCAAGCGGCAAGTATTCGGCGAGCTCGCCGGGCTGACGCCGCCCCATGCCCTGCTCGCGACGAACACATCCAGCCTCAGCGTCTCGACGATCCAGGAGGCGACACCGTGCCCCGAGCGCGTGCTCGGACTGCACTTCTTCAATCCCGTACACATCATGGCGCTGGTCGAGCTGGTACGCGGCCGGGCGACGGCGCCCGCAGCGATCGACAGCGCCCTCGCCTTCGTGCGCCGGCTGGGCAAGGAACCGATCGTCGTCAACGACGCGCCCGGCTTTGCCTCCTCACGGCTCGGCGTGGCTCTCGGCCTCGAAGCGATGCGCATGGTCGAACAGGGCGTCGCCGATGCCGAAGCGATCGATCGGGCAATGGAGCTCGGCTACCGCCACCCCATGGGTCCGCTGCGCCTGACCGACCTGGTCGGCCTCGATGTGCGTCTCGGCATCGCCGAGTCCCTGCACGAGGCGCTCAGCTCGGAGGTGTTCCGGCCGCCGGACATCCTGCGGCGCATGGTCGCCGACGGCAAGCTGGGCAAGAAGAGCGGCGAAGGATTTTATCGGTGGTAGTGCTCGGTCTGCCGTCGCGGCCGCCTGAGCGCCGGCCCGGACGCCCTGCGCGCGGAGGTACGCTTCGTGGCTGAGTTCGACACGCTGCTGCTCGACGTGCGGAAGCCGACCGCGACGATCACGGTCAACCGTCCAGCGAAACGCAACGCGCTGAATGCGACCGTGCGGCGCGAGATCGTCGAAGCGCTGGACGCGCTGCGCGCCGATCAGGACGTTCGCGTCGTGGTCTTCACGGGTGCAGGCGACAAGGCCTTCATCGCCGGCGCCGACATTGAAGAGTTTGCGGAGCGCACGCCGCTCGAGCAGCGACGGGCAATGGCCGGGCGCAACGTATTCGAGGAGATCGCGGCGTTCCCCAAGCCGACAATCGCGCGGATCAACGGCTTCGCGCTGGGTGGCGGCTGTGAGCTCGCACTCGCCTGCGACCTGCGGATTGCCGGCCGCTCCGCGCGACTCGGGCAGCCCGAGGTGAAGCTGGGCATCCTGCCCGGCGGCGGCGGCACGCAACGGCTGCCACGGCTGATCGGCGCCGGCCGCGCCTTGCGCCTGATTCTCACGGGTGAGATGATCGGCGCCGAGGAGGCCGAGCGCATCGGCCTCGTCGAATGGGTCGTCGATGATGCCGAGCTCGACGCGAAGACGGCGGCGATCGTCGATGCGCTGGCGTCCTATTCGCCCATTGCGCTCGGCCTGATCAAGGATGCGCTACGAACGGCCATGGAATCACCGTTGTCGGCGGGACTGCGCCACGAACGCGAGCTGTTCGTGACCGCGTTCGCGAGCGATGACCGGACCGAAGGCATGCGCGCCTTTCTCGAGAAGCGCGCACCGGCGTTTCGCGGACGATGAGGCGCCTCGCCGTTGGTCTCGCGCTGCTGTGCGCCGCGGCCCCGGCCGAAGCCCAGCAACGACACCTGGAGATTCTGGCCGACCGATTCCAAGGCGAGTTGGAGCGCATTGCCGACGGCTTCGATGGCGTCCTCGGCGCAGTCGTCATCGACCTGGAGAGCGGCGCTCGCTTCGGCGTGAACCAGACCCTCGTGTTTCCGCAGGGCAGCGCGATCAAGATCGTCGTGCTGCTCGAGCTGTTCCGTCAGCGGGACGCCGGCGGGCTGCGGCTCGAGGAGCAGCTGCGCGTCAGCCGCGAGGATCAGGTGGGTGGCAGTGGTGTGGTCCAGCATTTCGCCGCCGACATGTCAGCGCTGTCCCTGTACGACCTCGCGGTCCTGATGATCGTACTGTCGGACAACGCTGCGACCAACCTGTTGATCGAGCGGGTCGGCATGGAGCGCGTGAATCAGACGCTGACGGAGCTCGGCCTGGGTGGCACGCGGCTGCAGCGGCTCATGATCCGGCCGTCCGAGAGCGCACGGGGAAACGAGAACCTGTCGACGCCGATCGAGGCCGCGGAGCTGATGGCGCGCATCGATCGTTGCGCGCTGCCGATGGAGCGAGCGAGCTGTGAACAATTGCGCGCGATCCTGGAAATCCCGAAGTCCGGCGCGCTGCCGCAGGGCGTGCGGCCAGGTGTGCCGGTGGCGTGGAAGCCGGGCGGCATCACCGGTGTGTCGACGGCGTGGGGGCTGGTCGGGCTGCCCGGCAGGCCCTACGCGATCGCGGTCATGACCAACTACGGCCAGGGCGGCGGCGGCGCTGCGATCGAGACGGTGTCGCGCGCGGCCTTCGAGTACTTCGCGCGGCTTGCGGGCGCGACACCCTATGGTACGCGAATACCACTGGAGCTGCTGGCGCCCGTGCTGCCGGACACCAGCCGCACAATGGAGGGAGGCGTTCCATGAAGCGGAACCCGTTCCGTGACGATCAACCCGCAGCCGGACGTGTCAATCCGTTCGGCGAGGAGCCGACGGGGTCGGACGCGATCTCGCGGCTGACACACGCAGCCAGCCGCATTCGTCGACTCAAGTCGCAGCTCGGTGCCGAGGGGTTGACGCTGACCGCGACCCGCGAGCTGATCGACGAGCTGTCGTCCGCGCTCGATGCGACCGCGCGGGAGCTGAGCGCGTTGCGCGCCTCGCCCGAGGGACGGGGCAGCGCCGAAAGCATGGAATGAGGCGCACCCTCGCGCGCTGGATCTTCGGCACCTATCTGACCGCGTCGACGATCGCACTGACCGCGCCGGATTTTCTGTCGTTCAACCGGGTGCAGCCGTTGGTGCTCGGTCTGCCGCTCTCCTTGTTCTGGGTGGCTGCGTGGGTCGCCGCCGGCGTCGTCGTCTTCGTGGTGGTCGACCGGCTCGAGGGCAATCCCGGCGACGCTGACTGAGATGGAGCGCTGGCAGCTCGTCACCGCGATCGTCCTGGGCTACCTGCTGCTGACCTTGACGATCGGGCTCGGCGCCAGCCGCCGCGCCAGTCGCAGCGTCACCGGCTTCGTCGCCGCGGATCGCGGCTTCGGCCTGCTCGCCATGTATTTCGTCACCGGCGCGACCGTTTTCAGCGCGTTCGCGTTCCTCGGCGGGCCCGGCTGGGCCTACTCGCGAGGCGCCGCCTCGTTCTACGTGCTCAGCTATGGCGTTCTCGGCATCGCGCCCTGGTACTACATCGGCCCGAAGACGGCGCGGATCGGGCGTCGGTTCGGCTACGTCACGCAGGCGCAGCTCATCGCGGGTCGCTTCCCTTCCCGCGCGCTTTCGGCCGTCATCGCGGCCGCGTCGGTGCTCGCATTCGTGCCCTATCTGATGCTGCAGATGAGCGGCGCAGGCATCGTGTTCAGCGCGGTCACGGACGGACACATCCCGTTCTGGCTGGGCGCGGCGCTCGCCTACGGTGTCGTGGTGACCTACGTGCTGGTCGGTGGCGTGTCCGCGGTCGGCTGGACGAACATCTTCCAGGGCATCTTCATGGTCGCCATCGCCTGGACGCTCGGGCTCTACATCCCGATCGCGCTCTACGGCGGTGTGGGCGCGATGTTCGAGCAGATCGAGGCGGTGCGGCCCGAGCTGCTGCTGGCACCCGGCCTGAGGGCCGACGGCACGCCCTGGAGCTGGGGCGCCTACTCGAGCGCGATCCTGGCCTCGGCGATCGGCCTGTTCATGTGGCCGCACCTCTTCATGAAGTCCTTCACCGCACGCAGTGATGCGACGATTCGACGCACGGTCATCCTGTACCCGACCTTCCAGCTCTTTCTCGTGCCGATCCTGCTGATCGGGTTCGCCGGCATCCTCTACGCGCAGCCGCCGCCAGCGCCCGACTTCATCATGCCGCACATGATCCTTGGCGCGGCGCTGCCGGTCGCGATCGTGGGGCTGTTCTGCGCCGGCGCGCTGGCGGCATCGATGTCGACCGGCGATGCGTTGCTGCACGCGGCCGCATCGATCGCCGTCGAAGACGGAGTGCGGCCGTTCTTCGACATCTCCGACGCGCATCGCCGGCTGCTCATGCGCGTGCTCGTCCTCACGATCGGCGCGATCGCCTACTACTTCGCCATCATACAGGAGCGCACGTTGGTCTGGCTGCTGCTGACTGCCTACGGCATCGTCGATCAGCTCGCGCCGCCCATCTATGCGGCGTTGTACTGGCGGCGGGCGACCACGGCTGGCGCGCTGGCGGGCCTGGTGAGCGGCATCGTCGCGTCCGTGTTCTTTCTGCTACGGCCCGAGCTCCGCCCCTACGAGATCCACGAGGGCATCCTCGGCCTGCTCGTGAATGTGGTGGTGCTCATCACGGTGAGCTACGCGACACGGCCGCAACAGCCGCTGCACGTGGCTGCGTTCACGACGGCGGCGGCGGCCGAGCCGATGCCGGTGGGCGCAGCGGCGCGGCCTGGCTAGCGCCGCTGCGCGGGCAGCGCCCCCGGCTCCTCCGTGTCCATGGCCTGTCGTTCCTCCTCCTGCTCGAACGCGTCGGCTTCCTCGGTACTCACCATGCCTTCGGGAGGCGCCTGGCCGTGGCGCAGGCGGTAGCCGATGCGGGCGAGCATGATCCGCTGTGCGCGGATGTCATGGCCGACGTCGACAATGAGGCGCGCGACGTCGCCACCGCCCCAGAGCACGACGGCGAGGACGAGGGTGCGGGCCAGCTCACCGAGCAGAATGGGCAGCGCACCCGTACCTTCGATGCGTAGCCCGGCAACGATCTCACCAATGATCGCGATGAGCAGGAACACGGCCGCGGCCTTGAAGATCGTACCGACCCAGCGCAGCGCGGTATAGGGCTCGAGATCCGTCTCGCGCACGGCCGTGGCTCGCGCGCGTCGCTTGAGTTCTTCCTGGTCCACTCGGCTCCTCCTCACGGGTCTCCGCCGCCGCAGTGCGCATGATCGGGGCCAGCGGCGACCGGCCGGATCATGGCGGCTGTGGACCTGCGGTCAGCCGCGCGACTCGCTGCCGCGGGATTGCTCTAGTCCGGCCGCGAGTCCGCCGAAGAACCGGCGCGCATTGGCGCCGAGCGAGCGCGTGCGGTAGCCACCCTCCTGCACGACGAGCGTGGGCAACCCCAGCGAGCCGATGGCACGGCCGTTCGCCTCGAAGTCGGCGGCGAGCAGCGACCAGGTGCCGGTCGGGTCGCCCTTCGCGGAATCGAAGCCCAATGCGACAATGAGGAAGCGCGGGTCGAACGTGCGGATGCGGTCGAGCACCGCCTTCAGCACACCCAGGTAGCGGCGACCGTCCACCCGCTCCGGGAGCGCCACATTGATGTTGGCGCCGAGGCCCGCGCCCGCGCCCTGCTCATCCTCGAAGCCGCTGAAGTACGGGTACGCGAAACGCGGATGACCGTGGATCGAGGCCGTGAGCACGTCGCCACGGCTCCAGAAGATGTTCTGCTGGCCGTTGCCATGGTGGTAGTCGATGTCCAGGATCGCGACGCGGCCACTGCCGGCGAGGTGCTCGGCGGCAATCGCGCTCGAATTGAAGTAGCAGAAGCCGCCGAATGCGCGCTGCTCGGCATGATGGCCGGGCGGACGCACGAGTGCGTACGCGGCCCAGGCCCCAGCGAGCAGCGCATCCGCGGCCGTGAGCGTACAATCGACCGCACGGCGGGCGGCGAGGTAGGCATTCGCGTTGAGCGGCGTGAATGTGTCGATGCAGTAGTAGCCGGCGCGTACCTCGAGGTCGACGGGCGGACGGGCGGCGTTCCGGATCGGGAACACGTACGGGTAAACAGCGCGCTTGGGGCCGATGTGTGCACACACGGTCTTCAGGTATTGCACGTAGCCCGCATCGTGGACGGTCGTGAGGTGCCGATCGGGATAGCGTTTCGGCTCGGTGCGCTGGAAGAGGTCCGTACGGTCGAGCTCGCGAAGAATAGCCGCGACTCGCACCGGCGCCTCGACGTAGCCGCGCTCACGGACGTGATGGACATCGTGGCGGTCATTGACGACCAGCGGAAAGCGCAGTGCGGTCGGTCGCGGCGCGATCTCCGTCTCGGCGGCAGCGAGTCGAGGCGAGCGCAGCCGGACGGGGTCCTCGCGGATCGAATCGACGACCAGCTCGATGTACGCCGGCGGGCAGATCGTGCCGTAGCGGCGCTCGAGGATCGCGCGCACGATCGCGCGTGCGTGCCGCGCCCGCAGTGGTTCGCCGGAACCCAGGTCATCGAAGAGCAGATAGGGCGGCGCGTCACCGCCCGGCTTCAGCGGCGTCTCGTACGCCGTGCCCACGATCGGGCACGCGCCGAAGCGCTCGTAGAAACGCAGGCGCCGCGCATTGAGACGTCGCTGCTCGGGGTCGCTGCAGAGCTCCGGGTCATCGGGCAGACACTCCAGAAAGATGCCGATCGTGCCGAGCGCCGCGGCCTCTTCCCGCAGCCGCTCGTACAGCGCACCGCCAATGCCCCGCCCCGTCTGGCCCTCCGCCGCCGAGATGAAGTCGAGATAACAGAAGCGCAGGTCAGGCGCGTGCCGGAGCAGGGCGAAACCGCGCACCGAGCCCCTGGCGTCCTGTGCCACGAACAGGATCGAGCGGAACCTGGAGCTCAACGGATCGCGCAGAGCCTGCGGCAAGGCGCGCACGTTGGCCTCGGGGACCGAGAATTGCGACCGCAGGATCTGCTGTGCCTCGCGGATCGCCGCCCGGTCCGCCTCGGCGACATCGTCGTAGACGCGACGGATGCGAATCACGGGCACGGCTCTGCCCACCCCGCCGCGAAATCGTTATCTTTCTGGTTTCCGCTCACCTCGACCGATTCTTTCATGCTCGATGAAATTCGCAACAAGCTCGAGGCGGAAGTCGAGCGCCTCCTGAACGAGCTCAACGTAGTGCTGCCGGCTGCGATCCGACGCGCGGTCGAGCTCGGTGACCTGCGTGAGAATGCCGACTACAAGTCCGCGCTCGAGCGGCAGCAGTTCGTGCAGGCGCGACTCGGCCACCTGACCAGCCGGCTCGGCGAGTTGTCGCGGATCGACATCCGCGAGATCCCTGCCGACCGCGTTGGCTTCGGTTCTCGACTGCTGGTCCGCAATGTCGAGACCGACGAGGAGTTCCGCTACACGATCGTGGCGGGAGACTTCATGGACCTGGAGGCGGGCCACATCTCGATGGCCTCTCCGCTGGGCCGTGCCTTCCTCGGTGCGCGCGCGGGCGAGCAGGTCGAGGTCGAGCTTCCGGCCGGCCAGCGGCGCTTTGCGATCATCGAGCTGTTGACGCTGCCGCAAGCAATGGAGCGCGATAGCGCAGCGTAACCGGGATCGGTCGGGGGCTCGAGCTCTCAGTCCCAGCCTTCACGGCGGCGCAGAGCGGTGACGTGCGCCACGTGATGCCGTCCGTGCCAGGCATAGATCTGCAGCGCGACATCGAGCGTGATCAGCCCGCCCTCGGGGTGGCGAAAGCTGCGGGTCCAATCCTCGGGCTCCAAGGCCGACAGCAGCGAGACCCAACGCGCGTGCAAGGCGTCGAGCAGCGCGAGCGAGCTGTCGATCGGCGCGGTTCGGGCATCGACGAGATCCGCCCAGCGCGCCTCCAGGTACGGCTTGATGGTCGGCTGCTCCTCGGTCAGGGCCAGCCGAAAGCGAACGTACGCGTTGACGTGAGAGTCGGGGACGTGGTGCACGACCTGGCGGATCGTCCAGCCACCGGGCCGGTAGGGCGTCTCGAGCTGCACCTCATCGAGTCCCTCGACCGCCTCGCGCAGCGCCGCCGGTGCACCTTCGATGTCGTGGATCCATTCCGCCCGTTTGGCGGGCGTCGGCGCGCGATCGGCATTGAAGCGGCCGATCGGGAATCGCAGGTGCTCGATCTGCTCGCGCTCGTCCGCCATGCCTTCGCTTGACTCAGGGAACGCGTGCAGCGATCCGGTCGACGAGCTCCTGGTTCGACTGCGTCTGGCGGAGCATCGCGAGCAGCTCCTGCATGGCCTCGACCGGCGACGACCGGCTGAGCTGACGACGCAACAGCGTCGCCGCGCGCAGCGCGGGCTCGCTCAGTAGAAGCTCCTCACGCCGCGTCGCACTCGAGATCAGGTCGATCGCCGGGAAGATGCGGCGGTCGGCCAGCTCGCGGCTGAGCATGAGCTCGCTGTTGCCAGTGCCCTTGAACTCCTCGAAGATCACCTCGTCCATGCGCGAGCCGGTATCGACCAGCGCGGTGGCGATGATGGTCAGCGAGCCGCCACCCTGCTCGGGGTCGACGCGTCGCGCACTGCCGAGAAAGCGCTTGGGCTTCTCCATCGCGTTGGCGTCGAGGCCGCCGGAGAGCGTGCGTCCGCTGCCCTCCTCCACCGCGTTGTAGGCACGCGCCAGGCGCGTGATCGAATCGAGGATCAGCACGACGTCCTGACCCATCTCGACGCGGCGTCGCGCACGCTCGAGCGTGATCTCGGCGAGCGAGACATGGCGGTCCGGCGGGAAGTCGAAGCTGGAGGCGACGACTTCGCCGAAGCCGCACAGCTCCATCTCCGTGACTTCCTCGGGCCGCTCATCGACGAGCAAGATCAACAGCAGCGCAGCAGGATAGTTGCGCACGACGCCTTCGGCGATCGCCTGCAGCACCATGGTCTTGCCCGCTTTTGACGGCGCCACGATCAGCGCTCGCTGACCTTTGCCGAGCGGGCAGAACAGATCGATGATGCGGTCCGTGAAATCCGGCTGGCCGCGCCGCTGCAGCCCGAACTCGAGCTGCAGCTGCTCCTTCGGGTGCGTCGCACTCAAGCGGGTGAACTGCGGTCGCTGACCCAGATCGGGCGCCGGTATGCCGTTGACCGCGTCGAGTCGGACCAGAGGCGGGCTCTTGCCGCGTCCTGGGGCGTTACCGACCGTGCCGGTCAGCTCGTCGCCAGTGCGCAGTCCGAATCGCTGAATGACCTTCTGCGAGACGTAGATGTCGTCGTCACTGGGCATGTAGCCCGACTCGCGGCGGCGCACGAAGCCGGAGCCCGCTCCCAGCACTTCCAACACGCCAAGGTGACGGGGTTCACCAGCTCCATCGACGCTCGCGGGCGCAGCCGATTCCGCCGCTTGGGGCGGCGGTCGACGGCGCGCTCGCTGCCGTCTCCTCACTCGTGGTCTTCGCTCCTTCAATGAACCGGGGGATTCTTCGAGAATGGTCGTCGCACGGGACGTTCCTGCGGGACGGGAACGACCGGGACCGGCCGCATCGGTAGGCAATATACGCGCCAACGACGGGCCAAGGTTCCACCACTGCGCCACCGGCCGCGGTTCACCGGCGGGCCCTCACTCGCCGTCGCGGGCGTACGCACGCGCCGGCGGTCCGGTCTCAGCCCTCCGGATAGACCGAGATCAGCTTGCGCGTACGGCCCTTGCGCTCGAACGATACCAGTCCGTCGACCAGCGCGAACAGTGTGTCATCACTGCCACGGCCGACGTTGAAGCCGGGGTGGAACTTGGTGCCGCGCTGCCGCACCAGGATGCTGCCTGCGGTCACGCGCTCGCCACCATAGCGCTTCACACCCAGGTACTGTGGATTCGAGTTGCGGCCGTTGCGCGTCGAGCCGACGCCTTTCTTGTGTGCCATCGGGGTCCCTTGTGCCCTCCTGCTAGGCCAGCTTGATCTCGTCGATGCGGACCTCGGTGTAGCCCTGCCGATGGCCCTGCTTGCGACGGTAATTCTTGCGGCGCTTCCACTTGAAGACGACGATCTTCCTGCCTCGCCCGTGCGCGACGACCTCGCCGCTGACGCTCGCGCCCTCGACGGTCGGCGCACCGAGCTTCAGCCCGTCAGCGCCGCCCGCGAGCAGAACCTGGTCGAACGTCACGTTCTCGCCGACGTCCGCCTTCAGCGAGGGCACGCGGATCGTCTGGCCGGGCTCGGCGCGGAACTGCTTGTCGCCGGAGCGGATGATTGCGTACATGGGTGGGGTCCGGATGAAAAATTTTACGATAGAACGTGTAATTTCGTGGGTTTTGGGGGGGCTGTCAACCACGCAAGTGGTAGTGGAGGTGTAAGGGATGAGAGCAAGGGTGAGTGTAAGGCGAAGTGTAAGGGTAAGTGTACGGGCCCTCGCCCCCGCGCCCGCCCCCGCCCCCGCCCCTCAGTGCGGGCCGTGCAAGCGGCGCTTCCCAACAACACGACACCGATCGCGCACCGCGACTCATTATCGTTCAGCCTCCCCAGCCTCAGCCCAAGCCCCAGCCCCAGCCCTCATCCCAACGCGTACCGGCCGGTCACCTCGGTCTGGGCGGGGCCGGAGAGCAGGCGGAACTCGTCGGGCTTCATGAGTGGGTCGTCGCGCAGATCGATGCCGACGCCGAGCTGCTCGAGCTGGCGGAGGTAGTTGGGCTCCTCCTCGAGGATGTGCAGGGCAACCTGGGGGTGCACGCGGATCGTGATCTGCTTGTCGGCCTGCTCGAGCGCGGCCCGACGGATGGCGCGCTCGACGCGGCGGACCACGGCATGGGGCCGGAACACGCGGCCGGAGCCGCCGCAATGGAGGCAGGGCTCGGTCAGCATGGCGTAGAGCGAGGGGCGCACGCGCTGGCGGGTCATCTCGACGAGCCCGAGCTCGGAGATCTGGAACGCCTTGGTGCGGGCGCGGTCGCGGTTCAGGTAGGTGCGCAGCTCCTGCATGACCTTGTCCTGGTCGGTGCGGGACTCCATGTCGATGAAGTCGACGACGATGATGCCGCCGACATCGCGCAGCCGCAGCTGGCGCGCGATCTCGCGCGCGGCTTCGAGGTTGGTCTTGAGGATGGTCTTTTCGGCGTCGCGGCGGCCGGTGTTACGGCCGGTGTTCACGTCGATCGAGACGAGGGCTTCGGTGGGCTCGATGATGACATAGCCACCGGAGGGCAGATCGACGCGGCGCTGGAAGGCTTCGCGGATCGCCTCCTCGATGTCGTAGCGGTCGAAGATGGCGACCTTGTCGTCGTACAGGTGAACACGGTCGAGCAACGTCGGATCCACACCTTTGAGGTATTGCTCGACTTCGCGGTAGACCTCGCGGTTGTCGATCATCAGCGCATCGACCTTGTCGCTGAAGACGTCGCGGATGATGCCGCTCGTGAGCTTGGCCTCCTGGTGGATCAACGCCGGTGCCTTCGCGCCCTTGCTACGCTTGACGATCTTCTTCCAGGTGCTGTGCAGCGTCTTGAACTCGCGCTCGAACTTCTCGCGCGTGAGCTCCTCGCCGACCGTGCGGATGATGACGCCGCCTGCGCCCTCGGGCACGACCTCGCGGGCGATGGCACGCAGGCGCGAGCGCTCCTCACGATCGTCGATCTTGCGGCTGACGCCGATGTGGCGGGAGTACGGCATGTAGACCAGGAAGCGACCGGGCAGCGAGACCTGCGACGTGACGCGCGGGCCTTTCGTGCTGATCGGCTCCTTCGTGACCTGGACCATCAGGGTCTCGCCCTTCTTGACCAGGTCCTGGATCGGTATGTCGCGGCGCCGCGCACGCTCGTCCGGCTCGTCGTCGTCATCGTCGGCGCCGTTGCCGTTCTCCTGCGCAACGTCGGAGACGTGCAGGAAGGCGGCCTTATCCGCACCGACGTCGACGAAGGCCGCCTGGATGCCGGGCAGCACGGCCTCGACGCGGCCCAGGTAGACGTCGCCGACCATGCGCTCGGTCTCGGGCCGATCGAGCATCAGCTCGACGAGGATGTCGTCCTCGAGAATCGCCACGCGCGTCTCTTCGGCCGTGGCGGAAATCAGAATTTCGCGTTTCATCGCAGGTCACCATCAGAACATGTGAGCCGCGCGCGCGAGCGGGATGCCCCGAACGCCGAGCGCGGCCAAATCGTTGTCGCAAAGTCATAGGGTCTCGCCGGACGTGCGCCGCAGGAGCTGGCGGGCGATCACCAGGCGCTGGATCTCGCTGGTGCCCTCGCCGATCTCGCCGATCTTGGCGTCGCGGAACATGCGCTCGACCGGAAAGTCCGTCGTGTAGCCGTAGCCGCCGTGGAGCTGGACGGCGCGAGTCGTCACGCGCATGGCGACCTCGCTGGCGAACAGCTTGGCCATGGCGGCCTCGCGGACGAACGGGCGGCCACGGTCCTTCAGCCAGGCGGCGTGGTAGACGAGATGACGCGAGGCTTCGATTTCGGTGGCCATGTCGGCGAGCGCGAACTGCACGCCCTGGAACTCGGCGATCGGGCGATCGAACTGCCGCCGCATCTCGACAAAGGCGAGCGACTCCTCGAGCGCACCCTGCGCGAGCCCGAGCGACAGCGCCGCGATGCCGATCCGCCCTGCGTCGAGCGTCTTCATGAAGTTGATGAAGCCCTGGCCCTCGTCGCCGAGCCGGTTTTCGGCCGGCACGACCACGTTGTCGAGCAGCAGCTCGCGCGTGTCGGAGGCGCGCCAGCCCATCTTGTCCTCTTTCTTGCCGGCGCGAACGCCGGAGGTGAACGGCTCCAGCTCGGCTGCGTGGCCGACACCGACGCGGTCGGCCTCGGCGCGATCGGTCGTTTCCTTGGTCACAATGAAGCTCGTGATGCCGTGCGGGCCGAGCTCGCGGTCGGTGACCGCGGTGACCACGAAGATCTCGCCGACACCGGCGTGGGTAATGAAGATCTTGCTGCCGTTCAGGCGATAGCCGCCGTTCTCGCGCACGGCCGTGGTGCGCGTGCCGCCCGCGTCCGAGCCAGCACCCGGCTCGGTCAGGCCGAAGCCGCCGAGCACCTGGCCGCGCGCGAGCAGCGGCACGAACCTCTGCTTCTGCGATTCGCTGCCGAAGTTGATGATCGGCGACATGCCGAGCGTGGAGTGGGCGCTGATCGTGATCGCGTGGCTCGCGTCGACGCGCGCCAGCTCTTCGATCACCAGCAGGTAGCTGAGGTAGTCACGACCCTGCCCGCCGAGCGCCTCTGGCACGTTCACGCCGAAGAAGCCGCGCTCGGCCATCCTGGCCACGTTCTCCCACGGAAAGCGGCTGTGCTCGTCGTATTCGCGCGCGACGGGAGCGATCTCCGCTTCCGCGAATTCGCGCACCTCCTGACGGAGTCGTTGGTGCTCGGCTGTGAGATATCGTTCCATGCTGCCCGGTTCGGCCGCGTTCTACCCTTCGGTGGTGCCGAGGTTACCTGCGGTACATCCTAGGGCTGGGGCTGGGGCTGGGGCTAGGGCTGGGTGAGAGGCGGGGGCGGGCGCGGGGGCGGGGGCGGGCTTGGTAGCGCACGCGACAACGGTCTAACGAAGCGCGCAGCGGTCGCAGCCGTTGCAGGATTTGGGCGGGCGCTCACCGAAGTAGCGTAGCAGGAAGGCGCGGCGGCAGCGCTCGTGCGCGCAATATGCGACCATGGCGTGCAGCCGGCGCAGCTCGCGCTGGCGGCCGGCATCGATCGCCTGCCAGTCGATGCGGCGCGGGTCGCTGATCGTGAGGCGCAGCCGGTCGACGGGCCGTCCGTCTGCGGGCCGCTCGTGCTCGCGGCGGAGCGCCCCAGCGCGCTCGAGGGCGAGGAGTGCGCCCTCGAGTTGCGCGGCGCCCCGCACGCCGGCCGCGGCCGGCGCCGCGGTAGCCGATGACTCGCGGCTCGCACGGCGCAGTACGGCGTGCACGTCGCGCACGATGCTGATCGGGGGGAACGCCTGCTCGATCAGAAAGCGCTGGATGGCGGCGTCGCGCGGCGAGGAGAGCAGCAGCGCGCGCGCGGGCTGGCCATCGCGACCACCGCGGCCGGCCTCCTGGTAGTAGGCCTCGATGCTGCCCGACATGTGCGCGTGCAGCACGAGCCGCACATCCGCGTTGTCGATGCCCATGCCGAACGCGCTGGTGGCGACGATGACGCGGACGCGGCCAGACATGAAGCGGTCCTGCAGCTCGCGGCGGATCGGCGCGTCGATGCCTGCATGATAGGCGGCGGCGGTCATGCCCAGGCGATTCAGCGCGTCCGTCGTCCAGTCCACGGAGCGACGAGTGCTGGCGTAGACGATGGCCGAGCCGCTCTCGAGCCGCCGCAGCTCGTGGAGCATGCGGCGCTCGCGGTCGCGCTCCCTGGCGATCGGGTCGACAGCCCAGTAGAGGTTCGGCCGATCGAAGCCGCACGCGAGGATGCGCGGCTGGCGCAGCCGGAGCAGCCGCACGATGTCGGCGCGGACCTCCGGCGTCGCGGTCGCAGTCAGAGCCATGGCCGGACAGTCGAGCGCCTCCCGCACCTCGCCCAGCCCGAGATAGGCGGGCCGGAAGCCATTGCCCCACTGCGAGACGCAGTGCGCCTCATCGACCACCAGCAGCGCCAGCCGGAACGCGGTGAACGCCTCGCGGAAGCGCGGGCTGGCGAACCGTTCCGGCGCGACGTAGAGCAGCCGCAGGCTGCCCTCACCTGCGGCCGCGAGCGCAGCAGCCGCGTCCCTGCGGGCCACACCGCCGTGCAACGCCGCGGCCGCGATGCCGTGCCGACGCAGCGCCTGCACCTGATCGTCCATCAGCGAGATCAGCGGACTGATGACCAGCGTGAGCCCATCGAGCAGCAACGCCGGCACCTGATAGCACAGGCTCTTGCCGCCGCCGGTCGGCATGAGCACGAGCGCGTCGCGCGACTCGAGCGCGGCGCGGACTGCGTCCTGCTGTGCGCCGCGAAAGGCCCGGTAGCCCCAGTGGCGGCGCAGCACGTCGGTCGCGGCGGCCATGGTGTGCATGCGGCACAGCGTAGGGCGACGGCTCGGGCGGGCCCATGGCTGAATGGGGCTGGGGCTGGGGACTACTGGGAGTCGGCGTCTTTCGCGCTGCGGTCGTCGCGCGGCAGGAAACGGAGCAGGAAGCCCAGGAAGAGCACGACGATGGCGGCGACGATCAGGGCGCGGCGATTCGTGATCATCCCCGCCACGCCGAGCGCGGCGCCGAGCATGAAGGCGCCGATCTTCCAGTCCAGATAGGGGTCCGGGCCGCGAGTCTCGCGACTGGGACGGAACAGGCCCATCACTCCTGCTCGCTGCTGCGCTCCTCGCACGCGCGCGGTAGCGTATTCGTTCGGATGACCGTCGGCGAGCCGGGCACGTAGGCGAGGAAGCGGGGGTGGTCAACGCGCGAGGCGTATGGCAGCACGTCATCGATAAGCTGCCGGAGCAGCGCCTCGGGGTCGCCAGGCAGCTCGGGCGCCGGGCCGCCGAGCCGCGCCTCCAGCTCCGCGCGCGTGGCGCCCTGCCACGCCGGCTTGGCATCCAGCCCGGTGAAGCGGCGCGCCGCGTGGTCGAGCACGAGCTCACCAAGCCGGCGCATCTCGTCGGCTGCCATCGAGAGGGGCCGGGGCGCCATGTCCCGCGCCGCCTGATCGGCGGCGTCTGCGGAGCCGTGGTTGCGAGAAGGGCCAGGATCCCGCATGTGTTTCTTTCGTATCAGAGGTGTCGCAGGCGGGCTCAGCCGCGAGGCTAAGTACGTTACAGTCGCCAGAGCGTCAACCGTTGCGTTCCAATTGCGAGGCCGGTCAGGTATCGTGAAGCCCACGGAGGCGCCGGATGCGACGGGCCCGCGGCCCCGGGAATTGCCGGTGTGGGCGCGGTGGCTGGCGCCGGCGTTCGTCGTCGCCTCGCTCGCAGGCTTGCTGCTCGCGCCGCTCTTGCTGCAGGCGCGCCGTGCCGAATTGCGACGCGACATCGAGGAGCTGGCCGCGCCGGCCCGCGACCTCGTCGACGCCGTGCAGCTCGCGCTCGCGCAGGAGGTGGCTGCGGAGCGCGGGTATCTGCTGACCGGCGAAGTCCGCTACCTCGAGCGGTACGAGCGTGCGCACGACGCCGCGGAGGGCGCGCTGGCGGATCTGACAAGCCTCGCCGGTGTCGCGCTCGGCACCGAGGTGCAGCGTCGCCTGGCGGAGCTGCGCCTCGCGCAAGAGAACTGGCACCACGCCAATGCGGCGCTGGTGACCGGCCGGGCCTCGTCCGAGCAGTTCCTGCTGGAATTCCCGCGCAACCAGCTTCTCTACGAGGAGGCGCTGAGCGCTGCCGTTCGGCTCGGCGATGCGATCGGGCTGATCACGCGCGAGCGGCTGGCGCAGCTGCGAGCCGCGGAGCGGCTGGGATTCTTCGTCACGGTGATTTTGGCGGCGGTGGCGCTGCTCTCAGGAGCCGTCGTGCTCCGGATCGGCTTCGAGTCCAGACGGCTCGCGGCGGAGAACGTGCGGCGAGCTGAAGCAGAGCAGCGTCTGCGCACGCGGGCCGAGGCGGCGGTTCGGGCGCGTGACGAAGTCCTCGCAGTGGTCAGTCACGACCTGAGGAACCCGCTCGGCACGATTCTCATGACAGCGGATCTGCTCCTCTTACAGGATCTCGAGCGGGGCGAGCAGACATCGAAAGTCGCCATCCTCAAACGATCGGCCGAGCGGATGAACCGCCTCATCCAGGATCTCCTGGACGTGGCGAGGCTCGAGGCTGGGCATGGAATCGCCCTCGAGCCGCAGCCCGAAGATGCGGTCGAGCTGGTTCAGGACGTGCTCGAGATGCACCGGCCGCACGCCGAACGACGCTCGGTCACACTCGAGCTCCGCCTCGCGACGGTACCGCGCGTGCTCGCCGATCGCGACCGTATATTCCAGGTCCTGTCGAACCTGCTCGGCAACGCGATCAAGTTTACCGAGGAGGGCGGACGCGTTATGGTGGCTACGCAGGAGGAGGCAAACCGCGTCCGATTCTCCGTGGCGGATACCGGACGCGGCATTCCGGCAGACGAGTTTGGCCGCATCTTCGAGCCGTACTGGCAGGCGGGCGGACACCGGCGCCTCGGCGCCGGGCTCGGGCTCGCGATCGTGAAGGCGATCGTCGAGGCGCACGGCGGCGAGATCCGCATCAAGAGCACGCCGGGCGCGGGAAGCACGTTCTGGTTCACGCTGCCGATCGCCGAGCCCATTCCGGCCTCCGCTGCGGCCGAGCGCACGCCGGCCGTGGATTGACTGCGCGTGGCCGAGGCGTTCAACTGCGGGCGACGAGGCGAGTAGGCGAGTGGCACAAGTGGCTCGCGACCGTGCGCGACCGCGAGCGCGGGGGCGGGCGCGGGGTGCTGCGGGCCTAGGGTTGCTCCCGATCCGTGGCTTCGTTGGCGCTGCGGTCGTCGCGCGGCAGGAAACGGAGCAGGAAGCCCAGGAAGAGCACGACGATGGCGGCGACGATCAGGGCGCGCCGGTTCATGAGCATTCCCGCCAGGCCGAGCGCGGCGCCGAGCATGAAAGCGCCGATCTTCCAGTCCAGATAGGGGTCCGGGCCGCGGGTCTCACGACTGGGACGGAACAGGCCCATCACTCCTGCTCCCTGCTGCGCTCCAGGAATCGGCGCACGCCCTCCTGCGTGTCGGGCGTGAGGCGGGCCAGCGCATTGACCTCGGCACCGCGGTGCACCGCCTCCTCGAAGCTCACGCCGTCGATGCCATAGAAGAGCCGCTTGATCAGACGCAGCGCGCTGGGTGAGCGCGCGGCGAGCTCGTGCACGTAGCTGGCGACGTCCGTCTCGAAGCTCGCGGCCGGGATCACGCGCGTGACCAGGCCGAGCCGCTCCGCCTCGGCGGCATCGATGCGGGCGCCTCGCGCGACGAGGTCGAATGCCCGCTTCTCGCCGACGCTGCGCCGCAGCAGCGCCATGACCATGGCCGGCACGAAGCCGAGGTGCACCTCGGGGTAGCCGAAGTGAGCGTCGTCACGCGCGAGCACGACGTCGCAGGCGGTCGCGAGACCGGCACCGCCGGCGACGGCATGGCCATGCACGGCGGCAACGATCGGCTTCTCGATGCGTCGCATCAGGATGAGCAGCTCGCCGAGCAGGCCGGCATCCTCGAGGTTCTCGATGGCGCCCGCGCCCGACGTGATCCGCTCGAGCTGGGCGAGGTCGACGCCCGCGCAGAAATCGGCGCCATCGCCGCGTAGCAGCAGCACGCGCACCTCCGGCGTCGCATCCGCGGTTGCGACGGCCGTGAGCAGCTCGCGCAGCAGCAGGTCGTCCAGCGCATTGCGCTTCTCGGGCCGCGCGAGGGTGATCGTGGCAAGGCCATCGGCCTGCTCGTAATGCAGGCGCTCGAAGGTCGGCGCGCTCACGTTTTGGTCCCGGCGCGTTGCGCGCGCTCGCGGGCACGCCGGGCGACGTCGCCCGGCACCTCCACCTCCATCCTCAGCATTGCGGTCGAGAACGTCTTGCCCTGGGCGTCGGTCATGAGCGACACGGTGCCGCCGCCGCCGAGCGCGTGGTGCAGCAGGAAGTTGAGCGCGCTCAGGTTGGGCAGCTCGAAGCGTTCGACGTCGCCCTTGACCATGTCGCCGAAATGCGCACGCACGCGCTCGACCGTGAGCAGCGCGCGCAGCAGCTCGTAGTCAACGGGGTCGCGCGCGATCACACCGATATTGACGGTGTCACCCTTGTCGCCGGAGCGGGCGTGCGCGATGTCGTAGAGGCGCAGCTTCATGCGTCGACGACCTCGACGGCGAGGTGCGGCTCGATCGCGCGCCGGTCGATGAGCGCAGGCCAGTAGGCGACGACATCCTGTGCGCGCGGCCGGCCGCCCGCGAAGCCGGTCACGGTCGGCGGCCCGCTCAGGATCAGCGGCGCGATCTCGCGCGTGAAGCGCTCGACTGGCGCACGCTCGGCGGCGCGCACCGCGACGCGCAGCTCGACCTCGGGCAGGTCGGCGGGCGGCGGGCCAGCGAGCCGGCCGTGGCAGGCGTTCCAGCCGACCAGCTCGGTCCGGATCTCGTCGAAACCCAGGCCCAGTCGGTCGAGCCGCTCGCGCAGCACGCGGTCGGCCGCCTGTGCCTTGCAGACCGCGTCGGGCCAGGCGTAGACCAGCGTGCCGACCGCCTTGTAACCGGCCGAGTACGAGATCGAGACCTTCAGCTCGTCCGTCCGCGGCCGTCCGCGCACGCCGGACACGCGCACGCGATTCGGCCCCTCGGCCTGCAGCCGGATCGTGGTGAAGTCGGCGATCACGTCCGGCGTGATGTACGCGCGCGGGTCGCCCATCTCGTAGACGAGCTGCTCGGTGACGGTGGCCACGTCGATGCGGCCGCCCGTGCCGTCGTGCTTCGTCACAGTGAAGCTGCCGTCTGCGCTCGCCTCGATGATCGGGTAGCCGATCCCGGCCAGGTCCGGGATCGTCTCCCAGTCGGCCAGCGTGTTGCCACCACTCGCCTGCGCGCCGCACTCGTTGATATGGCCGGCGACCACGCCCGCCGCGAGCTCGTCCCACGCGTCGGCCCGCCAGCCGAATGCATGCAACATCGGCGCGTAGGTCAGCGCCGTATCCGTGGAGCGGCCGGTCACGACCACCGTGGCGCCGCGCCGCAGCGCGTCGGCGATCGGTGCAGCGCCGATGTACGCATTCGCGCTCTGCACCCGCTCGAGCACCGCGCTGAGTGGCCGCCCGTCCTCCAGGTTGCGCAGCTTGTGACCCTGCTCGAGCAGCTCACCCAGCCGCGGCAGGATGTCGTCGCCGCGGATGAGGCCGAACCGGACGCGGCCGGCGACACCTGCCTCCCGTGCCGCGCCGAGCAGCGCATCGCGGCAGGCATCCAGGTTGACGCCGCCGGCGTTGGCGATGACCCGAATGCCGCGCTCCACGCAGTCCGGCAAGATCTCCTGCATGAGCGGCACGAAGTCGCGCGCGTAACCCTGCGTCGGATCCCGCGCACGCTGCTTCTGCAGGATCGACATCGTGACCTCGGCCAGATAATCCAGCATCAGGAAATCGATCGGTCCGCGCCGGACCTGCTCGACCGGCGCGTCCAAGCGGTCGCCCCAGAACCCCTGGCCGGATGCGATGCGGATCGGGCGTGCATTCATGGGCCGGAAGGTCCGGTGTCCGACCGCAAGCGTCAAGCGCCGACGCTCGACCGTCCGCTTCTGGGACGCAGCGTCCCACGCACGCACCACGCCGGGTGCCGTCATGGCTGCCGCGCTCGACCAGCAACGTCTTGTGGCGTCGCTCGTTGGCTCGGTCACACGGCCGCGGTACAGCGGTTGCCCGGCGGGAGGGTGCGAGGACGAGCACAGACCGACGACTCCAGCGCCCACGGAGCTTCATGGACCGGCTGATTCAGGACCTCAGGTACGCGCTCCGCTCGTTGCTCAAGCGGCCCGGCTTCACGGCGGTCGCCGTCTGCACGCTCGCGCTCGGCATCGGCGCGACCACCGCGATCTTCAGCGTCGTGAACGGCGTCGTCCTGCGACCACTGCCATACGCCGATTCGGATCGCATCCTGTCGCTGGCGCGCGCGGACAAAACCGACGTCGACATGGCCGGCTTCTCCGTGTCGCCGGTGGACCTCGAGGACTGGGGCGTCGCCCGGAGTGTCGAGCCGCTGGCGCTGTATCGGGCGGCGCAGCGTCCGCTCAGCGGCATGGGCGAGGCGGAGCTGATCGACGCCGGCGAGGTGACAGCCGCGTTCTTCGCGGTGTTCGGCGCGGCGCCGATGGCGGGTCGGACATTCGTCGAGAGCGAGACGCTGCCGGGCGGGCCCGCCGTGGCCGTGATCAGTCACGGCTTCTGGGAGGAGCGTCTCGGCGGACGCAGCGATGCCATCGGCAGCACGATCGAGCTCGAAGGGCGGCCGCACGAGATCATCGGTATCGCCCCACCAGGTTTCGACTTTCCCGACCGCGCGCGCGTGTGGGTGCCGCTGCAGAACGACCCGGAGAGGTGCGGCCGCGGCTGCGTCTTCATGCAGGCCGTCGGCCGGCTCGCGCCGGGCGCTACCATCGAGCAGGCGCGCGAGGAGCTGCGCACGATCGCGGCGCGCATCGAGCAGGAGTACACCGATTCGAACCGCGATGTGACGGTTCGCATCGAGCGGCTCCAGGACGAGATCGTGGGCGACACCCGGCAGGCGCTCGTCGTACTTCTGCTCGCGGTCTTGTTCGTGCTGCTGATCGCCTGCGCCAACGTGGCGAACCTGCTGCTCGCACGCAGCACCGGACGCGTCGAGGAAATCGCCGTGCGCTCCGCCCTCGGCGCCAAGCAGGGCCGGCTGCTCTCTCAGCTGCTCACCGAGAGCCTGGTCCTCGCTGTCATCGGTCTCGGCATCGGACTGCTGCTGGCGTGGTGGGGTGTCGAGGCGCTGCGCGCGCTCTCGCCCGGCGACATCCCGCGGCTCGACGAGATCACCATCGACGGCGCTACGCTGCTCTTCGCCCTGGCACTCACGTTCGCCACGACGCTGCTCTTCGGGCTGGCGCCCGCTGCACACCTCGCGCGCCTGCCCGTAGCCTCGGCGC
>JBOHRE010000053.1:0-24078 GCA_050732635.1 Longimicrobiales bacterium | reverse complement strand
AAGTATCCGAGCGCGCGGATCGTGGCGGCCCGGCCGGGCGAGGCGGGCCGCGCGCTGCGCGCTACCGGCGTCCGCGCGGCGGGCGGCGACATCATCGCGCTTCTCGACGACAGCCGGCCGGTCGCGGCCGACTGGCTGAGCTCGTGTCTGGCCGGCGGGACCACGGTCAGCTCTACCTCTGAGGACGTTCACACCGACACATGACAGCGGACACGAACAGCCCGACGCACCGAGCGGCGCCGCTCCGTCCCGGTGATCACGTGGTCGTGATCGGCGCGGGTCCGGGCGGCCTCACGGCCGCGTACCTGCTGGCCAAAGATGGCGTGAGGGTGACGGTGCTGGAGGCCGATGACGTCGTCGGCGGGATCTCCCGCACCGTGCAGTACCGCGGCTACCGGTTCGACATCGGCGGGCACCGGTTCTTCACCAAGATCAAGCCGGTGGAGGACCTGTGGCAGGAGCTGCTGGCCGACCAGTTCATCTCCGTGCCGCGGCTCTCGCGCATCCACTACCAGGGCAAGTTCTTCGATTACCCGCTGAAGGCGAAGAACGCGCTGCGCGGGCTGGGCCTCTGGAACGCGATCCGCATGGTGGTCAGCTACCTGTGGGCGCACCTGCGGCCGAGCCCCGTCGAGGACAACCTCGAGCAGTGGGTCACGAACCGGTTCGGCAAGCGGCTGTACCAGATCTTCTTCAAGACCTACACGGAGAAGGTCTGGGGCATCCCGTGCACCGAGATCCGCGCGGAATGGGCGGCGCAGCGGATCCAGAATCTGTCGCTGGGCAAGGCGATCCTGTCGGCGGCGGCGATCAACCGCCGCTCGACCGACATCAAGACGCTGATCCACGAGTTCCAGTACCCACGCCTCGGCCCCGGTCAGATGTGGGAGACCTGCGCCTCGCGGGTGAGAGAGCTGGGCGGCGAGGTGCTGATGCGGCACCGCGCCACGGCGATCGAGCTGCACGGCGAGAGCGTCGCGGCCGTGCGCGTCGCGACGCCCGACGGCGAGCTGCGCCTCGAGGCGGACCACGTCATCTCGACGATGCCGGTCCGCTCGCTGGTGCGCGCACTGCAGCCGCGACTGCCCGCGCGCGCGGCCGAGGCGGCCGAGGCGCTGCGCTACCGCGATTTCCTGACGGTCGCGCTGATCCTGGACCAGGACGACCTGTTCCCCGACAACTGGATCTACATCCACACGCCGGGTGTCAGGGTCGGGCGGATCCAGAACTTCAACAACTGGAGCCGCGCGATGGTGCCCGAGGCGGGCAAGACCTGCCTCGGCATGGAGTATTTCTGCTTCGCCGGCGACGGCCTCTGGAGCAGCAGCGACGCGGACCTGATCGCGCTGGCCACGCGCGAGCTCGGCGTGCTCGGACTGGCCGACCCGGCGCTGGTCAGCGACGGCGCGGTGGTGCGGATGCCCAAGGCGTATCCGATCTACGACGGCGTCTACCGCGAGATGCTGGAGCGGGTCCGCGAGGAGATCGATCCGATCACGAACCTGCACCTAGTCGGGCGCAACGGGCTGCACAAGTACAACAACCAGGACCATTCGATGCTCACCGCCATGATGACGGTGTGGAACATGATGGGTGCCGAGCACGACGTGTGGGAGGTCAACACGGACTTCGAGTACCATGAGGAGATGCGCGTCGCGGCGCCCAAGCAGGCAGCGCCGGCCGCACAGCTCGCGGCCGCCGGGGGATAAGGTGAGGCCGCTGCGCTTCTGCATGCTGACCACGTTCTATCCGCCGTTCAACTTCGGCGGCGACGGCATCGGTGTGCAGCGGCTCTCGCGCGCGCTGGTCCGGCGCGGCTATGAGGTCACGGTCGTGCACGATGTCGACGCGTTCGCCTCGCTCAGCGACGAGGCGCCACCGGACGCCGCCACGGTTGCGGACGGCGTCGAGGTCGTCGCGCTGCGCAGCGGGCTGGGCGTGGTCTCGCCGCTATTGGTGCAGCAGCTCGGACGGCCGGTGCTGAATGCGCCACGCATCGCACGACTGCTGGCCGAGCGTCGCTTCGACATCCTGCACTTCAACAACGTGTCATTGATCGGCGGGCCCGGGCTGCTGGGTTACGGCGGCGATACGGTCAAGGTGTACGAGGCACACGAGCACTGGCTGGTCTGCCCGAGCCACGTGCTGTGGCGTCACGGCCGCGAGCCGTGTGTCGAGCGGCAATGCCTGCGCTGCGTGCTGCGGCACAAACGGCCGCCACAGGCCTGGCGCTATACCGGGCACCTCGAGCGGAACCTCGACCACATCGACCTCTTCATCGCGAAGAGCGAATTCAGCCGCCGCAAGCACGAGGAATTCGGCTTCACGCGTGCCATGGACGTGCTGCCGTATTTCCTGCCGGACTCGCCGGCGCCGGTCGTGCAGCAGGACCGGCCGCAGGAGCGGCCGTACTTCCTGTTCGTCGGCCGGCTGGAGCGGATCAAGGGGTTGGACGACGTGATCCCGGTGTTCGCGCGCTACGGCGCGGCGGATCTACTGATCGCCGGCACCGGCGAGTACGAGGCCGAGCTGCGCCGGCAGGCAGCGGGCATTGCGGGCGTTCGGTTCCTGGGACGGCTGCCGGCCGACGAGCTGAGCAAGTATTACCAGCACGCGGAGGCACTGATCGTGCCGTCGGTCTGCTTCGAGACGTTCGGCGTGATCCTGATCGAGGCGTTCCGCCAACGCACGCCGGTGCTGGCCCGGCGGATCGGCCCCTTCCCCGAGATCGTCGAGCAGTCCGGCGGCGGTCTGTTGTTCGGCACGGCAGACGAGCTGGAACGAGGCATGGCCCGTATGCAGAACGATCCCGCCGAACGCGACCGTTTCGCCGCGGCGGGTCAACAGGCGTTCGACCGGTTGTGGTCGGAGAGCGCCGTGCTACCACGATACCTCGAGCTCGTCGGCCAGGCGGCAGAGCGCCGCGGCCGGCAGGACCTGCTCGAGCGCCTGAACCAGAGGAGTGCTGCATGAAAGTGTTTATCACGGGCGGCGCCGGCTTTATCGGCTCGCACCTGGCCGAACGGCTGCTCGCGCACGGCCACAAGGTGCTGATCCTGGACGACCTGACCACGGGCTCGATCGAGAACGTGGAGCACCTCATGGGACGCCCCGGCTTCGATTACCGGATCGGCTCCGTCACCGACGCACCACTGGTCTCCGAGCTGGTCGACCGCTGCGACGCGACCGTGCACCTGGCGGCGGCCGTCGGGGTTCGCCTCATCGTCGAGCGCCCGGTGCACACGATCGAGACCAACGTGCACGGCACGGAGGTCGTGCTCAATGCAGTGGCGCGCAAGAACCGGCCGGTGCTGATCGCCTCGACGTCGGAGGTCTACGGCAAGAGCACGAAGGTGCCCTTCAGCGAGGGCGACGAGATCGTGCTGGGCGCGACGACGCACTCGCGCTGGGCGTACGCCTGCTCGAAGGCGCTGGACGAGTGGCTCGCACTGGCCTATGCCGGGGAGCGCGGCCTGCCGGTCGTCGTCGTGCGCTTCTTCAACACGGTTGGCCCGCGCCAGACCGGGCGCTATGGTATGGTGGTGCCGACGCTGGTCGGTCAGGCGCTGCGCGGCGAGCCGCTGACGGTCTACGGCACTGGCACGCAGTCGCGCTGCTTCGGTCACGTCGCCGACGCGGTCGAGGCCGTGAGCCGGCTGCTCGAGACGCCGGCCGCGTATGGCCAGGTCTTCAACGTCGGCAATGATGAGGAGGTCACGATCCGCGAGCTGGCGGAGCGGGTGCTGGCGGCGACCGGCAGCGCATCGCCCATCGTGCACGTGCCCTACGAGGAGGCATACGCGGCCGGCTTCGAGGACATGCACCGCCGCGTGCCGGATGTGAGCAAGCTCGAGCGCGCGATCGGCTTCCGGCCGACGACGCCGTTGTCACGCATCATCGAGGATGTCGTGGCCTACCAGCGCTCGCAGATGGCGGTCGCTGCCTAATCGAAGGATGCAAGGGCCATGAGCGCGATCCCGCAGCCGACCCCGGCAGAGCTCCCCGCGGAGCCGGTGCTGACCCGCGAGCTGGCGCTCGCCTTCGCGCCGTTGCACAAACGCGCGCTGGGCCTGGCCGTGGGCAGTGCGGCCGCCGTGCTGGTGTTCGGCCTGACTGCGTTTCACCTGCTCGCGGCACCCGAGCCGGCCCCCGACCTGACGCTGCTCGACGAGTACTTCTACGGCTACAGCGTGAGCTGGCAGGGCGCCCTGATCGGTACGGGGTGGGCGTTCTTCGCCGGGTTCGTGGCCGGCTGGTTCCTGGCCTTTACGCGCAACCTGGCCGTGGCCGCCTCGATCTTCATCACGCGGACCCGTGCCGAGCTGGCTGCAACACGCGATTTTCTGGATCACATCTGAGAGGTAGTCCGTATGTCTCGACCCGAGCCTGAGCCGACGGCGCTGCGGCACGCGGTTCTGCGGCTGAACGCGCGCGCCTGGGGCATCGCCCTCGGCCTGCTCTTCGGTAGTGGGCTGTTCCTGGCCACCCTGATCCTGGTCCTCAAGGGCGGGCCCAACGTCGGCCAGCACCTGAACCTGCTGTCCGCCTACTTCCCCGGCTACCGCGTCACCTTCCTCGGCGCCTTCGTCGGCTTCGCCTACGCGTTCGTGCTCGGCTACGGTCTGGGCCGGCTGGTCGGCGCCGTCTACAACCGCCTGGTCGGCCCGCCGCTGAGCCCTCGCTGACAGCCGTATGAGCGGTCCGCGGACCGCGGCGCCCGGAAGCCCGCTCGCGGAGACCAGCGCGTTGGCTTCCGCGTCGCCGACGAGCAGCGGTCTCGTCGCGCGTAACTTCGCGGCGCTCGGCTCCGGCGAGGTGATCGCGCGCGCCATTGCCTTCGCCGCCACGCTCTACATCGCACGCGCGCTCGGGCCCGCCGCCTACGGCGTGATCGGCTTCGCCGCCGCGGTCACGCTGTACTTCTCGCGCATCGCCGATTGCGGCATCGATCTCGGGCTGGGCATTCGCGAGATCGCACACGACCGCCCTCGCGCACTGAGCGGTGCGCCCACGGTCCTGACCGCGCGACTGCTGATCGCAGCGCTCCTGGCGCTCGGCTTCGCCGCCGCAGGCACCTGGCTGCTGCCACCGCCGGAGGGCACCGTGCTGGCCGCCTACGGACTGACACTGCTCACCGTGGCGGCCAGTGTACGCTGGATCCACCTCGGATTCGAGCGGACCCGGCAGGTCGCGGTTGCACGCGCCGCCGGCGAGATCGTCATGGTCGCGCTCGTCTTCGCCTTCGTCAGAGGCGCCGACGATCTCGTGCGCGTGCCGCTGGCGCAGTTCGCGGGCGATGCGCTGGCCGTTGCGCTGCTGCTGCTCTGGCTACCGAGGCCACGCCCGCCGCTGCGGCCGCGGCTGGACGCCGCGGTGATCGGCCCGCTCCTGCCCCGCGCCTGGCCGATCGTGTCCAGTGGCCTGCTCGGGCTGATGATCTACAACTCCGACCTGATCTTCCTGCGGCTGTTCCATACCGCGGAGCTGGTCGGCTACTACGCGGCGGCCTACGCGCTGATCAGCTTTCTGGCCAACCTCGGCATGGCCTACGGCGTCAGCCTGCTGCCCACCCTCACTCGCCTCGGCCGCAGCCCCGACGAGCAGCGTGAGCTCTACCAGACCGCGATGGCCCAGGTCTGCGCCGTCGTGCTGCCGGTCGCGGTCGGCGGCGCGTTCCTGGCCCACCAGATCATCGGACTCATCTTCGGCGCGGGCTACGCTCCCTCCGGCATCGCGCTCCAGGTTCTGATCTGGTCGATCCCGCTGGCGCTGGTCCGCGACGTTCCGGTCGCCGCGCTCTTCGCCGCCGGACGCGAAACCCAGGTGTTCCGCCTCACCGGCGTCGCCGCCGTGCTCAACGTGGGCCTCAACATCCTGCTGATCCCGCGCTACGGGATGCTCGGCGCCGCCGCCGCCACCGTCTTCACCGAGGGCGTGCGATTGCTCATCGCCCTGCGCTACGCGGCCGCCGCCGGCTTCGTCCCGGCCTCACCGCGCCGGCTGCTGCCGCTGTTGCTGGCGGCTTCGGCGATGGCCGCCGTACTGGCGCTCGCCAGCGGCGTCGGCCTGTATCTGGGCGTGCTGGTCGGCGGCTTCAGCTATCTCGTCGCGCTCTTTTGTCTGGGCGCTATCCAGCTCGGCGGGCGCACGCTGCCGGCGCTGCGCGTCTGAGCCGACTGCGCGTCGCGTGTGCGCATCGCTGTTGCCTCGATGCGGCGCTCAAATTCCCGGACTCGAGCCGCTAAACCCGCGCCAGACTGCAACTTAGCGAAACAAGAAAAAGGAATAATTAGTGCACAGCTGGCCGGTGCCCGTTGTGCGCCCGGAATCGCCTACACCTTTCCCAAGAGGCCAGCCCATGCCCAGCCCGAGTCGCATCGCCCGGATCGCGGCGGCCACAGTACTGTCGACCCTGGGGGTCGCCGCCTGTGATGATGTGGATACCGCAGGACCGCGCGCCGCCGCACCGCCCGGAGATCCGGCGCTGCAGGTCGGCGAGCTGACGACTTCGGCTGTGCGGGAGGAGTTCTTCAAGGTGTGCAAGAACGGGCCGACATCCGACTTCGACGTCTACGAGGATGGCGCCTGGAAGCGCGTCGTTACCGTCGAGGATGGCCTCTGCCGGTATGCGGCCATGGGCATCCTCGAGCCTGGCTTCGGCACGCCGACCATGGTGGTGCGCGTCGTCGAGCGCGTGCCGCCCGGCCACTTCGTCTCGCAGATCGCGGTGGAGACCGGCTCGGCGACCGTGAAATCCTACGTGCTGACCGGCACCGACGAGGTGACCGAGTCCATCGGCGGCAGCGCCAGCACGGTGGGCTTCCAGGGCGCCGTCGCCGTCTTCGCCAACGAGCCGCTACCGAGCGGCCAGGGCTGCACGCCCGGCTACTGGAAGCAGCCGCACCACTTCGACAGCTGGGTCGGCTATGCGCCCGGCCAGCAGTTCTCCAGCGTCTTCGATGACGCCTTCCCGGGCATGACGCTACTCGAGGTCCTGCAGCAGGGCGGCGGCGGGCTCAAGGCGCTGGGCCGGCACACCGTCGCAGCGCTGCTGAACGCCAGCTCGGGGATCGCCTACGGACTGTCCGCCAATGACGTGATCAACGCGTTCAACGCCACGTTCGAGGGCACGGACCGGGATTACGAGGCGCTCAAGAACGACTTCGAGGCACGCAACGAAAGCGGCTGCCCGCTGAACTAGGCGCTTTTCCTTGCACCGTTGTGCTGGGGCCCGGCGCGTATGCGCCGGGCCTCGCTGCATCGGCGGCTCCCCATCCCGCGGGTCTGTTGCGTGGCCGCAACACCCCGTCGGGGCCCGCCTTGCCAGACCTGGCCGGGCAGGCGGAATGTGGCGTCGTTCTGCGAAATACTCTGGGGTCGTGCCCGGGCGGGGGGTGGCACCTGGCTTGCCTGATCCTGTGCCGCGGCCGCGAGCGCGGCGCGCCTTCCCAGACGATCACAACGGTACGTGCGAACTGCGTCGCCCCCGGGAGCGCAGAATCGGGTCAACCGATTCGAGCTCAAGTATCTCGTACCCTGCCGCCAGGTGCCTGAACTGGTGGCGGCGGTCGCGCCGTATACGACGCCGGACGCGCACGACCTCGAGGGTCGTGGCTACCCGGTGTTCTCCGTGTACTGGGACTCGCCGGGGTTCCTGTTCTTCTGGGAGAAGGTGGAGGGGCTGAAGTACCGTCGTAAGCTGCGGCTGCGGCGCTATGCGGGCATGCCGGACGTCATGGTCGAGGTGAAGCAGCGGATCGATCGCACGCTGCAGAAGCGCCGGCTGCGGCTGCCGCTGTGCGACGCGCTGCACCGTTTCGCGCCGGACGGCCTGAACGGTGGGCCGGACTCGAGCGAGCAGGACCCGCTGCTCTCGGAAGTGGCGTTGCTCTGCTACCGGCACCAGCTGCGGCCACGCATGGCCGTGCGTTATCAGCGGCGCGCACTGTACGGCGTGTTCGAGCCAGATCTCAGGATCACGATCGACACGCGGGTCCAGTACTCGGCAAGTGAGTTGGATGTGGCGCAGCCGTTCGAGACGGGCCGCTACATCGTGGATCCGCGCGTGGCGATCCTCGAGCTGAAGTTCACGAACCGTGTGCCGCTCTGGCTGGTGCGCACGGTCGAGCGCTTCGGCCTGTCCGTGACGCGGCTGTCGAAGTATTGCAGTGCGGTCGACCGTGCCCACTTCGGCCGGCAGTACACGTGAAGGATTGGGGCGGGCGCGGGGGGCGGGGGCGGGGGTTCCCTGTCATGATGGAAGAACAACGGCGAGGCGAATGTGGATGAGCTGATTCGGGAGAGTATCCAGGGCACGGCCATGGGCGGCGGCTTCGCGCTGTGGGAGGCGGTTGCCGCGCTGAGCCTGAGCTTCGTGCTCGCACTGATGCTCGCCTACTTCTACCGGGAGACGCATCAAGGGCTGTCGTACTCGACGGCATTCGTGCACACGATGATCATCATGGGCGTGACCGTATCGATCATCATGCTGATCATCGGCAGCAACATCGCCCGAGCGTTCGCGCTGGTCGGCGCGCTGTCGATCATCCGCTTCCGCAATGCCGTCAAGGAATCCCGTGACGTGGCCTTCATCTTCATGACCATGGCGGTCGGCATGGCGGCGGGCACGGGCTTCTACATGGCCGCCGTCGTCTTCACCGTCTTCGCCTGCGGCATGGTCTACTTTCTCCACCGCTTCGACATCGGCGCGGTGCGGCACCGTGAGGTGCTGCTGAAGGTGCACCTGCCCGAGTACCTGGATCATCACACGGTCTTCAACGATCTGTTCTACCGTTACGTTCAGGATCACACGTTGCTGAGCGTGGAAACGGTTCGGGACGGCACGCTGCTGGAGCTGGTGTATTCGGTGGTGCTGCGGGCGGGCGCCGATGAAGCGAAGCTGCTCGACGAGCTGCGCACTGCGGCCGCGGGCAACAAGGTCATGCTGCTGACGGGTCACGAGAACCTGGTCGTGTGAGCGGGTCGGCGTCGCTGTTTCAGCGGGTGCGCGCGTTCTACCTCGCGCACGAACGCGCCATCCTCGGCGCTTACCTGGCCGGTGTGCTGCTGCTGGGCGTGCTCATGGTGCTGCCCCAGCTGCGCAATCCGATGCTGGAAACGGTGGCGCGGGTGCTCGCGGTGCGCGATGCGCGCTGGAGCGCGCAGGTCGCCAGTGGCGAGCGCTTGCTGCAGGCCGGTCTGTACGAGGAAGCGGCGAGCTACCTGAGCGAGCTGGATCGACGCTTCCCGGCCCGCGTCGTCAAGCACCGGCGTGATACGGAGCGGGAGCGGCTGCTGCGCAGCCTCGGCGATGCGTACGCCGCGTTGGACCGGAAGCGTCTCGCGCTGGATGCCTACGCCCGGTTGGCGGCATTCGACCCGCAGAACTACCGCAACCACGTGGCGCTCGCCGATGCCGCACTGGCGTTCGACGAGCCGGAGCTGGCGGAGCTGCACGTCATAGCGGCGCTCGCGATTCACCCCAATCACCTGCCGTCGGTGACGCGCCATGTCGAGCTGTTGTTCGAGCGCGGCGATTTCGCCGGCGTGACGGCGGCCTACGAGCGCTATCTGGACGCCTACTGGCTGCACGGGCTGATCGTCGAGGTGGCGGGCGTCCCGCTGCCGGCAGACGTGCCGGTCGATGGGCGCTACCACACGGTTCGCATCGGCCTGCCGGCGAGGCTCGCGCTGACCGCGAACGCGTCGGCGCTGATCGATACGAAGGGCCTCTTCGCAGAGGTGGCCGAGCTGGGCATGCGTGAGCCGTTGCGGCCCGGGATCCCGGGGCGGCGGCAGCAGGTGGCGCGGCCCGCGGTCGCAGCCTGGGAAGTGCCCTTCGATCTCGGGCAGGAGCGTGGCGCGCCACTGCGCATCGAACTGGCGGAGGAGCTGGAGTCGATCGAGGAGGTGTGGCTGGTGATCCGGCTGCCGAAACCGGTCGACTCCAACCTGTGGACCATGGTGGAGAAGAGCTACCGCAACCGCCTCGATGCCGACGGGCTCGCCGCAGCGCGCGCCCGCTCGCAGACGCTGCCGGCCAGCGATCCCGCGTCGGCCATCCGTTTCCGCGAATGAGGGGGGCGAACGGCATGCTCGATCGGCTGCGCCGCCTGCCGCAGCGTCTCACTGCGGCGCTGCGCGCCTCACGCTCGGGCCGGCGCCGGCCGTTCCGGCTGCGCGATGCGGTGATCATCTCGACGCCGGTTCTCCTCGTGGCGCTGTACGCCGGCGCCGGGTCCATCATCGACTACGGGAATCTGCTGCAGTTCGATGATTGGTGGTCGAACAGTGCCCGGCTACCGCAACTCTTCAGCGCCCGACTGCAGGCGCCGCTGAAAGCACCTCGGGCCGTGCTGCTCAGCCAGCATCTGGATTACGGTGCGGCTGACGCACCGATCGTGCATCTGCGGCTGCCCCGCGACGAGTGGCGAGCGTTCCAGCAGGACCGGCAGGGCAGCTGGGGCACGTGGCTGGAGGGCGAGCTGCTCCGGGAAGACGGCGTGCAATCGGTGCGCATCCGTCGCCGCGGCGATACCAGCGTGCACTGGACGACGGCGAAGCTCACGTTCACACTGCGCACACCGCGCTCGGACCTGTACCAGGGATTCCGCTCGCTGGCCTTTTCCGTGAAGGACGTATTGTCGCAGTACGTCGCGGCGACGCTGGCCACCGATTTCGACGTGCTGGCGCCGGCATCGGGAATCGCGCCCGTGTTCGTCAACGGCCGCTTCTACGGGCTGTACCGGATCACGGAGCCGGTAGACGAGGGCCTGGTCCGCCACGTCGGCCACATGCCGGGCAACGTGTTTCAGGGCGATGCCGCCGAGCGCGGTGATACCTACAAGGGCGTGCCTCGCGGTCTTTTCGTGAATCCCTACATCTGGAATCTGGCCTCGGCGAACACGCGGCCGGCGGCGCCGGGCTCATCCGCACTCGAGCAGTTCATCCGTGCCATCAATGGCACGACGTTCGACGATCACGTGGCTCTGATGCGTTGGCTCGACCGTGCCGAGCTGGCGCGCTTCATCGCGCTGATGCTCGTCGCGGGTGACCTGTACCACATGGACAACCTGCACAACCAGTTCTGGTACGAGGATCCCTGGTCCGGCCGGCTGCATCCGATCGTCTGGGACCTGCGGCTGCTCGACCTGGCACGGCCGCCGCTCTGGGTCAATGGCTTTCTGCAAGCGGTGCTGCGTGACCCGTTCCTGGTCGACGCCGCGCTGGGCGAGGCGTATCGGGCCGTGCAGCACGACTCGATTCCGCGGCGCGGCGCGACGATCGCCCGGCAGGCCTACGAGCGCTATCGCCCGTACTTCGAGTACGAGCAGCTCCGCGAGCCGTCCATTGCGGCAGTCGGCAAGCCCAGCGAGGTCGCGCACGTACTGCGCAGGAACGGAGTGCTGTTGCGCGCCTGGGCCGGTGACGCGCGCGTCGCATTCGCCATCGCACAGCACGACTCGCTCGCCGTGGTCGATCTGGAATCCCGCGGCTATGCCGGCGCCGACTTCACAGGCGTGCGCCTGCCCGCCGCAGCGGGCGCGCTGCCCCGCCTTTTCGCGGATCTGAATCTCAACGGCGAGCTCGACGCCGGCGACCGGGCGATTCCGGTGTCGTGGGTCGATACGCCGGCAGGCCGGGAGCTGCGGCTCGACACGGCCGAGCCGCTGCTGCCGGGCTGGAACACGCGAGGCCGCGGGCTGCGTCCGGGTCAGGTGCATTACCGCCTGTTCCTGGTCGGCCAGGCGGCGCTGGCGGGTGCAGAGCCGGTGCTCCGAAACCGTCTGACGGGTCAGGCCGCCACCGTGGAGCCCTGGGGCGCCGTCGAAGGGAGCCAGCGCAGCGACTCCTGGAATCCGTGGGAGTACCCGGTGACGCGTGGCCGGACGCACCGCTGGTCGGGTGCTGTCGAGCTCGACGCGACGACGCGCATCGCCGCGACGGACACGCTGCGCATCGAGCCGGGCACGGTGATTCGTCTGGCACCGGACGTGTCGTTGATCGCGCGAGGGCCGGTGTTCGCGCGAGGCACACCGCAGCAGCCGATCCGGTTCGAGCCGGCCGAGCCGGGCCGGCCGTGGGGCGCCTTCGCGCTCCAGGGCGCCAACGCCAACGGCAGCCGCCTCGAGCAGGTTCGCTTCACGGGCGGCGGCGGCGCGACCGTCGATCGCATCGAGTACAGCGGCATGACCAACGTGCACTGGGCGCGCGACGTGGTCTTCACTCGAGCGGAGTTCCAGGACAACCTGCGCAGCGATGACACGTTTCACGCGATGCATGCCGATGTCGTGCTCGAGCAGTGCAGCTTCGCTCGCGCCAATGGGGACGCCATTGATTACGACTACTCGGCTGGCGCGATTCGCGACTGCCGCTTCGATGAGTCCGGCAACGATGCCATCGATCTGATGACGTCCAGCCCGGCAGTCATCGGCAATGTGATCACTCGATCGGACGACAAGGGGATCTCGATCGGCGAGAGAAGCCATCCCTTCGTCTTCAACAACCACATCTCGCTGTCCGAGCGAGGCATCGAGGTCAAGGACCGCTCCGAGCCGGTGCTGCTGAACAACGTGATCACCGGCAACCGCATTGGCATCCTGCAGAACGTGAAGAATTGGCGCTACGGCGGCGGCGGCTGGGCCAAGCTGATCGGTACGCTGGTCGCCGGTAACGAACAGGACTTCCTGAGCGACGCCGCATCGAGAATCTCGCGCACGCCCGATACCGGACCGGTGGACCCGACGGCGGACGCGTACGCCTGGGTCTACGCGCACTACGGTGTCAGGGCCGGCAGCGACGCCCCGCGTGGGCTGCTGACCAGCTGGAACCGCGCCGCGCCGCTCCCGCCGGTGATCGACATGACGTTCGCGGAAGACCTGCACTCCACGCGCGACGGCTGGGTGCCCGACCGCGGCGTGACGCAGCTCGAAAAACGTGACGACGCGCTCGTCGCATCATTCGAGAAGTTCCGCGGCAGCTTCGGGCGCGCCATCGATTGGGAGGTTGCCGCTGCCGGCAGAGCGCTGCTCGTGCTCGAGCTCGCGACGCGCGGCGTGGACTCGTTGCAGCTCCGGCTCGAGAGCGACCAGGGCGAAGTGATCCGCCCGCTGCCGGCGACCGACAGTCTGCAGATCTTCAGGCTGGAGGCGGTGCGTGTACCGCCCGGCAGCTACGATCGCATCACGATCCGGGTATGGCCGCGGCCGGAACGCGCCTACGTGGCGACGCAGAGCGGCTTCGTCGAGCTGCGATCAGCACGCGTCGATGTGCGCAGCATCCGGCTGTACCGCTTGCCGGCGGGGCGTGAGGATCGAGACCACGTCGCGAGCGCCCGGTAGGCGCTGCGCCACTGCCTCAACCCAGCACACGCCTATGCGTACCCATGTCGGGATGATCATTACGCTGCTGGCCGCGCTCACGGGGCCCGTGCCGGCCCTGGCGCAGTCCACGGCGGAGCCGTGGTCGTTCGTGGTGCTCGGACACATTCGCGGCGGCGAAGACGGCAATCCGCATTACTTCGTCGACGAGATTCTCGATGAGGTGCGTGCATTGCAGCCGGACCTGCTCTTCCTGACCGGCGACATGATCTGGGGGGATGTGCTCTCGCCCATGGCCGACTCGGCCTCGGTGGTCCGGGACTGGGCCCGCCTGGACACCATGCTGGCGGAGCTGTCCGTGCGAGTGCACCGGGTCCCGGGCAATCACGACATCCACGATCCGGTGACGCGGGACGTCTACACGTCGCGCTACGGCAGACCGCCTCACCTCGTCGACCACCGCCGCAACCGTTTTCTATTGCTGAGTTCTGCGCACATACCGCCTGGAGACACCCTGGATGGGTCGCGACGCCAGTGGGTGAGGGGCAAGCAGCTCGAGTCGCCCCAGATCGAGTTCGTGCGACAGGCACTGGCCGACACCGCGGCGTACGACAACGCGTTCGTGCTCATGCACCACATGCTGTGGTGGGAGGATGATGCGGACTGGTGGCGCGACGTGCACCCGCTGCTGGTCGGCCGGAAGGTACGAGCCGTGTTCGCCGGCGATTACGGACCCATGAAGTTCTCGCACGTGCGGCGTGACCGGATCGATTACGTCCAGTCTTCAGTGGAGAACAACACAGGTCTGCAAATCCTGCGGAACCGGATCCAGAGCCGGCTGCTCTACCAGCAGTTCGACAATCTGCTCCGGGTCACGGTCACCGGCGATCGAGCGGACGTCGCTGTGATTCCGGTTGGCGCCTTCACGGGCGGCAAGTTCACACCGCAGCGGTGGCGAGAGATCAACGAGTACGAGGCGCCGCGCACGCTCACCCAGCGGGGCTGGGATCGACTCGAAGTCCTCGCCGGCGGACCGCGCCGCGCGCTGGCACTCCTCGTCGGCACCGCCGGGCTGCTCGGGTTGGCGTTGGGCGCGGCGCTCGCGCTGGTGATCGGACGCCGGCGACGCACGGCCACACAGTCCTCACCCCGACAAGCCGCGGCCGCCACCGGCTAGTGCCCCGCCAGATACTCGCGGCTGCGGCTGCGCTGACGCTGCTCGTGCTGCCCGGCTGCTGGCCGGTCTTCGCGTTCCGAACGAGCGCGCTCCCGTTCAGCACGCGACTGGCACTGGCAGTCGTGCTCTCCCCGTTCATTGTCGGTCTGCAGGCGTTCGCACTGCGCCTGGCCGGCATCGAGCTGTCCGATACGGTCCTGCCGATCACGCTGATCAATCTGGGGGGCCTGGTGCTACTCCTGCGGAGCATGCCGCGCGGCCGATCGAGCTGGCGGCCGGCCGTGGTCGGGGCGGCCGCCTTCGCAGTCGTCGCAGCATGCGTCGCGATTCCGTGGTTGCTCGAGCCGTGGTTCCGCGCTTTTTCGTGGCATAGCCTGATCCAGACCGACATCATCTACGCCCTTGGGCGAGGCAGCGTTCTGCCCGAGGACCCGGAGCTCGCGGGCGTCTCGCTGGTCTACCCGTGGTTCGCGCACCTCTACTGGTTCGTGCTCGCCTGGACCGTGGATCTGGCGCCGACGCGCGTGTACGTCGCCACGAACCTGGTCCTGCTCGCAGCGACCGGCGTGCTCTACTACCAGACCGCGCGCGAGCTGGGCGCATCGGAGGAGGGCTCACTGGCCGCGCCGCTTCTGCTGGCGCTCGGGATCGGTGTCACCGGCCTGATCGGTTGGTCCCTGCTGCCGCCCAACGACTCCGGCATCTGGTGGGCACTGCTCGGTGACCTGCGATACGCACCGTTTCTGCAGAAGTTTAGCGCGTTCGAGGTCATGAACTTCGGGCTGGCGGCGTACGTCGCGCTGACAGCGGTCACGGTCATCGGTCTGCGGCGCATGCGCGGGCCGGAGCTGCTGCTCGCGCCGCTGGTCGCGGCCTCCGTCGGCGCGCTGTACCCCCCGCTCTTCCCCGCCGCGATCCTGCACCTCGGTGCGTTCGTCGCCGTGATAGCAATACCCCGTTTCGGAGTGCGGCAGGCCCACACGCGAGCGCTGCTTCTGCTGCTGCTGGCAGGCTCGGCCGCCGCCGCCGTTCTGGGTCTGGTCGGCCTCGAGCTCTCCTCGCTCGGCCGCCACGCCTCCGTCGTCGCCATCTCGAGCCCCGCAGCAGCAGCCAAGAAGCTCAGCGCGGCGTTCCTGGCGTGCGCCCCATTTGCCTGGGCTGGATACGTTCTGTGGCGCCGGGAAGTGCCGGCACGGCGGCAGCCGCTGCTGGTGCTCGGCGCCGCCGCGGCCGCGTCGGTCCTGCTGAACATCGTCCTGCGGCTGCCCACGCTCGCCGAGTACAAGTTCATCTATACGGCTGGCATCTGCCTGCTGCCGCCCGCCATTGTGTGCGCTGAGCGCGCGCTGCAACACCGCTGGCAGCGGCGGCTGATACTCGCCGCGCTGCCGCCGGCGCTGGCGCTGGTCATGATCGCCTATGCCGGCGACCAGCTGCCGCAGCGGGTCTCGCGCGCCGTGGGCCTGCGCGAGGACTCGTTCTGGCTGCGGCTGGCACCGGCCGAGCCCGCCGCCGGCTGGACAGACGCGATCCGCACGCGTTCTCCCGAAAACACGGTGCTGGTCGTGAACCGGCCGGACTTCCATGTCAGCGCATTCACCGCGCGCACACTGCTGGTGCCAACGCAGCGCGAGGAACCGCACCTCGGCGTTGCGCTGGACACGCGGGCAGTCCTGTTGAACATCCGTGGCTACGACCCGCGGCTGGTCGAAAGACGCCTCGCGGTGCTCGACGATGTATATGGCAGGCAACCTGAGCGCTGGACCGCCGCCCTCGCCGGCCTGCGCTCGCTCGGCAGGCCCGTCGCCATCGTGATCCAGCGCGGTGATGACGCGGGCTTCGTCGACTGGCTGCGGGGAGAAGGCATCGGGGCGACGCTCTTCGACGACGAGCGCAATCTAGTGTATCAGCTTCCAGCTTCAGAGATCGAGCCGGGAGCGGGAGATCTCGACTGATGACCTCAACTGATGACGCGGAGCTGGCGGAGGGCCAGCTCCGCTTCCTTCGCCTCGAGACAGAACAAGCTAGCGCAGCGAGAAGCGCGATTGGAATAGCGGAACGGGTCACCGACTAGAGAAAGGGGACCCATTGCCGCATGCGCTCTACGATCCGGCCGCGCCCGGCGAGCCGGTGGGTCTGCTCGATCAACCGATCCAGTGCGGGACGCTGGAGCAGCCGACCGCGCAGCACGACGGCTGAGATCGCGCGCGTGTTCTCTATGTCGTCGAGCGGATCGTGGTCGAGAACCACGAGGTCGGCCACCTTGCCGGCCGTGACGGTGCCCAGCGAATCGGTCGCGCCGAGCAGGCGTGCGGGGTTGATCGTCGCTGCCTGCAGCGCCTGCAGCGGCGTCAGCCCCGCGTCGACGAGCAGCGCCAGCTCCTCGTGCAGGCTCGAGCCGGGAAACACGAGCAGGCTCGGCATGTCGGTGCCGGCGAGGAAGCGGACGCCGGCTGCATTCATCCGTGCGTCCAGGCGACGCTCGGCGTCGAACGTCGCCCGGCGCCGCGCGGCATCCGCCGGGCTCCAGGAGGCCTCCTGCGCACGACGCTGGCGATACACGGCGGCCCAGCGCGGCATGCTGTTGAAGCGCGGATCAGCGCTGGCGAGGCGGCCATAGTCGCCCGCCGACCGGCGGAGCTGCACGAGCGTCGGCGTTTGCCAGGTGCCGGAGCCCACGAAGCGCGATGCGAGCGCGCCGCATTTCGTGCCGTCGTACGACGCGTGCGCCTCGTGCTCGACGCGATCGACTGTCGCGTGTCGAACGCGGCGCTCGCGGCTGGTGTGGAAAACGGCCAGCAGCGAGTCGCGCAGCTCGGCCTCACGGCTCGAGCAGTGCAGCGCGATCCCGGTCAGGTGTTCGATGCTGCCGTGGCCCGAATCGGCGGCGAGCGCGGCGCTGACCGCGAACGGCACGTGCCCCGCGACGGGCAGGCCGCGTTCGCCGGCGCGCGCGAGGACCGCGAAGTAGGCAGCGGCCGGCAGCAGATTGTAGACCTTGACCAGGTCCGCACCGCCGTCGGCGAGTGAGTCGACTGCCGCCCGGCCCTGCTCGGGCGCGCCCGCGACCAGGTTGAAGCCGACGATGCTCTCCGGGCCGTTCACGATGCGGCCGCTGGCGACGACGCGCGGTCCGAGCTCGCTGGGGTCCGCCGATGGCTCGACCATGCCGCGCGCGACATCGGCCGGTGAGAGGTGCGTGCCCATGGCGCGCACGCCCGTGATGCCGTGGGCGACCAGCAGGTTGCGGTTGATGCGCGCCTGCCCGCCGCCGAGCACGCCATGCACGTGCATGTCCCAGAAGCCCGGAAGCACGTAGCTGCCACGGGCATCGAGGACGCGGGTCTCCGGCGGCAGCGCGGCCGCGGCGTCGGGCCCAATCCAGGCGATGCGCCCGCCGCGCACGAATACCGTCGTGCCGGCGGAGCGGGTGCCGTCCGATACGTTGATGACCGTGGTGCCCGCGAGCGCAAACGGCTCGGCTCGGGGCAACCGGGTCGGCCGCCAGACGAGGACGGCGATCAGCACGAGCGCCAGCGCACCGGCGCCGAGCACGGCCGCGGCGCGCAGCGCATAGCGGCGCGCCCGCGCGGTGCGTGCGGGGCGGTGCGCGCTACGCCGCGCCATGGCGTTCGGTCGAGGCGAGCAGCGCCGCGCGCTGACGGGCGCGGATCTCGGGTGCGACGACGAGGTTGGTCGGGCGACGTCGCGTGAGGTAGCCGAGCCATTCGCCCCACGACCAGGCGAGCACCATGGCGGCGAGTGGGCCGAGCGCGCGCAGGAACCGCTTCCGCGCCTGCGGGTGCGGCAGCGCGCGCCGCGCCATGCGAGCGAGCAGCAGCAGCGGCAGCGCCGGCGCGAGCAGCGCGTAGTACAGCCGGTCCGCGGTGCTGCCGAAGTCGAGGCGCGTGCAGCCGAACAGCCGACCGAACGCGTACCGTTCGTAGACCGCATCCGCGAAACGAACGTTGCGCCTCATGCGCACTTCTGCAGCAGGCTCGAGCCAGAGGCTGCCGAAGCGCTGGCGCAGCGCATCGTTGATCGCCGTTTCATGGAAGATGCGCTGCCAGAGCGGGCTGACCGCCTGCAGGAGCTCGCGACGGTAGGCGACGTTGCAGACGGTCAGGCTCGGCGATGGTCCCTGCCGGACCGGTTTCATGTAGCGGAAGAAGTCGACGTAGTAGAAGGCCCAGTCGACCGGCGACGCGCCTTCCAGCGCTTCGACCGAGCCACCGACCGCAGCGCGGCCCGGCGCCTGCGCGTCGCAGAGGCGGCGCACCCAGTCGGGTGCGGGCACGCAATGGTCCTCGGTGAGCACGATGAGATCGCCCGTCGCTTCGCGCACCGCGCGCGCGGCCAGCTCCAGCGGACTGCGCTGACCCTCATTGGCGATCATGCGCACGGTCGGGTACTCGGCCTGCACGCCCTCGATGCCGTCGAGGTGCGGGTCGTAGACGACGAGCAGGTCGAAGCGCGGCGCCTGCTCCTGCAGCGCGAGCGCGTCGAGGCAGCGGCGCAGGTGCGCCGGCCCGCAGATCGCGACCACCGCGACCGTGATGCTGGGATCCGGGGACGCGCGACTCATGGTTTCGACTCTGCCGGCGCGTCGCGCAACGTGGTGCCACGCCAGAGCAGCCAGAGCACCACGCCGGCGAGCACGAACAGCGGGACCGGTGAGACCCCCTGCTCGAGCTGTGGCAGGTAGCCGCTGGACATCTTCTGCAGCACCGTCAGGACCGGCAGCTCGAAGCCCTGCATGAAGACTCGCGCGAGCGCTGTCGGCACGTCCTCGCGCGCCATGGACACGGCCCACGAGATGGTGACCGACGGGATCACGAGCAGCCAGCGCAGCCAGGCCGGTGCAGCGAGCAGCACGGGCACCAGCGCGATGAAGAGCAGGGGCACGGCCGGCACGAGGTAACGGACGCCCGTGTTGAACTGCAGCAGTGCGAATTGCACCGAGCTGCTGAACAGGTAGAGTGCGGCCGCTGCGGCGAAGATCAGGGCCAGCTCGGAGTGGGTCGGTCCGCCAGGCCGGAGCCGCAGCGCGGGCGCCAACAGCGCAGCGGCCAGCATGGGGCAGAAGACCAGCAGGCCGTAGCGCGGGTCGAAGAGGTTGCGCCAGAGCAGCTCGGGAATCGGCCAGAACAGTCCGTTCCAGCCGCTGCCGCTCAGCGCCGTGGGCGGCATGTACGACTGCGCGGGGAACCAGGGATTGCCGAACGCGAGCCACTGATAGCCGAGCAGCAGCGCGACCGGGATCGCGGCGCCGAGGCAGAAGGCGCCGACCCGTCGCAGCGTCGCAGCGGCTCCGTGCTGCCGCCGATAGGCTTCGATCAGGATCCAACCGCCGAACGCCAGCAACAGCGGCGCGGCGCTGTAATCACAGAGCAGTCCGAGCCCGAGCAGCGCGCCCGCAGCCGCCAGGCGTGGCGGCGACAGGCCTCGCGCGGACGCGACCAGCAGATAGGCGAACAGCGTGAAGTGTGCGAGCAGCGCGTTCTGGTTCAAAAAGGCCGAACGGAAGAAGATCGGCGTGCCGAACGCGTACAGCAGCGTCAGCCACAAGGCCTGCGACTCGCTGCCCAGCCGCTCGCGTAGAAAGACGAACAACAGGACTGCCGCCAGGGCGCCGAGCGGCGCCATCAGCCCGAGCTGCATGGTGATGGCGGCCAGGCCGAGCCGGACGTCGAGCCCTCGGGCACGTGCTTCGTTCATGAAGCGTGTGCGGTTCGGTCGCGGATCCTCGTAGGTGGCCGGCGGCTTGGGCGCGCCCAGCGCCGGCCGCAGCCGGAACAGCACGTCGATCGCCGGTCGCGCCAGCGCGTACGGCACCGCCGCCAGCAGTGATGCCCCCGGGTTGTTGTTGATGTATCCGCCGCGACCCTCGATCACGAAGAGATCCGGATGCAGGCCGATGAAGTCATCGACGCGGACCGACAGCGAGGTGCCGAGCGAGACGGCGAGGTAGGTCTCGCGTACGACGTTCGTGGCGAGGTGCAGGCCGTAGACGAGCCAAACGGTCAGGAACAGACGGACCAGCAGCCGTGAGGGTGGCCGGCCGCCCGACCCGGGCCCGTACGCACTGGCGCGCGCCGGGCTCGTCGCGGCAGCCACCGGCGTGCGTCGTGGCTCCGCGACGACAGGATCCGTGTACACCAGAGCTACTTCGGCGACACCTGCAGCTGCACCAGCGGCGTGCCCGCAGGCGACTGCGATGCGGCCTGTCCGCCCGAGCCGTTGCCGTTCACCTTCGCGTAATCGGCGCGCTCGCCTGGGCGCAGGGCGCCCGGCTTCTGCCATACCTTGCCGCCCACCATCGCGCGAGCGAGCTGCAGCGGCTGGTAGGTGATGCTCGACCACATGAAGACCTCGGTCGTGCAGAAGCAGTCCTTGCGGGCGATCGAGTCGCGCAGCGCACTCGCTTCCGGCGAGTCCCAGATCTCCCAGAACGGCTTCTCGCGCAGGTTGCCCAGCGGCTTGTGCATCTCGCAGACGCTGACGTCGCCGTTCGCGTAGACGACCGCGCTGATCTTGCCGGCTCGGCAAGGTACGACCTGCCGCTGCTCGCGCGCCGTCTTGACCTTGGCCCACTGCAGCATGGGCTCGACCAGCGCGCCGTAGCGGTCGCTCTCACGCGGCGCCCAGAGTCGGCGGATGTACTCGTACAGCTCCTCGTATTGCTGCAGGCCTGGCCCGACCAGCGTCGGGTTCTTCCGGTCACCCCGGATGATGGCCAGGTTGTGGTGGTCCATCTGCGGGCAGCGATCATAGAGGAAGGTCGTGAGGTTGCGGATCTCCTCCATGTTGATGTCCGTCGCCGTCGAGATGCAGTGGATCCGCAGCCGCGGGTCCTCCTTCTGCAGCTCCGCCAGTGCGTCGTACGTCTCCATCGCCTTGGCGAACGCGTTCTTCGTCACGCGGAACGTGTCGTGGAACTCCGGCATCCCATCCAGCGACAGCTCGGCCACGAACAGATCGAACTCCTGCTCCTCCAGCACCCCCCGGACGGCCTTGACCGTCTTGTCCGTGAAGTACCCATTCGTCGGCACGTAGATCTGCCGCACGCCGTTGTGCTGGATGAACTGCCGGCAGATCTCCGCGAATTCCTTGCGGATGAACGGCTCGCCGCCCGACAGGTTCAGGTTCTCGATCTTGCCCAGCGAGCGCGACAGCTCGAAGATCTCTTCCTTCGATAGATCGTTCTTCTGGTTCAGGCTGCGCCAGTAGAAGCAGTGGTCGCACTTCATGTTGCAGATCGAATTGATGAACAGCACGAGGAACGGCGGGCTGGGCAGCTCCGCATAGTTCTGACGCGTGATACGTACGTGCCGCTTGACCCGTTCGACGGCGTTCATCCGCTTTGTCTCCTGTGTGTGAATCGCGGGAATCCCGGAGGGCGATCCTGCGCACCCGGGGCGCAACTCATGTGCCCCCGAAGCGCTCCCTGCCAGACCGCGCCTACCAGCCGAAAATGGCGTCAATACTGGGAAATCCGGCCCCTGGCCCAGCGCTCCGCCGGTGCCTCCGGGGCTGAGCGGACCGGTCGTGCCGCAAGGTGATGCGTCCACGCAACAGTCGGAGCGGGCCGTAGCTCAGTCTTCGACGACGTGCGTTTCGAAGACCTTGCGGTGCTCCGCCCACTGCCGCGCGTCCCACTGTCCATCATGGAGGCAGTCCGCGGCGCGATACGCCATGAACAGCGCGTGATGGGTGTTGTCGTGCGCGAACAGGCCCTGCCTGCCGTAGGTCAGCACGTTCGGCAGCGATTCCGCCCAGGCGTCGAGGACGCGGAAGTGTTGCTCATAGCCGGTGGTGTAGACCGGGTAGGCGAAGCGCAGCCGGCGCGTGTTGACGGCAATCGGTCGAGCTGGCAGCGGGATGCCGGCGCGGGCGAGGTCGGCGGCGACGCGTTCGCCGAGCTGGTCGTCGCTGAGCTGCCAGACGGGCTCGTCGGGCGAGCAGGGCAGTTCGGCGCATAGCGTGGTGGTGCCGGCCGGCTGATCGAGCGCCGCATAGTTCTTGGGCTCGGACAGGCGCGTGATGCCGACGTCGGATCCGGGAAAGTAGTGCGCATCGTAGTCGGTGAAGCGGCCGACGCCGAGCGTCAGGTAGACGAGGATCATCGAGCGGTAACGGATCGCGGCGGCCGCCGCGGCGACCGCGGCCGGCGGAGGCGGCTGGACGATGCGGGCGAGGATCGTGATCGGCAACGTCGACCAGACGAAGTCGGCCTCGAGCGTGCGTTCGGCGTCGCCGGTGCGGACCGTGAGCGCCCAGCGGTTCCCTGCCCGTTCGAGACGCTTGGCCTCGGTGCCGAGCAGCAGCTCCGCGCCGGCCTGGCGGGCGGCGTCGGCGTACGCCTCGGTGATGCGGCCGTAGCCGCCTGCCGGATAATAGAATCGACCGGCGCCCGGACGCTTGAGGCCCGGCACCTGCGCCAGGACCTTTCGCGCCAGCTTGCCGAACGAGCCCGCGGCGACGCGTCGTCGCGCCTGGATCGCCGAGAGCTGCTCAGGCTCACAGCCCCAGATCTTGCGGGCGTACGGGAAGTAGAAGTCGCGGCAGATCGTCTGACCCAGGTTCGTGCGCAGCACGGCGGCAAAGCTGTCGGCCTCGCTGCCATTGCGGGTCACGGCGCGGGCAACGATGTCGCGAGCGGTGCCGAGCGCGAAACCGGGGTCGAGTCGCAGCAGCAGGTCGAGCGGCTTCAGCGGGAAGTGGATCCAGCGGCCGCGCAGGCGGATCCGGCCGTGACGCGGCCGGTCGCGGAGCTCGTCGCCCAGCAACGCGCGGATGTCAGCCAGGATCTCCGGATCGCATGCCGGATGCAGTCGGTGGCTGCCGTAGTCGAGTCGCTGACCGTGCAGCTCGAAGCTGCCGGCATTGCCGCCGACGACATTGCGCTGCTCGACCACGGTGACCCGGGCGAGGTCCTGGCGGCGCAGCTGGTAGGCGGCGCCGGCGCCGGCGGGGCCCGCGCCGAGGATCAGGACGTGGGGCTTGGGCTTGGGCTGGGGCTGGGGCTGGGGCTGGGGCATCACGGGGTGCCGACGGGGACGACGTCGGGCCGCGGCTGCTCCTGCGGTGCAGGCTTCGTCTGGCGGCCGAGGGTCCACCAGACCAGCCCGCCGAGCAGCCCGCCTACGATGAGCACGCTGTCCCAGACCAGGGATGCGACGACGCCCTGCGACGCGGCGACGCCGAACGGCAGCAGCAGCGTGGCGAAGGCGGCGTCGCGCACGCCGAGCCCGCCGAGGCTGATGGGCAGGAGGCCGACCAGCTTGGCGAGCGGCCAGGCCATGAACCAGGCGGCTACGGGCGCAGTGATGCCGAGCGAGCGGCCGATCACGACGTTGAGCAGGACGAAGCCGGACTGGATCCCGAACGACAGCGCGAACGCGAGCACGAGTGTCGCGGGTCTTGCGGACAGTCGGCGCAGCGCCACCAAGCCGCGTGCGAGCGGCCGGCGCAGCCGGCGCGGCCAGCGGGCGAGGGGGCGGCGCAGCAACAACGCCAGGGCGAGCAATCCGAGCAGTCCGGCGACGACGACGGCCGCCGCGACCGGCCGCGGCGCCCACG
>JBOHRE010000052.1:0-24089 GCA_050732635.1 Longimicrobiales bacterium | reverse complement strand
ACCCCGCGGTCGCCGCCTTTGGCGGCGAGGCGCGCGCGCTCGAGCAGCGCCTGCAGATTGCCCGGCCGCGTCGCCAGAATCCCGTCGATGAGCTGCCGCGCCTCGACCACGCTGCCGGGACGGTCCTGCTGCTCGACGACGTGCGCGAGCAGGTAGACCGCTTTCAGGTCCGCAGGGTCGAGCTCGACCGCACGGCGGAGCTGGTCGGCAGCCGCGTCGAGCTCGCCACGCTCACGCGCGACGAGCGCCGCGAGCACCCGGATGCGAGGGTGGTCGGGCGCCAGCGACTGCGCCTCGCGCAGGCGCTGCGCGGCAGTGTCCGGCTGGTTCCGCAGCAGCGCGACCAGTCCCAGATCCGCCCAGCCGGCCGGTTCCCCCGGCGCGCGCTCCGTCACGCGCCGGAACGACGCCTCTGCGACGCCGCTCTCGCCAACCTGAACGGCAGCCACGCCGGTATGGAAGGCCCTGACCGTTTCGGCGTACTCGGCCGAGGAGGGGTCGGGCAAGCCGGTACGCTCGCATGCGGCGCCGATCAGCGCCAGCAACAGCAGCGCTGGACGCCGGGCGGATCTCATCGGAACATCATGGCTAGCCACGCTCGAACGTAGAGGGCGTCGGCTGGCTCGGTCAACGGCCGCCGGGCTCGAAAAGTGTTTCGGGACCCTGCCCATCCGCATATACTTGGGCGGTTCTCCGGGCCCGAAGGCCCGTTCCCACGATCGTGGGATCCGCCCGACAATTCCCCATTCACGAAGAGGTGGCGCGTGGTCGGCTTCCTTGCGACGCTGGACTGGGTGATCATCGCCGCTTACTTCCTGCTGGTGTTCGGCGTCGCGATCTGGGCGACGCTCCGCGAGCGCGTGAATCGCGGCACCTCCACGGACTACTTCCTGGCAGGGCGGGATGCCGGCTGGTTCATTGTCGGCGGCTCGCTGTTCGCGTCCAACATCGGCTCCGAGCACCTGGTCGGCCTGGCGGGGACCGGCGCCGCGAGCGGCGTGGCCGTGGCACAGTTCGAGATCCTGGCGTCACTGATCCTGCTCCTGCTCGGCTGGTTGTTCGTCCCGTTCTACCTGTCGAGCGGCGTCTTCACCATGCCGGAGTTCCTCGAGCGCCGATACTCCGCAGGCGCACGCTGGTACCTCGCCGTGATCTCGATCATCGGCTACGTGCTCACCAAGATCTCGGTCACCATCGCGGCCGGCGGCATCGTCTTCGAGGCGCTGATGGGGATCGACTTCTGGACCGGCGCGCTCGTCGTCGTCGTGATCACCGGAATCTACACGATCTTCGGCGGCCTGCGCGCCGTGCTCTATACCGATCTGCTGCAGATGTTCGTGCTGATCGGCGGCGCTCTGGCCGTGACCATGATCGGCCTCTCCGCCGTCGGTGGTTGGGATGCCTTGACGGATACCGTCGGCCCGTCGTTCCTCGACGTCTGGCAGCCAGTGTCACACCCCGACTTCCCCTGGACCGGCATCGTGTTGGGCGCGCCGATCCTCGGTGTATGGTACTGGTGTACCGACCAGTTCATCGTGCAGCGCGTCCTCGCCGCTCACGACCAGACCCACGCGCGTCGCGGTACGATCTTCGCCGGATTCCTGAAGCTGCTGCCGCTCTTCATCTTCGTGATCCCGGGCGTGATCGCCTACGCCCTCGCGCAGCAGGGCCGCCTGCAGCTCGCTGCGCCCGACCAGGCGCTGCCGACGCTCGTCGGCACGCTGCTGCCGATCGGCCTGCGCGGCCTGGTCGTCGCCGGCCTGTTGGCCGCATTGATGAGCTCGCTGTCCTCCGTCTTCAACTCGACCTCGTCGCTCGTCACGCTGGACGTGTACAAGAAGATCCGGCCGGCTGCGTCCGAGCGGCAGCTCGTGTTGGTCGGTCAGTCCACGACCGCGATCCTGGTGGGTCTCGGCCTGCTCTGGATCCCCTTGATGGAGCTCATCTCCGGGCAGCTCTACACGTACCTGCAGAGCGTGCAGGCGTACATCGCGCCACCGATCGCGGCGGTGTTCCTGATCGGCGTCTTCTGGCAGCGTGTCAATGCCGCCGGCGCGATGGCGGCGCTCATCACGGGGTTCGTGCTGGGCATGGGACGCCTCATCGCAGAGCTCAACAAGGGGGCGCTGGAGGGCTTGTTGTTCACCTACGCCGACATCAACTTCCTGCATTTCGCGGCGATTCTGTTCGCCATCTGCACGGCGGTCTTGGTGCTGGTCAGTTTGCTGACACCGCCGCCACCGGCGCTCAAGGTGGCCGAGCTGACGTGGGCGACGACCACCCCGGTCATCCTGGCGCAGGCATCGGCTCGCTCGCGCCATACGGACATCATCCTGAGTCTGCTCCTGGTCGCCTGCGTCATCGGGCTGTGGCTGTTCTTCTCGTGATCGCGGCCGAGGAGCTCGCGGATTTCCGGCGGATCGAGGCGGCATGAAGCGATCCCGTCGATCCCGATATCTCCCTTATCTCCGTTCCTACACGGTCGCAATCGCGGCCGTAGTCCTCTTCGCGGGAGCCTGTGGCGGTGCGCCTGTCGCGGTCGCCCCCGCGACTCCCGCGCCGGCCCCGGCATATGAGCCGTCGCGCGACCTCGGACCGCTGTTTCACGCGGTGCAGCTGTCGGGGCTGTTCGACGACTCGAAGACGTTCGTGGATGCGCGGCCGCTGAAGCCGCCGCCGGAGATCCTGGTGCGGTATGCCGCAACGCACGAGCTGCCGGAGTTCAGCCTCGACGCCTTCGTGCACGACCACTTCGAGCTGCCGCGGCCGGTCGGTGAGGGATTCGCCGCTGACACCTCGCGCGGCATGCAGGCGCACATCCGCGCGCTCTGGCCCGTGCTGACCCGGCCCGCGGACACAGCGAGCGTGCACTCCTCGCTGATTCCGCTGCCGCATCCGTACGTCGTGCCGGGTGGCCGCTTCCGCGAGGTCTACTACTGGGACTCGTATTTCACGATGCTCGGTCTGATCGAGAGCGGTCGCACCGACCTGGTGCGCAGCATGCTCGACAACTTCGCCCACCTCGTGCGCACTGCCGGCCACATCCCGAACGGCAACCGGACGTATTATCTGAGCCGCAGCCAGCCCCCGTACTTTGCCGCCATGGTCGGCCTGTACGCGGCTGCGACAGACACTACGGAGGCCGTGCGCTACCTGGATGCACTGGAGGCGGAGCACGCATTCTGGATGGACGGCACGCACGAGCTGCCGCGGGGCGCGGCGTACCGGCGCGTGGTCAGGCTGCGCGACGGCGCGGTTCTGAACCGCTACTGGGATGACCTCCCTGAGCCCCGGCCGGAGTCGTACCGCCCGGACTACCAGCTCGCGCAGGTGTTGCCGGCGGCGCGGCGCACCGAGTTCTACCGGAACGTGCGGGCCGCGGCCGAAAGCGGCTGGGACTTCTCCAGTCGCTGGATGCGTGACCCGGCGGACCTGCGCTCGCTGGAGACCACCGAGCTGATCCCTGTCGACCTGAACAGCCTGCTCTATCACGCGGAGCGGACGATCGCGGCGCTGCGGCGCTTCCGCGGTCGTGATGGCGACGCCGACGCCGCCGAGCGCTTCGCGCGCGCCGCCGACGCCCGCCGCGACGCATTGCTCGCCGCGGCCTACGACCCGGCCGACGGTTTCTTCTACGATGTCCGCTGGCGCACCGACGAGCGCGTCAGGGACCGCCCGACGCTGGCCGCAGCCGCGCCATTGTACTTCGGGCTGGCGACGCCGGAACAGGGGCGCGCCGTCGCCGCGCGGCTCCACCGCGACTTCCTGCAGCCCGGCGGCTTCGTCACCACCCGCATCGTCTCCGGCCAGCAGTGGGACGCGCCCAACGGCTGGCCGCCGCTGCAATGGCTGGCGATCGAGGGCGTGCGCCGCTACGGAAGTGCCGCTCTGGCGGACACCGCCAGCGAGCGCTGGCTGGCGCTGAACCGTCGCACCTTCCAGGCGACCGGACGGATGATGGAGAAGTACGATGTGATGGACCTCAGTCGCGGCGCCGGCGGCGGCGAGTACCCGACGCAGGACGGCTTCGGCTGGACCAACGGCGTCGCGCTGAAGCTGCTCGCGCAGCTGAGCGCCTCGGCGGTTCGGCCCGCGTCGGGGCTGGCGACGTCCGCGGCTCCGCATAGTACATTTACCGCTGAGCTCGCAGAGATCGCAGAGTGCTCACTGGGATCCACCTCCGCGTTCTTCGCGTCCTCAGCCGTTCAAAGAATTGCTCTGACTCGCTGATTCATCGAGGAGACAGGCCATGAGGCACGCGGAGCTGATCCGCCGGCTCCGGGAGGCGGCGCTGACCGGGCCGGGTGCGACCGACGCGCAGCTACGCGAGGCGGTCGAGGCCCGCGCAGCCAGTCTGGGCGGACGCGCCGCGCCGGAGACCGCCGTGCCGGATCCTCTCACGCGGTTCGTGGACCAGGTCGCGCTTCATGCGTATCGCGTCACCGAACAGGATATCGAGGCGCTGCGGCGAGCCGGCTACTCCGAGGATGCGATTTTCGAGATCGCCGCAACGGCTGCGCTGGGTGCGGGGCTGGGGCGTCTGGAGCGTGGCCTGGCCGCGCTGAAAGGAGATCTCTGATGCGACTGGCCGTCGTAGAGCGCGGGCATCGGCTGCCGGAAAAGCTCAAGCTGGGCGTCATCCGCCCGGTCACGCGCAGGCGAGTGGTCGATATCATCCGCACACTGTTCTACCGGCCGGAATTCTTTGGCCGCCCGATCAGCGTGTGGACGCAGGCGGTGATGCGTGGGCCATCGGACTGGAGCGTGGGCGAACGCGAGCTGTTCGCCGCCTTCGTCTCCGACTTGAACCGCTGTCGCTTCTGAACGAAGGCTCACGGCGCGGTCGCGTCGATGGCCCTGCAGGATCAGAAGCTCGTCCAGAGCGTGCTGGATGATTGGCGGACCGCGGCCGTCAGCCAGCGGCTGCGCGCGATGCTCGGACTTCTCGAGAAGCTCACGCTCGAGCCGACCAGCGTCACGGCGTCGGACATGATACCGCTGCGCGCCGTCGGTCTGAGCGACGACGCGATCGAAGACGCGATCCACGTCGCCGCGCTGTTCAACATCTACGACCGCATCGCCGACACGCTGGACTTCGACATCCCCTCCCGCGAGGGATTCGACCAGGGCGCACGGATGCTGCTCCGCCGCGGCTACGTCTGAGCGGCCGCGCCCGGGGCCAGCCGACCTTGTTGAGTTACCGGCTGGCGCGGACCTCGAAGAGGTGGCTCGCCAGCGGCGCGAGCGAGTGTAGCGGCACGTAATCCTCGAGCCGGCCGTCGTTTGCAACGTGCAGTGGCGCAGCGTCCGGGCCTCCGAGCAGGCCGCCCGGTGTGTAGCGTCCCGCAGGCAACACGGGCGCGGTTGCGGAGAGCCTCACGGCCGGCTGCGGCGCCGCGCTCAGATTCGCGACGACCAGTACGGCCCGATCGCCGTCGCGCCGCAGGTACGCCGCCACGGCGTCGCTGCTGGCGCTGAGCGGCAGCAACTCACCGGACCCGAGCGCCCGGTTCTCCCCGCGCAGATGGATCAGCCGCCGATACAGGTTCAGCAGCGACGCGGGATCGGTGTCCTGCGCCTCTACATTTGCGGTGAGCGAATCCGGCTGCAGCGGCTCCCACGGCACGCCGGTGGTGAAGCCCGCCGCCGGACCTTTGCGCCAGTGCATGGGCGTGCGCAGCCGCGGATCCGGCTTGTCACCGCTCATGCCGAGCTCCTCGCCGTAGTAGACGAAGGGCAGACCCGGCAGCGTGAGCAGGAGTATGGCGGCAAGCCTGGCGCGGGCGACGTCGCCCCCGAGCTGGGTCAGCGTGCGCGTCTGATCATGGTTGCGCAGGAACGGCGACCAGCGGTCGGCGGGCAGCTCGCGCTGCAGCCGCAGGAACGGGAGCAGGAGCCGCTCCGCCGAGCCGGTGTTGACCGCCTGCAGGATCGCGTCGGAGGCCTCGAACGCGAAATGCGCATCGAGCTGGTCCGGATAGTACGGCAGCATCGCACCGATGCTGTCCCAGACCTCACCGATCGTGAATGCGTGTGGCGCAACGCGCCGAATGTGCGCGGCGTAATCCCGCAGGAAGTCGTGCGTTGCCGGCAGGTGCTCGACCACTCTGCCGTTTTCCGCCTCCACGAGGTGCTTGATGGCGTCGAGCCGGAAGCCGTCGGCGCCCAGCTCCTGGAGCCAGAAGGTCGCGATCCGCTTCGTCTCCTCGCGGACCGCCGGTGATTCGACGTTCAGGTCCGGCATGCCGCTCCAAAAGAAGCCGTAGTAGTATTCGTCCCGCACGGGTGAGCGGTGCCAGTTGTCGCCGCCCCAGGGATTCCTGACGCCGGGGTGCTCCGGAAGCCAGATGTACCACTCCCGGAAGGGCGAATCCGGGTACAGCAGCGCGTGCTTGAAGAACGGGTGCTCGCTCGAGGAGTGGTTCAACACCATGTCGATGAGCACGCGAATGCCTCGCCGGTGCGCCTCGTCGATGAGCCGCTTGAAATCCTGGTTGCTGCCGTATTCCGGATTCACACGGTAATAATCGGTGACGTCATAGCCGTGATAACTCGGCGAGGGTGCGATCGGCATGAGCCAGATGCAGCGTGCGCCGAGGTCGCGCTGTGTGTCGGCGTTGCCGTCGTTCACATAGTCGAGCTTCTCGATGAGCCCGTTGAGGTCGCCGACACCGTCGCCATCACTGTCGTAGAACGAGCGCACGAAGATCTCGTAGCAGACGGCGCCTTGCTTCCAATTAGCGTCGGCTGCCTGTTGTGCCGATGAGGGACTGGAGATTGCCACGAGCACCACCAGCGATGAGACCGAGATGCGGTTCACGATTGCCTTCGGAAGGCTGGCCGGCCGGTCACGGTGAGGAGGTAGAACGGCAGAACCGTAGCAGAGCCGGCCGGTCACGGGCAAGAACCTGGTGTCGCAAGGACCCGGGGCGTGCTGCCAGCGCGCCACCTTTGCTATATTCAGATTATTGTACCCACCCTCGATCCTCGGTGAATCCATGAAGCCCATGTTCCTTCCGGAAGTCGAGCACGCGCCGCCGCAGGGCGCCTACGCCGGCGCCATCGCCGGCATGCGTGCTGCCGGCCTGGCCGTGCCGCAGATCATGCACCTGTTCGCCTACAAGCCGGATCGCACGGAGCACCTCTCGGCATTCTCACAGGGCGTGATGCGCGGGCCATCGCCGCTGTCGCCGGGGCTGCGCGAGCTGATCGCGGCCTTCACCTCGCGGCGCAACGAGTGCGTCTTCTGAATCGGGTCGCACGCCGCGGTCGCGGCGAAGCTGCTCGATGATCGGGAGCTGGTGGACGCCGTCCTCGAGGACTTCCGCACGGCGCCGATCAGCGCACAGGACAAGGCGCTGTTCGCCTTCATCGAGAAGATGAATGCGGACTCCGCTCGCCTCCAGGCCGACGATGTTCAGGCCGCGCTGACGGCAGGCTGGAGCGAGGAAGCGCTCTATGACGCGATCACCGTCTGCGCCCTGTTCAACTTCTTCAACAAGTGGATCGACGCCACAGGCGTTGGTGACATGCCGGCCGCGGCCTACGAGGCGTCGGGCGAACGCCTGGCCACACGGGGCTATGTGCCCGCCCCCGCCGGGTCGGCAGGGTAGACACCGGCGTCGAGCGCTCCGGGCCAACACCGAGGATTGCCGCGATGGAGAAGCCACGCCTGAGCTTCTGGCAGATGTTCAACATGAGCTTCGGCTTCCTCGGCATCCAGTTCGGCTGGGGGCTGCAGCTCGCCAACATGTCGGCGGTCTACGAGCGGCTCGGCGCGCGCCCCGACGAGGTGCCGCTGCTCTGGTTGGCCGCGCCGGTGACCGGGCTGCTCGTGCAGCCGATCGTCGGCGCGCTCAGCGACGGCACCTGGGGCCGGCTCGGACGACGTCGGCCCTACTTTCTCTTCGGCGCGATCTTCTCCTCGATCGCGCTGTTCTTCATGCCCACGTCCAGCGCGTTGTGGATGGCCGCCGGGCTGCTCTGGGTGCTGGACGCCTCCATCAACGTGTCCATGGAGCCGTTCCGCGCGTTCGTCGCGGACAAGCTCGACGCGAGCCAGCGCACGGTCGGCTTCGTGATGCAGTCGTTCTTCATCGGCATCGGTGCGAGCCTGGCGAATGCACTGCCCTTCCTGCTCAGCTGGCTGGGCGTCGAGGGCAGCACGCAAAGCGGCATCCCACTGTCGGTGAAGTACTCCTTCCAGATCGGCGCGCTGGTCTTCCTGCTCGCTGTTCTGTGGACGGTGGTGACGACGCGTGAGCACCCGCCGGAGGACATGGCTGCCTGGAAGCGCGAGCAGCGCGCGCGCCGTGGCGTTGGCAACATCTTCCGCGAGATCGGTTCCGCCATTCGCGACATGCCGCCGACCATGCGGCAGCTCGCCGTCGTCCAGGTCTTCACCTGGCTCGGCCTCTTCTGCATGTGGCTGTTCTTCGTGCCGGCGGTGGCGCGCCACGTCTTCGGCGCGACGGACCCGCAATCCGCGCTGTACACACAGGGCATCGAATGGGGCGGGTTCGCGTTCGCGTTCTACTCGATCACCTGTTTCGTCGTGGCTCTCGCGCTACCCCGGCTCGCAGCGGCCACGAGCCGCAAGGCGGTGCACGCCGGCGCGCTCATTTGCGGCGCCGGTGGGCTGCTCTCGGTTCAGCTGATCCAGGACCAATACCTGCTCCTGCTCAGCATGGTCGGCGTCGGCATCGCGTGGGCATCGATCCTGTCCATGCCCTACTGCATCCTGTCCACGGCGGTGCCGGCTGCGCGCATGGGCGTCTACATGGGTGTGTTCAATTTCTTCATCGTCATCCCCGAGATCGTCGCGGCGCTCGGCTTCGGGCCGCTGATCCGCCTGATCTTCGGCGAGAACAATCCAGATGCGCCGCTGTACATCGTGATGCTCGGCGGCGTGTGCCTGCTCGTCGCGGCCGGCTCCGTCGCACTGGTGGACGACGTCGGCGAACGCGACGTTCCCGAACGCGACGTGATCCGCGCCGACGCGGAGGAAGCGCTGCTCGTCCAGCCGTCCGTGCAGCCGGTCCCGAGCAGCGGCCTGATCGACCAGGAATGAGCCGGCGCGTCCCGTCCCGGCCTGTCGCTCCCTGCCCAGGTTCGGAGGCACACATGATCTCGGCCATCGTGTCCTGCGATCCTCGGCGGCTCGTGACGCCGCCGCCGTTGCTCCTCCTCGTGATGGCGGCGGCGCTCCTGCCGTCTACTGCGTTCGGTCAGACCATTCTCGGAGCAACCCGCTGCCTGCCCGGCGTGCATGCCGACGAGGCGGAGGGCGCCATCGCGTTTCCGGACGACGCGATCTTCTGCCCGCTACTCGCCGACCCGAAGCAGCCGCGCTCGTTCCTCAGCCTGCTCCGTGGCAGCGTCGAGTCGGCGGTGGATGATGTGGACGAAGAGGTCACGATTGGCGCGATCGGGATCGGCGACCGCATCGGCCTGCTGCGCTCCGGCGGGATCGATGGTGTGCAGCTCGACCTCGAGGCCGCCGTATTCGCACAGTTCGACCTCGGCGTGGCGACGCTCGACCTGATCAACGCCGACTACTTGGTTGCTCTGCCCATCACGCTGCGTCGAGGCGGCTTCAGCACGAGGCTGCGTCTCTACCACCAGAGCTCGCACCTCGGCGACGAGTTCCTGCTGCGCGCCGAGGACCCGGAACGTGAGAACCTCTCGTTCGAGTCACTCGAGCTGATCCTCTCGCAGGAAGCAGGGCCGCTCCGTGTCTACGCCGGCGGCGAGGTCCTGTTCAACCGCGAGCCGGAGGATCTCGCGTCGCGGGTCGCGCACGCCGGCATCGAGCTGCGCTCCGCCGGCGCGCTGCGCATGGTGGGCGGCCTCGACATGAAATCGAGCGAGGAGCAGGACTGGAAGCCCGCCTGGAGCGGCCGGCTGGGCCTCGAGTTCTCCGGCGCGGGCGCCGCCGGCCACCCCTCCCGCATCTGGAGCATTCTCGCGGAGGCCTACTCGGGCCCCACGCCCTATGGCCAGTTCTTCCGCGAGAAGATGCAGTACTTCGGCGTCGGGCTGCACCTGACCCCGTGAGCCGAGGGGCCGGCAAGCCAGCCTGCGCGCGCCGTCGTGGTTTCTGTACAGGTTGTACAGCGCCCCGCCGCCCAGCTCTATTTTGGGCCACGGCACCTCACCACCACTCCCGCCCCGCTCGCCCTGCGGACGTTGCCTGCGCCGCCAGTGACCCGGACGCTCGCTCCGCGGCGACGCGGCGTACATGTTGTACCGAAAATACGAGGGCCCACGATGGCGGTTGGGCCGCGACCGGTCATCGAGCCGACAGCAACGGGTGTAATGCGGAGGCATGGGCCGGTGCGGCCGTCCTGAAGCCCATCCAATCGTACGCACGGGGTATGAATTGGCAGGGGAGGTCTCTTGAGCGTAGCGAAGACGTCGATCTCGATCCGATCAGGGCTCGTCATCGCCGTCGCGATTGGTGCGGCCGCGTGGGTAGGGCGTAATCACGCCCCGGTCGACGCCCGCCTGGACGCTCAGAACGCGGTAGCGGCACTCCGCCCGCTTCCAGCCGGGCTCGATACTCTGACCAGCCCTGCCGAAGCGGCCAACCTGATCAACGCGTGCCGGCGAGGAAGCGGCACCGCCCAACCGGAGCCCTGGTCGTGGAGAGCTGAAGAGACGTCCGATTCTGCCCGGTCGGTCCTGCCGCGTCGGATGTGCAGGAGTGTACTCTACGTATGGTCGCCGTTGATGCCGTTGTCTCGCCTTGGCATCCGTGAGATCGCCTCTGCGACATCTGCTCTCGGCATCCGACTCGTGGTCGTCGGTGCGTCCTCGCTCTATGAGCTGACCGCAGATCTGAGATCAGGCCTTGCCGCGAGCCGAATCGAGCCGCGCTGGACGCCGGCAGGAGATTCACTCGCTCGACTCATGATCTTCGCCGGCGCGACAACACATTATCCGGCGGTCCTTGTTCACCAGGACGGGCGCTTGGTTGGCAGCGCGATCCTGGGATACAAGACCGCGGAGACGTATCGAGGCATGATCGAGGCCCGCCTACGGGCCACAGCGCAAACGACGTTGGCATCTGCACGTCATGCTCCGGCAGCAGAGTCGACCGACCGTTCGGGCTCGGCCGCTGATAGCATCAGCGGGTTCGGCCCAGCACCCGGCGTCGGTTATTGGTGGAAGGACTTTCCGGTCGAGCGTCGTCCGGGCGCCTACTTTCGCCGCCTACCCGGGCGAAGCGCCATCGCCTTCGCGTCGCAGCGGAGCGTCTATCTTCTAGATTTCCAGGACGGCCGCACGATGTTGGCCCCTGGTCACGTCGACCTCGTGCCGAGCCCCGACGGACGTCTTTTGGTGACGCCCGGGCCCGAGCGGTCGGGGCTGCGGTTTCTTGATGCCAGGGCTGTCTTCGCAGCGGCGCGCCGTGGCGCCGGCAGTACGGTTCAGCCGGTTTTCGTCGATCCGGACTTGCCAGACCAGTATCCATCTGTCGGCATCCGAAGCACGACCAACGCCGCCGAGGCAGGCGTCGCGGTCTACCGTGTGCTCACCAGCTGGTATGATCGAGCAATCTTTCGCGATTACAGTGTGCAGAACGCCAGAGATGCGGCTTCGCTGGCCGTTCGACCGAGCGGGCCGCCTGTACCCGCATGCCCGGGTTACAATTTGTCGCTCCCGATCATCTCGCCAGACGGCAGTGAGCTTGCCGCACGCGACGAGTTCAGCGCCACCACGAAGCTGTTCCGTCTGAACGACGATGGAGGCTGCGACGAAATCCTCGATCTTGGCATTCAGACAGGCAAGATCGCGTTCAGTCCGGACGCTCGGCGCGTAGCGTTCGCGATCCCGCTCGGAGTGGTCCGCGACGGACGTGGTGTTCTGTGGGTGGGACGTCGGCTCGAGAAAGAGCTGGAGGGCATCTTCGTGCTCGAACGAGACGGGCTTGGGATCACCCGCATCCGTGGCAGCGAAGACGCAAAGCGCCTTGCCTTTCCCGAGTTCATCGGCCGCGACTCGATCATGTTTCTGATGGCGAATGCGGACGCCGGGGAGGAGAGCCGCTTCCGCCTCGTCTGCTGCCTCCCTGAGCACGACTAGTACGCGTGCGCATGGTCATCCAGGAACGACCGCGAGGCCCGTCAGGTTGCGCGGCGTCGTCGGGTACCGGGCGTGAAGACGCCAGCTGGAGCCGCCATCGTCGGAGCGGTGCACGCCCCGCTCGTCGGCGGCCCAGAGCTCGCCGGCCGCACTGCCCGGCCGCAGCAGCGGCGCGATCGTGTCGGGCGGATCCGGCCAGCCGGCAACCACGCGCTGCCACGGGCCGTCAGACACGCGGCGGTACAGCCGACCGTCGGACGAGCCGGCGACGTACGCGGCGTGGGCGTGCGAGGCGGCGGACACGAGGACGACAGCCGACCGTCCCGGGTCGATCGCGACGCTCCGGAGATAGCCCACGTCGAGCCCCTGCTCCGGACTCGACCACGTGGCGCCGGCATCGTGACTCTCGAAGTAGCCATCGCCGGCAGCGACGCGCAGCGTGCGCGGCCGCTCGGGGTGGATGGCCAGCTCGTGCGTGTCCCAGGGGCCGTCCGGCACCCGGTCCAGCCACGTCTGTCCGCCGTCGCGCGTCGAAACCAGGGCGCCCGCCTCGACCGCCACCCAGAGACGCTCCGCGTCGCCGGGATCGCACGCGATCCAGCGTACGTGGTGCGTGTGCGGCCGCGGCGGGAACGACCACGTCGGTGATGACGGCAGCTCCTGCAGCGCTCGCGTCCGCTGCCACGTCGTGCCGCCGTCGGCCGAGCGCCAGACCTCGCTCGGCTCGGTGCCGGCCCAGACCACATCCGGCTCACTCGGGCTGGCCGCGAGCGCCGTCACACGCTCGCCACGCAACCCCAGAGCGTGCCACGACGCGCCGGCGTCCTCGGTTCGGAAGACGCCGTCACGCGCAGTACCACACCACGCGCGGCCCGAACGACCCGGCTCCGCCGCGAGACAGGTGGGCTTCGCAGCACCGAGACCGCTCGTCGCTCCCATCAGCTCGGTCTCGCCAGCCGACCGAAGCACGCCGTCCGAGGTCGCAACGAGTACGATCATGCGGGATTGTGGACGGGGCCGGCGCGACTGGCAAGATGAGTGAACAGCCCAGGCGTCAGCCGCTGTCCTGGGTGCAGTTACCTAGCAGGTCCTCACTGGCGGTCGAGTCGGAGCCGTGGAATGCGGATGGGGAGGTCGAGGCGGAAGCCGCTGGTGCGCCAGCCACCTCTGCGGGCCCTCGTGTTTTCTGTACATGTTGTACACAGCCCCGCCGCCCAGCTCTACTTTGGGTCGCGGCACCTCACCCCCGGCCGCTCCCCGCTCGGCGCCGTGGAACGTCGCCTCGCCGCCCGTGACCCGGACGCGCGTGCTCCGCGGCGCTGCGGTGTACATGTCGTACAGAAAATAAGAGGGCCGATGATGACCGCGACCGATCACCGAGGTGGCATCAACCTCATCGGGTCGAGCCGCAGGGGCGCGTCGCGCGGGAAGCCAGCGGTCCGGTGGGGCCCCACTTGTGACCGCTAAAGTACGAAAAGCCCCGGATGCCATAAGCGGCTCCGGGGCTCTGCTTTGCGACCATGCGCCCGAGAGGATTCGAACCTCTGACCTCGTGCTCCGGAGGCCCTACCCCGGCGCCGAGCACCACCGGTGAGCGCCCGATCCTACCCTACAAATCCTCCGCTGCGCCGGCTCGCGCCGGTGTGAAACCGGACCCGTTTGTTACCGCTATTGTGACCGGCGCGCTGGTCCTCGAGCGATGGGGAGTGAGCGGCTGCACACCGCGCCCGGTCGCGGCGGGCGCGCGGGGTCTGGCGGGCTACTGCTTCGGCGGACTCCGCTCGGGGATCTGGTAGTCCGCGCCCATCGGCTTCTGGCCGAACGGCGCCCTCGCGACCCCCGCAACACGCTCGCTTCGACGGCGAGCTGTGCGGCGGCTTCGTCGCGCAGTTCCCCGCCGGGAGTGCGGGCGATTGTCGTCGCCCTGCTGCCCCACAGCAGCCGCGCCGACTCCGAGAACCGGGTGGTAGGCTGCACCGCTTGCCGCACGCTCCACGAGATCCGGATCGGAGAACCTGAGGAAACCTGAGATCGCGCGCGCGGTCGAGGCGCGGCTCAAGCAACTCAGAGCCGGTGCCACCGCCGGCGGCGCCTTTTTTGGTATGCGGGATCGTGCGAAGCCGATGGCGCGCGCGACCTCGGGTTTCCTCAGGTCCCTCCCTGTCGGCGCGCTCGGCCGCGAACCTGAGCAGTTCTTAGCATCCGCCCAAACAGCCGGGGCGGTAGGCCGGTCCAGCTATTCCCTCGCCGGGGTGTGCCTGGTTAGGATCCCCAGTGTTGGTTCGATTCCTCTACCGGGAACCGAACCTGGGGATTAACGTAGTACACGTGCGGTTAACAGGCGGTTATACGCGTCTCCCCGAGATTCAGGCGCGGAGGGACCTATGAGCATTGCAACGGACTCCAGGATCGCTGAGATCAGCGTCAGCGACCACGTCGAGGTATGCTCCTCGAGGGAGCGGGGCCGCACCTTCTACAACACCCTGCGAGAGCAGCTCGGTCGTACCGGAATGGCCGCGACCCTCATCGTCTCGTTCGCAGGCGTCCGGTACGTGTCGCCCTCGTTCCTAGATGAGACCGTCGTGAAGCTGGTGGCCGAGCATCCGGAGCTCCGGGGGCACGTCGCCGTCCGCGGCTTGAGCGAGCTCGCCCGCGCGAACTTGCGGACCATCCTGGCCGCGCGAGAGGTGGACGGGCTGACCGTACTCGCGTAGGAGAGCACCCGCTCACCAGGCAATTTCCACGATCGTGCCCGGCAGGGGATCACACGTCCCCTGCCGGTTGTTTTTTCCGCCACGCAGTACTGTCACCTGCCCCCGCCCGCTGCGAATCGTCAGGTGCTGCCCAATCTCGCGGACGCGGTCTGACAGAGTGGTAAGTCCCATCCCACCCCCGCCCGGGCGCGTAGAGATCATCGGCTCGAGCGCCTTCTGGATGGCATCAACATCCGGCAGCGGCGCCTCAACGATGCCGTGGAGCCGCAGGCGCTCCGGAATGCCAATGCCCTCATCCGCGATTGCAAGCGAGACGCGCGACTCCTCGTAGGTCTGCGCCGCCACTATCACGTTGCGGGGCCCGGCCGCGCGGCTGCTGTGCACCACGGCATTCGCGATTACCTCGCTCAGCGAAAACTCCAGGATCTCCTGCAGGTGCTTTAGGTCCTCTCGACGATCGTAGATCGCCAGGTCGAGCAGCTGCTGGGCGAGCTGGTAGGCATCATCCTCGTGCTCGAGCGGATGGACGCTCAGCTCAATCAGCCTGTCCCGAAGATCGGATCGAAAGGAGATGCCTCGGCGCGGCAACACCCGCACGCGCGGATCCTGCTCAACGAGATCGCACAGCTCCATGCGACGCAGATAGGTGCCCACTCCTCCCCACCGCGGGATGTGCAGTTCCACCGCCTGCGCGCCGAGCGTGAGAAGTCGGCGCACGTAGAGGTACAAATAGACGAGGCCAAACGGTTCCACGAACTGGAGCCGCGTCAGATCCAGTACGACCGTCTTGCCGATCAGATGGAGTGAGGGAACGAGCCGCGTGGTTGTCAGGTGGGTAAGGCGCCGGACCAGAACGCGGACGGTCGTGCGCCCATTGTCAGCGTCAACGTCGTAGGGGTGCATCGCGACTGCAGATCAATCGTGAGGTCATTGCGCCTGCCGCTCCAGCTGTTCGGCCAGCTTCTGGAGTTCCTGTGCACGCTTCCGAGCAAGCCGAGCGACGGCGGCCTCCCAGGTGCTTGGCGGCGGCCGGTATCCCGCGTTTTCGCGGTTCAAGCGCGCCTGCCGAATCGTGTTGATGGAGACCCCCACCGCGCTCGCCACGTCCTCGTGAGTCGGGCACTCGGTCAGCCGGTCTGTCGCCTCCACGAAGTCCATTTCCAGTAAACGAAGGGGTTGACTTGTCGCCGGTTCGTAAACTATTCTATTTACGGGAGGGACAAAGAGCAAGGCCGCCGCTGATCTCCCGCGAAGAAGTCGCGACGGCCTCACACAACGCGGACCGGAGCCCGCGCCCTATCCAGTATGCCCCTGCGGCGGGCTCCCGGTCAACAGCCGAGAGGTGGAGCATGCGACAGTACTTCCTACGCCCCAACGCCGGCGACGTCGCCACCGACTACGACCCGCCGCTCGACCCGCCGCTCGACCCGGGCATTGCGCCGATTGTGGACGTTCTGCGCAGTGGCGGCTTCGACACGTTCGAGTCGTGCCAGGGCGGCGCCGGCCACGCCTTCCCCGAACCGACCGTCCGCTTCCACGGCTCGCACAGCGAAGGCTTCCGCGCGCTCGCGCTGGCGCTCACGCACGGGCTCAGGGTCGCCGAGCTGCGTCGCTACTGGAGCGTGATCGACGGCGAGCGGGTCGGACCCTATTGGGAGATGACGTTCGGCCTGAGCCCGCGCGATCGCGGCCGCGATGACAACATTCGTCAACAGGTGCGGCCATGAGCGCCGCGGTCGTTGTGGCCACGCGCGAGCAGAGCGTCGAGGTCCAGGTCGCGCCCGCGGCGCCGCCGGCCGATCGGCACCCGGCGCTCGTCTACCTCGCTCGGCTCTCGGCGACTTCGCGGCCGACGATGCAGGCGGCGCTCGACCTGGTCGCACGGCTCACGAGCCAGGGTCGCGCCAATCACTGGACCCTGCCCTGGGCGCAGCTGCGCTACCAGCACACCGCGGCCGTGCGCGCGATCCTGGCCGAGCGCTACGCCCCGGCGACGGCGAACAAGGTGCTCGCGGCGCTCCGCGGCGTGCTCAAGGAGGCCTGGCGCCTCGGCTACATGGACGCGGAGTCGTACCACCGCGCGGCGGATCTGCCGAGTGTGCGCGGTACGACACTGCCGCGCGGCCGAGCGCTGCCCGCGGGCGAGTTGCGCGCGCTGTTCGAGGCCTGCGCTCGCGACCACGGAGCCGCGGGGCGCCGGGACGCGGCACTACTCGCGATCCTCTACGGCTACGGCCTGCGCCGAGCCGAAGCGGCGTCGCTCGAGCTCGGTGATTACAACCGCGAGACCGGCGAGCTCCTCGTGCGCCGCGGCAAGGGCCGGAAGCCGCGCACCGTGTACGCGAGCGCCGGCGCCCGGGCCGCGATCGAGGCCTGGATGCGGATTCGCGGCGAGGATCCGGGCCCGCTGCTCTGGCCGGTGCGGAAGGGCGGCGCGCTCCTTCCGCGGCAGCTCACGCCGCAGGCGATCTACTACGCGCTCGAGCGGCGCCGGAAGGCGGCGGGCGTATCTGCGTTCAGCCCGCACGACCTGCGGCGCACGTTCATCAGCAACCTGCTCGAGGCGGGTGCCGACATCTCGAGCGTGCAGGGCCTCGCCGGGCACGCGAACGTCACCACCACGCAGCGCTACGACCGCCGCGGCGAGAAGGCGAAGAAGAAGGCGGCCGAGCTGCTGCACGTGCCGTTCACGAGCGGCCGCGCAGCACTCGAGCCAGAAGCCTGATTCTGATAAGCAACCGAGTCCCCGAACTCCGGGAGGCACCATGGACTACGAGCGAGCTGTCGAGAGCGCGCTGCGCCGGATGCACCAGGGATGGGCTGTACCCGAGCCGGCCGCACACCACCTGCTCGACCGCCGCGGCTGGCGCCGCCTCAGCCAGATGCAGCGAGCGGTTCAGCGGCGGATCGGATGGAAGTGCCGGGACTGCTCGAGCTATTTCGATCGCCAGGGCACAGCAGCCGTATACTGTCCAGCGTGCCGCGAGCGCCGCGCCGCCGAGCTCGAGGCGAAGCGCCAGGCCGACAAGCTCTGTCGCAACTGCGGCCGCCGATTCCGCCCTCGAGGTCGTGCGCTGCGGTGCGCCGACTGCCTCTCCGGAGCGCGGAGACCGTGAAGCCGAAGCCGGCTCTCGCCGAGGTTCGGCACAGCTCCGGATCGCCTGGACGTCATTGCTACGCCTGGTGCCAACTCTCAACGTGGAGGCTCGCATGAGTCGCTCGATCAACAAGATCATTTTGGTGGGAAACGTCGGTCGGGACCCCGACGTGCAGACGACCGGCGGTGGGATCCGGGTCGCGCACCTTTCGCTGGCGACGAGCCGACGCGTACCGCGCAACGGCAAGGTCGAGGAGCGGACCGAGTGGCACCGGCTGACGCTGTGGGATCGGCTGGCCCAGGTGGCGGAAGAACACGTGCGCAAGGGTGACCGGCTCTATGTCGAGGGCCGCATGGAGTACGACAGCTACGAGCGCAACGGCGTCACGATTCCGACTGCGGAGATCACCGTCCGCGAGCTGGTGATGCTCGGCTCGCCGCGTGGGAACGGCAGCCTGCGCGAGGATCTCGACGAGTCCGAGACACCGGAGGAGCAGGAGGTCGAGGCCTGAGGTCCGACTCTACAGGATCCCGTCAGCCAAGCGCGAAAATCCGCGGCGAGCATCAGCTCACCCTGCCGTCCGTCTCGTCCGGCAACTCGATGAGTTCCTCGAGCGGCACGGCGTGCTTGCGCTTCGCGCGGATACGGGCGCGCCCCACGGAGCAACTCGGGGACCGTCTCGGCCGCGGCCTCGCCGTTTAGGACAGCATTGACTGCCCGCGCCTGCGCCGGACTGAGCGTCCGTGACCCATACGCCTTGCGCGCGGCCTGCTCGAAGTCGCGGCGGGTGAACGCGACCTGCCGGAGCTGCGAGGAGATCCAGCCATCGCGTTTGATCTTGCGCTCGAATACCGGCTTCGGGAGATCACCAGCCGAGGTGAAGTTCCGGCGCAGGACGCCGCGCACACGAGCGTGCAGGGCCTCGCCGGGCATGCGACCGTATCCACCACTCAGCGGTACGATCGGCGGGGCGAGAAGGCGAAGCAGAAAGCGGCGGGGCTGCTGCACGTGCCCTACGCGCTAGCCCCGCAGGTGGATCTCGGGTTGCTGACAACTAGCGGCGCTGCGCGGAATGGAAAAGCCCCACGGATGTGTAAGCGGGTTCTCATATGCGGCGGACGCCGCCCGATCCCCTTACTTCGCCGCGGCGAACTCAGGCAGCCGGGGCATGGGAGCCCACCGCGAGACCGGCGACGTGCGGGTGGTCTTAGCGGGTGCGGCGGAGGATCTCGCGGACCCGTGCTTCGAGTTCCGGAGTCATCGGCTGGGCGAAATCGGGATCCGGGAACATGTCCCCCGGATGCGGCTCCGGAGTCCTCGATGGTGCGGTGGGCTTCGCCGAACGGGACGTCCGAGCTGGCGTGCCGGTAGCGAGAGACTGCCGGATGCGATCGAACAGTGTCATATGACCTCCTCGGGCTATCACCCACATCAGCAATCTAATCGTTCGTTACGACATCTGCCGGGTGGCCCTCCTCACCCTCAGTCTCGTCGGGAAGCTCAACCAGGTCCCGAAGGGGGACGGTTCGCCTCTGCTTCGCCCGGACCCGCGCCCGTGCCTCCGCTACTATCTCCTTCCCACGCTTCGGAGCCCCTGCCTCTCCATCGCCGTTGTGTCGTGACGGCAAGGGCGGCCCTCCATCCACGTGCACCGCGAGACCGGCGACGCCGCTCTGCGCGAGCTCCGGCGCCCGCAACCGCTCGAGCATTTCCTCCGGCGGCCGGCTCTCTTCCCCCTCGGTCTCGGCGGGCAGCTCGACGACGCCGTACATGATCTCGCCGTCGTGCGTGTGCGCGTGCCACTCTGTGAATAGCCGGAGGTGCTGCCCCAGCAGCTTCAGCGCGGAGAGTCGGTTGTGGGTGGCCTCGGCCTTGTCGAACCCGATCGCGCGCAGCTCGTCGAGCACCTCCGCGGCCGTCAGCTCTACGCGCTCCGCGCGCAGCTCGATTGCCGCGCCCACGGCGGCAGCAACCTTAGCATTCCTGAGCAGCCGGCTCGCGTTCACCTCCGCTGCGTTGCCTGACGCGCGGTAGCCGGCCCGCTTATAGGCGGCCGTCGCGTTCAGGTCCACCAGATACTCGCGCACGAAGGCAGCCTGCTTCGGCGTGAGCTGATCGCCGGGAATGGTCGGAGCCGCGGCGCACTCGGTACGCTTCGGCGCTCGAGCACGCGCGGAGCTCCGCGGTTTCCTCGACGTCCGCGCGCCTTTCGCTGCGTGGTTCTGCGCTTTCGCCGGAGGCACTGCTCAGCTCCCGCAGACTGTGCATGGAAAGAACAGCCCCAGCTCGGCGAAGAGTCGTCGCGGGTCCTGTGAACCGCTCTCAGCTCCGGTAAGCGGCAGGACGTGCAACACCGGGCTCGCGTACTTGTCCCAGCGGCCAAGTTCGCGGCGTGCAGCCATGACCACGAGCTCGAGCGAGCCGCCATCGCTCGCGATCGCCCGGCACCATGCCGCGGCCGCGCTCGACGTCGCCACCGGAAGGTCCTGCCGGCACCGGGCACACACCAGACGGCCCTCGCGCCAGGCCTCCGCCGGACGACGAACAGCGAGCGGAAGGTGTATCAGCGCTGCCACGCTCACCTGGGGTGGTCAGCGGCAGTCCTGCCGCTGAATCCGAGAACGAAATAGCGCTCGACATCGCGCACCAGCGCCGCCTTGGCCGCTTCGGTGATCCGAGGGCGACCATCCGGCAGCGCCGGCACGTACCCCGACTCCACCATCTCCTGGGTCGGAAGCGCGCGCAGCTCGTCCAGGATCTCCTCCTTGTTCTCGCCGTCCGCGAGCGCGTCCAGGATGTCCTGCTCGAGCTGCGTCCTCGGCGCGCCGAGCTTCTGCTCCCAGCCGCTCCGGCGTTCCTCCCACTTCACGTCCTGCAACTGGGGCTTCGCAGCCTCGCGCGCAAGCGACTTCGCCTCATCGAATCCGACCAGGCCGCGCAGTTCGGGGTCCGTGTCGAGGGCGGCGAGTGCCCGCTCGAGCGTCGTGCCCGCCGCGAGCATGTTGACCAGCCGGGTGCGCGCGCGCTGGACACGCTGTTCACGTGCGCGATCGGTCGCGTCGGCCGCGCGGCCGCGATTGAATCTCGCCGCATCTGCCGCTTCCGTGCGGCGGCTCTGTAGGACGTCCCGGAGCTCGGCCGCGAAGTCGAAGCCCGGGACAAAGTGTGGGTACGCATCGGGACTGCGGCGCGTCAGCTCCTCCCAGGCGGCGTGCTGCTGACTTTCCATGCGCTCCTGCTCGCGCGCGTCGAGCTCGTACGTCGACGGCTGCGGCGTGTAGCGGATCGGCGGCCCGCCGAACGGGTTGGGCAGCTCGGCCGGCGCGGGCTGCTCGGCCGTCGCGCCGCTCGCCACTGCATTGCCGGTCTCGACAGCATGGCGCGCGAGCTGGGTGATGTCGGTCGGCACGCCACCGCTCTCCTGCGGCGCGGCGGCGTCCGGCCGACCGGCCAGGCCGATGCCACCCGGCGGGGCCTCGAGCGGCGCGGGTATCTCGGTGCCGGGCATGGACACACCCGGCGTCTGCAGGATCTGGAGCTGTGCGAGCAGCCGCTGGATCTCGTCCTGCTCCTCGCGCCGCTTCCGCTCGGCCTCCTCCTGCTCCGCACGCCGCGCCCGCTCGGCTCCTTCCTGCTGGCCCTGCAGCCCGCCACTGACCAGCGCCAGCAGCCCGCTCGTGAGGCTCATTTGATCCCTGCCTTTCCGGGCTCGAATGCCCGCGGTTTCCTTATCAGAATGTGCGTTCCCGTCAGCCGCTCAGCCGGTGCTCCGCAGCTCATCGCGCCAGCTGCCCAGGTCAGCCACCGAGCTCGAGCGAGTCGAGGGCGGGCGGCTCGCGCGTTGCTGGCCAGATTCCCGCTTCGCCTGGACGAACTGCTCGAGCGCCGCGGGCGTGATGCGGTACTCTCGGCCGAACGGGTACGCCTCGAGTTCGCCGCGGCGGATCCACTCCCGAACCGTGTTCGGCGAGCGGTCGAACCTTGCCGCGATGTCCTCCACCGTGTAGTCCGCCGGCGCGGCCACGCCCTGGGCCTCGCCATCCCCATCGAGCAGCGCGAGCAGGTCGGCCCTCGAGAGGTTCACGGTCGCGCCCTCGGGTAGGACCTCGACGAGCGCGCGGAGGCGATCGTGCAGGTTCATCGCCCCAGGCCCTCCGCGTCCCGAACAGCGCTGAGGTCGTCGCTCGAATTGGAGGACCGCACGCTTACCCTCCGCTCCCGGCTGCGAGCTCGCGGACGGCGTCGACGAACCCGCAGCCGCGCAGCGCCATCAGCAGGCTGATCGGATCCCACGACCGGCCGCAGGGATTGCAGAACGCGCGATTCTTCGTCGCGTTCAGGTGCAAGCTCGGGTCGCGATCGTCGTGGAACGGGCACAGCGCCCAGCCGTGCCGGTGTTCGATGCCGAGCATGGCAGCTACTTCGAGGATCGGGGCAGCGCGGGCCGCGTCCACGTCCAGTGCGGGGCGCAGGTCGCGACGCGCTCGGCGGCGTGGCCGACGTCGAACCTCGGACGCGGGGATGCCGGTGCAGCGCGCGCAGCCGCAGCCGGGCACGGGGGCGCCGGGATCCAGGGGCCGGCCACGGTGCCGGACCGCGGCCACCTCCAGCGCCAGGTGCTGCGACAGCGGCGGGCTCATGACCCGCCTTCCCGGTCCGGCACCCGCCGGCAGCTGAAACACTCGCTGCCCGGCTCGTCCGTTTGGTGCATCCCACCGCCGCAGGACGGGCACGTGCGTTTTTCTTGCGGCTCAGGAAATACCCTGACAGAACTGACAGAACCGGCGGGGGTCGTGTCTGCCGTCGCATTTCTGTCATTATTGTCAGGGTATTTCCGGGGACGGCACCAGAAACACACCGGGGCCGGCTCAGCGAAGTGGAACCGTCCGCAGCCGGTGCAGGCGTGGACCTGGACCCGGGGGCGGACCAGCGCCAGTAGCTCGGGCTTGGCGGCCCTGGCCAGCCGGATCAGCTCGTCAGTGAGCGGACCCCGTAGGCGGATCTGGTCCGGCGCCTCGAACACGACCTCTACTCCCGCGTCGTGCAGTCGGTGGAGCACGGCGGCGGCGGTCACAGCGTCACCTCCTGCTCAGCCCTGACGATACTGACAGTATCGGTGCCTGGGGGGGCGCATGCTCTGGGCATCCGCAGCGACGGGTGCAGCTCGACGATCGGCGACGGCGTGCGGCCTGGCCCCGGCCGCTCGACCGGCAGCAGCCGGATGCACCCGGCCTTCACGAGCCCGTCCAGCAGCTCCGCGAGCCGCTGCCGGGGGTTCTCCGCCTCCGCGATCGACACCCGGTCGGCGGTCCCCCGATGCACGTCGCGGACGGTGATCTCCGCACCGTCCTTGCTGATCTCCCGGATCCGGCGGAGCAGGTACCGCTGGTCCGCCATCTCGTCGTCCACGACTGGGGCCAGGACATGGACCGCATGAGTGGTGAGCGCCCGCGCGAGCCGCACCCCGCCGTCCACCGCCCACTGCCCGACCGGCGCCGACCACAGCGGCCGGCCATCCTCCGCGCGTGCCGCCAGCTCGAGCAGCGCCGCGAGTCGCCCGGCCTGCCCGACGACCTTGCCGGCGTGGTCGCGGGTCGCAGCGAGCCGCCCGCCGTCGCCCAGCTGCCGCTCCACCTCGGCCTCGTATGTGTGGATCAGCGCCAGCGCGTCCGGCGAGAGTGCCAGCGTCTGGGGCTCCGTCGCGGCCCACCCGGCATCGGCCAGCGTCCGGACGACGCGCGTGTAGCGCTCGGCCGCGTCCAGGTCGTGCGACGGCACGGCCGTGCCCGTGAGTCGCGAGCCGAGCCCGTGCGGTGGCGCGCACCAGAGCACGCGCCCCCAGAGCCCGCGTCCCCGGTGCACGTCGGCGTGCCGGAGCGCGTCCAGCGCGGCCGGCTGGACCGTCAGCCCGAGCGTGAGCGCCGGCCGCACAACCTGCAGCGGCTCCCGCCCGATCCGGTCCACGCGGATCGACTCCCCCGACCACGCGCGCAGCAGCTCGTCCACGCGCGCGGAGTCGGAGTACCGCCCGTCGGCCAGCTCGAGCGCGTCAGCCTCCGGCGCGAGCAGCGCGATGCTGCCGCCGGTGGATGCCATGAGCCGCACCAGCGCCTCCGGCGTCACGTCCCCGGCCAGGAGTAGCGGACGCGGCGGCAGCGCGGCCTCTGCCGCGTCCAGCTCGGAGCGGGCG
>JBOHRE010000051.1:0-24203 GCA_050732635.1 Longimicrobiales bacterium | reverse complement strand
CATCACCCCTGTGTGGGACCCTATGCGTTTTGGTACAACTTGTACCGACCGCTGCCAGCGAGCTGTACAACCTGTACCGACTGTCGCCAGCGAGCTGTACAACCTGTACCAAAACGCATAGGGCCGGCGCACCCGATGCCCGCGTCCCGGGGTGTCGCGGCGGGCTGCGGCCCAGGGTTGGCGCGCCCGTGGCCTTTGGTCCACGATGGCCGGTCTCGCTATTCCGCGCCGGCGGCGGCCGGGGCATCTTTGCCGTATGGTCGAGTACTCGCAGGCCGCGGGCGCGGCGCCGCTCACGGTCGAGCAGTTCGAGGCGCTGCCGCAAGAGGACGCCTACCGGATCGAGCTGGTGCGGGGGCGAATGGTTCGCGAGCCGCGACCGGGCGGTGTGCACGGCGAAGTGGTCATGCGGCTGGTGTCGGCGCTGAACGAGCACGTGCGGTCGAACGGGCTTGGGCGCGTGCTCGTCGAAACCGGGTTCCGCCTGCCGGGCGAACAGGCCACCGTGCGCGGACCCGACAGCGCGTTCATCGCCGCCGAGCGGCTGCCGCCACGCCCGCCCGTCGGATTCTGGACGCTCGCGCCGGACCTGGCGGTGGAGGTCGTGTCGCCATCCGACCGCTGGACGGCCGTGGAGGACAAGGTCGAACAGTATCTCACTGCCGGCACGCGGCAGGTGTGGGTCATCGATCCGTTCGCGGGGCGAGCGCACATATATGGCCCAGGCGCGCACGCACAGGTGCTCGGTGCCGGCGACACGATCCAGGGTGGCGATCTGCTCCCCGGTTTTCGGCTCGCGCTGGCGGAGCTCTTCGGCGAGCTGCTTTGACGCGGCGCGGCTACGTCTCGCAGGCGAGCTGCTCGAGCGCGGCCTGCCATTCGGCGTCGCTCACCGCACGCGTCGCTCGGAAGTTGATGCCGAGCGTGCCGAATTTGGCGGCGCTGCTGGACTGCGGTGCGCCCCTGAAGACGTCGGCCCGCCAGGTGATCTCGAAGTCGGTGAAGCCGGAGGCCACGACCGTGGCCTTGAGCTCTCCCTCGAGGAGAGCACCGGCGATTCAACCGGTCCAGAGATCGATCTTGCGTTTCGACACCTCGGAGACCGGCTTCTGCACGAGGATGTCGCCGATCTGCAGCCGACCGCCGGGCTTCAGCACGCGCGCCATCTCGCCGAGTGCCGCCGCTTTGTCCGGCATCAGGTTGAGCACGCCGTTCGAGATGACGATGTCGGCCCACTCGTCCTCGACCGGCAGCGACTCGCCGTAACCGTGGCGGAACTCGACGTTGGCGATGCCGGCGTCGTCGGCGCCGCGGCGCGCCTTGTCCAGCATGGCGGGCGTCATGTCGACGCCGATCACGCAGCCGTCAGGCGCGACCATGCGCGCGGCGATCAGGCTGTCGATGCCGGCGCCGCAGCCGATGTCGACCACGTTGTCGCCGGGCGCGAGCGCGCCGAGGCTGAACGGGTTACCGGTGCCGGCGAACGACTCGAGGGCGCTCTCGGGCAGACCCGTCAGCCATTCGTCGCGGTAGCCGAGCAGCGCGGCGAGCGGCCGGCCGGTGTGGAAGTGGAAGCCTCGCTTCGGCTCGCGCGCGACCAGCTCGTACTCGTGCTGGATCGCCTCGCGCAGCGAAGTGAGATCGAGCTCGGGGAGCGGTTGGGTCGTACTCATCAGGATGCGCTCGTGAGCTAGAGGGGAAAAAGATGCTCTCGTGAGCTAGACGGAAAAGGATGCGCCGCTCTGCAGCAGCACCTCGACCACGTTCGACGCGCCGACCATGCGTGCGCCCGCGCGCATGTCCGCCTCGCCGATGCCGCGCGGCTTGCAGCACGCGCCGCAGGCCCAGACCTCGCCGCCGCCCTGCACGAACTCGGTGAACAGCTCGCCGAGTGGCCTGAAGCCCTCCTTCTGGATCGATTCGGCGACGCCGGCCACGGCCAGCCGCACGCCCTCGATGGTCAGCACGATCGTGCAGTCCTGGTCCGCGCTGACGGCGGTCGCGCCGATGATGAAGGCGAGTGTTGCGCGCTCGGGGTCGTCCAGCGCATGACTCGCATTGATGACCAGTCGTGCCATACCCAGCCTCCTAGTCACGCTTCCTGCGGATGTAGTAGATGCGCGTCGGGCGATCGGCCTGCGCGCCGAGGAACTCGTGCCCCGCCATGCGACACCAGGCCTCGATCTCCGGCGCCACGCCCTCGGCGCGCGAGTGTACGGCCAGCACGCGGCCGGGCTCGACCGCGCGCAGCTCGGTGCGGATCAACGGCGCCAGCTCGCCGCAGCCTTTCTCGCCGGCATCGAAGACGCGGTCGGGCGACGGCGCGGCGGCAGCGACGTCGCCGACCTCGGCCTGCGCGCTGCGTGCCGGCTTCGTCGCGCGCATGACCATGGCCCGCGCGCCGAAGGAGCGCGCGACCTCGCGCGTCTCCGGGTTCGCGCTGCGCGCGAAGTAGTCCAGGTGCGAGAGCACCGCGACACCGCTGAAGCCGGTGTCGCGGAAGTAATCGAGGTAGGCGGGCTCCTGCGTCGCGCCGACGATGCACTCCGCCCAGAGCTGCGGATCGGCGTCGCAGGTGGCGGGCGGGTTCTCGCCCAGCACGATGTCGGCGATCTGCACGCGGCCGCCGGGCCGCAGCACGCGCTCGATCTCCGCGATCGCGGCGTACTTGTTCGGCACCAGGTTCAGCACGCCATTGCTGGTCACGACATCGACGGAGGCGTCCGGCAGCGGCAGCGACTCGGCGTTGCCGTCGATGACGCGCACATTGTCGAGCCCGGCGTCGCGCAGGTTGGCCTCGAGCTTGTCCCGCATCGCGCGTGTCATGTCGAGGGCGTAGACCGTGCCCTCGGGGCCGGCCGCGGCGGCGGCCAGGAACGCGTCGGTGCCGGAGCCGGAACCGATGTCGAGCACGACGTCGCCCGGCCGGATCGCGTCCGCCGCGAACGGATAGCCGACGCCGGCGAACGACTCGAGCACCGCAGCGGGCAGCGTGTCGAGCTGAGCGGCCGGGTAACCGACGAACTCGCAGGCGGCGCGGCCGGTCGGGAAATGGAACGTCTGCTCGGGCCGCCGCGCGACCTGCGTGTACATCGCGCGCACGGCGTCCAGGATCTCATCGCGCTGATAACTGCTGATCACGACCATCGGGTTCCTCCGGTGAGTCGAGGCAGGACCGTGTACGCACGCGGCCGGCGTCGCCACAACGTTACGGGTTCAGGTCGTCCCTGCGTCAGGGAAGCGGGCGATCAGCTCGCGGATGCGCGCCTCGAGCGCCTCGCCCGGCGGCTCGTGCCGCAGTGCCGCGAGCTGCGCCTTCAGCCCCTTCTCGAACTCGGCGCGCGAGTAGCAGCTGCGGCAGCGCTCGAGGTGCTGGGCCATCTCGGCTGCACGCGGGCCGGCCAGCTCGCCGTCCAGGTAGACGGCCAGGTCGCGCAGCGCCTGCTCGCAATCGATATCGCCGACGTTCGTTGCGCCTCTCTTCTTCAAAACGCCCCTCTCTTCTTCAGGCTTCGGGTTGTGGCGGCACGAGGCCGGCATCGCTCGCGTGCTGCCACAACTGCTGCTGCAGCCGCGAGCGCGCGCGCGCCAGCCGCGAGCGCACGGTACCGACCGGCACGTCCAGCGCAGCGGCGGTCTCCTGGTAGGAGAAGCCCTGCACGTCCACCAGCACGACCACGACGCGGAACGCGTCGGGCAGCGCCGCCACCGCGCGCTCGAGATCCTCGCGCAGCAGGTTGTTCAGAAACTCGCGCTCGGGATTGCCCCACCAGAGCAGGATCGGCGCGTGCAGCTTCTCGAACAGGGAGAAGTCGGCGCTGGCGACGTCGCCATCATACTCCTCCAGCGACTCCTCGTCCGGCCGCACGGAGCGCGCGCGGCGCTGCATCAGGAACGCGTTCGTCAGGATGCGGAACAGCCAACCACGGAACGCGTCGGGGTCGCGCAGCGCGTCCAGGTTCTGCCACGCGCGCGCGACCGCCTCCGCCACCAGGTCCTCCGCGTCCGCGTGCTCGCCGGTCAGACGCCGCGCCGCGCCGTACAGCTCCGGCAGCAGCCGCGTCGTCTCCGTCTCGAAACGCGCGCGCAGGTCCTCGGCCGGTGCCACCTCAGCGGCGCGGATCGTCGGCCGGGTTCACGTACGTCAGACTCCAGGGCCCGTTGCCATGGAGCTGGATGATCGTCTCGCCCTCGGTGAACGCGTAGTGCCGCACGCCGGCGGACAGCGCGGCGAAGGTGCCCGTGGGCAGCCGGGTCGCCGCATCCGCATCGAAGACCTCGCCCATGCCGACGTGGAACGCGCCCTTCAACACGGTGACGTGCTCGTCCGCCGGATGGAAGTGCGGCGGAATGCGATAGCCGGACGGCATCCACAACTGCATGGTGAACGCGCCCTCCTTCGACGGATCGCCCTCCAGCACCGCCAGCCTCGCGCCCGGCGGCAGCGATGGCGGCGCGGGCGCGAACTCGAACGTGCCCGGAATGGCGACGATGACGTGGCTGGCTTCGCCGTTGGGCGCACCGTGCGACTGCGCGGCCAGCGCGCCGGGCAGAAGCAGGGCGACAACGGCAATGATGATGTGCTTCATGGCTGTGCTCCGGTGAAGTGGTTCGAGCGCTATCGCGGCAATGATGCCGCGCGCTACTAGAACGATGCGGCGCCCAGCGAGAAAGTTCCCGATCACAACAGTCCGGAGAGCAGCGTCGCGATGCCGAGGAAGCTGGCGAAGCCGACGACGTCGGTCACGGTCGTGAGAATGATCGACGACGACTGCGCCGGATCCTGCCCGATCGTGGTCAGCATGGTCGGCACCAGCACGCCCGCCACGCCGGCTGCCATCATCGACAGCACCATCGAGGTGCCGATCACGAGCGCGAGCCCCGGCGAGCGGCTCCACAGGAACACGCCGGCCGCCGTCGTCAGCGACACGGCGATGCCGTTGAGCAGCGCGACGCTCGCCTCCTTGCGCGTCACGCGCAGCCACTGGCCGATCCGGATCTCGCGCATGGCGAGCCCGCGCATGGTCACGGCCAGCGCCTGCGCGCCGGTGTTGCCCGACTGCCCGGCGACGACGGGCAGCAGCACCGCCAGCGCGGTGAAGCGCGCGATCGTGCCCTCGAAGAGGCCGACCACGGACGCGGCCAGGAACGCCGTCGCCAGATTGATCTCGAGCCAGGGCAGCCGCTTCCGCACGGCGAAGGACACCGGCGACAGCGCGCGCTCCTGACGGCTCGCGCCCACCATCGCCTGCATGTCCGCGGCGACGTCCTCCTGCGCCGTCGTCGCCAGTGTGTCATGGCGGATCACGCCGAGCAGCCGGCCATCGAAGTCGACGACCGGCAGGCTGGTGAGCCGCGCGCTGGTGAAGCGCTCCACGACCTCTTCCTGAGGATCGACCGCCTGCACCGCGACCGCCGGCCGCGCGAGTGTCTCGAGCAGCTCGCTCGGCGGCGCGACCGCGAGCGTCTGCAGCGGCACACTGCCGGTGAGGCGATGCTCGTCATCGGTCAGGAACACGTCGGCGACGCGGCGCTCGCGCACGGCGCGCAACCGCCGCAGCGCCTGCTGCACGGTGGTGCCGGCCCGGAAGCCGAGCACGCGCGGGTCCATGAGACGGCCCGCAGTCTGGGGCGGGTACTCGGCCATGCGCCGTAGCTCGCGCGCGAGTCCCGCGTCGAGCCGGTCGAGCAGTGCGTCGCGCGCATCCTCGTCCAGCCAGCCGACGATCGCGACGGTACGCGCCGGATCCATGGCCGTGGCGACGTCGCGCGCGAGCTCCGGCGGCAGCGCCGCGAGCACCTCGGCGGCGCCGCTCGGCTCGAGGCGCTCCAGCAGCCGCACGGCGGTTCGCACTGGCTCGGTGTGCAGGAGCTGCGCGATCTCCTCGACCGACAGCTCGGCGATGCGCCGCGAGGCCTGGTCGGGAAACTCGCGAACATAGGTTCGCGCCAGTGTGGCGAGCCCTGCCGTCGTCTCATCGCGCATCGGGCACCTCGCCCTCGGCCGCGTTGGCGCGGCCGGCCTGAGACTCGAGATCCCGGCCCGCCGGCGCCGCCCCGGCCACGCCGGCGATGAGGCCCCGCGTGCCGAGCTGGAACAGCTCGGCGAGCGCACGTGCCGTGAGCAGCGCGGGATCCGGCCCGCGACCGGCCGCCTCGCGTTCGAGTCGGCGCAGCGTCTGGTAGCGGATGGCGCCGAGCAGCCGATCTGCTTCGTCGACGACCGGCAGCGCGTGGTAGCGGTGCCAACCGGCGTGCTCCCGGACCAGCGCTACCGGCAGCCAGGCCGACAGGCGCGTGACGTCGCGGTGCATGACGCTGCTCACGGGATCACGCGGCCGCGCGAGCAACAGCTCCGGAATGTCCAGCACGCCGACGAGCCGGTGCTCGCGATCGACGACGTAGAGGTAGTAGAGCAACCCGCGCCCGGCGCGGCGCAGCCGCGCACGCGCATTCGCGACAGCGACGTCGTCCGGCAGCTGCACGATCGACGGATCCATCACGGCGCCCGCCGTGCCTGGCGGGTACTGGAGCACGCGCGCGAGGTCTGCACGCGTGTCCGCGGGCAGGGCAGCCAGCAGCCGCTCGCGCGGCTCGGCCTCCATGGCACGCACCACGGCCGCGGCATCGTCGGTGACCATCACCGACACGATCCCGGCCGCCTCCTCCGACGCGAGCCGACCGGCGCAGTCGGCCGCGTGCGGCGGCGTCATCTCGCGCAGCACGGCGGCGGCCGATGGTGCGGGCACCGCCCGCAGCACGGCCACGGCCTGCGTCACCGGCATCTGCTCCAGCGTCATCGCCGCGCGCGGCGGCTGTGAATCCAGGAAGGCGCGCGCCAGGCGCTCCTCCGCGATCATGACGCGCCTCCCTTCACCACCAGCACCCACGGCACCTCACCGAACTGCTTCGCGGGCACGATCACGCGCCCGTCAGGGGTCTGCAGTATGACGGAGGTCGACGTGAGCGCGGTGATCGTCCCCTCGATCGGGCCGACGCGGATCGCCTGGCCGAGCTCGAACGTCTGCCGCACGTAATGCGAGCCGATGATGTTGCTCATGGCCGTGCGCGCGCCCAGCCCGAACGCGATGGCGAAGCCGCCGAGCAGCGCCGCGAACGCGACCGAGAGGATCGCGGTGAGCAGCGTGGTGTCCACACCCAGCTCGGTCGCGGCGATGAGAGCGGCCGCAATGACGATCGCCACGCGCACGATCTGCCCGATGGCGGGCGCCAGCGGCGTGCCGGCGCCGGCCGCGGCGGCCACCACCGCGCCGCGCGCCAGGTTGCCGAGGACCAGCCCCACGACCACGATCAGCACGGCGGCCAGCACGCGAGGCACGAACTGCGACAGCGTGGCCACCGCGCCGCTCAGCAGCGGCAGCCCGAGCGCGTGCACGGCGGTCGCGACGAAGAAGAGCAGCACGGCCCAGAACACGACGGCGCCGACGATGTCGGAGACCCTCCAATCGCGCCCGAAACCGGCGAAGGACGTGCGGAACGCTCGTCCCGGCATCGCTCGCTCGAGGGCGCGCAGGAGCCTCACGACGAGCGCACGCAGCAGCACCGCCAGCAGGACGCCCACCGCGAGCAGGACCACGGCCGTGAGCAGGCGCGCCTGGTTCGCGATGAACCAGTTGCCGATTTCCGACAGCGAGTGCTGGACATTCGGGGTCGGGTCAGTCTGCATCATTGCCTCCGTGTCGTCCTGTAACCGTCAACCGCTGAGGTCGGTCGTCCGTAGCCCGAGGCGGCCGGAGTGCCGTCACATCCGAACGCAGTCGGCCGTTGACGAGGTAGACACAGTAGTCCGATCCGCCCACAGATGGCGCCACCGCCCGCATCCGGCACCGGCAATGTACCGACGTACAATGAATCGCGCGCCGATCACGCTACTTTTCCCGCTCTTCCTGCTCTCCGGCTGTTATCTGGAGGGATTGACGGACGCCAACTCCGTGGAGCTGGATTTCTCCGTCGAGCCTGCGGGGCACGGACAGTGGCTGGAGCAGCCCGAGTTCGAGGTCTCGGGCGACGTCGGGCAGCTCACGGTGACCAGCCGGCTATCCACTCCCGATCCATGCCAGCAGCTGACCGGCGAGGCGAGCCGATCGGGCTCTCGCGTCACACTGCGCATCACGATCGTTCGTGAAGGCGAAGGGTGCTACGACGTGATCGGCACGTTCCGGTATACCGCCCTGATAAGCGGCCTGGCGCCAGGCACGTACGAGCTTCGGGTCATCCACGACTATCCCGGAACCGGCTGGCCGTCGGGACCAGTGCTCGAGCGCGATGTCGCAGTTCGTTGACGCTCGCAGGTTCGGCGGCGTCAAGCGCGCGGAGCGAACGCGACGAGTTGCTGAACTAATTTGTCGGCTGTCGCCGTGTAATCGGCGTTGTACTTCTGAAGCAGCTCGTCCTTCGTGGGACTCGAGCCCTTGCGCTGCTGTTCCCAGAGGACTGAAAGAGTGCCGTAGGGCGGGATCAGCAGTCCGATGCCGTTGAAGAAGTTGCACAGGTTACCAATGACGTGCTGAGCCCCATCTGAATCACCGGTAATGACAATGCCACCCACCTTGCCTTCGAGTGGCGAGGGTTTCCCGGCCAGCACCATGTCGTGGAGCTCATCGAGGCGTTCGATGACGCGCTGCATCAGCGACGAGTGATTGCTCCACCAGATTGGGGTCGCGAGAATGATGATCTCGCTATCAAGGAGTTTCTTGAGAATCGCCGGCCACTCGTCCCCTGCACCCATATCGGAGTATGTGCCGGCCAGGATCCGGTGGTCTACGAGTCGGATCGTTTCGCACGTGATACCGCTCCGCTCCAGCCGCTGGGAGAGGAATTCGCTGAGGGTCGCGGTATTCGAGAGACCCTCCTTCTTGAGCGTTCCGAGGAGTATCGTCGCCTTCACGTGGCCTTACCGGACGTGCAGATCCTTGACGTGGCGGGTGATCATGAGGTGCTCGAGCAGCCGTCGCCGACACGTTACCGGAACCAACAACAGCCTAAGCAGAATGCGCCGTGCTCAGTGCCCATCCTGAATGCGCCCCCGACGCCGGTGCGCCAATGCGCAAACAGGGAGCTAATCGGAGACCTGCACTCGAGTGTCCGCTGGCCCCCGTCATCGTCTCGTGGCCGGACATGCTGGCCGTGCCCGGCATCGACGGCTCCATGCTCATTTGAGCCGGAACGAGCACGCCCATCTCGTGGGGGATACATGCCCGTGCCCGCTCCGGCTAAAAGATACAGCCACGCTGCCGGCAATCACCGCCAAAGAACGAGAATCACTACTACTCGGTCTCGACGAAGCGCCACCTCGAGCACGTTAGTAGAATTCACGGGCTGACGTTTTGCCTTAGTGAGGAGCCCCGCCATGCTGTTGGGTTGTTCAAGCGACCGCGGACTCACGTGCCAAGCCAGGCTGTGAGCCTCGATCTTTCGCGGACCAACCCATCCTGATTGAAGTGGTGAATACAAAAATGGGTCCAGGAATCCTCGTACGCCATCTCCATATCACCCGTCACCGACGTCGTGCCTAGTCCGATTTCTGCATAGGTAAACTCAAAACTGCCACTAGGGCGAGCCAGCGCAACGTGGAACGGCTCTCCATTAAACTCGTTGATCATCGGTTTGCCGATGCTAGTCATGACGCCCGGGATATCGACCTTGGCAGTTCGGAGTTCGAAGTTTGCTTCGAGACCAATCGGCAGGAACAATGTCTCGCAAAATTCCGAGCATGTAGACGCGAATACGGCGAACAGATTGCTCAACGGCTCACATGCGCCGCCTGAGATGATCGTTTCAAGCGCGATCCGTTGTGCTTCATCCGCACGTTCGTCGATAACGATCTGGCGTTTACCATTTGCCTCCGCGATTTCGCCGGGCCACTTGTACAGCGCCGCCCAATTCAGCCCCGCAAGCGGCGTATCGTTGAAATGACCTTCAACGATGTTACCGACGAAGGCCGACTGGCAATAGCCGTGGGTGCTAGGCAAGTTGAACTGGCAACCACAATTCACGGCGCAGTTGCAGTTGTCATAGGTTTCGCTCTTGAACAGCCATTGATCATTCATTTCGTGGATCCTCCTCTAATCCGATTTCGCCGGAGCGATATTCTGGTTGATGTGGAAGAGGTTGTCCGGGTCATAGGTCGCCTTCACAGCTGCGAGCCGCTCGTAGCTGGCGCCATAGTTTGCAGCCGCACGTTGGTCGTCGTCGCTGGACATGAAGTTGATGTAGCCCCCATCGCTGCCCGAGTGGGGATGAATAGCTGCGTAGTAGTCCTTCACCCACTTGATGTTGGCCTCGTTGTCGGCAGGGTCCGACCAGATTCCCAGGATCAACGGGACAAAGCGCTTGTCCCGGTGACCGAACGCGGTCTCGTTGGCGCCGACCCGTTGCGCCGCACCGTTGATCGGCTGGAGATGCATGCTCGAGCTGATGTGCGGTGTCTTTTTGCCATGCTCGACGTGAGCAGCGATCGCCTCGTCGGTGAGCTCGGTGATGAAGTCTGCTTTCCAGTAATACTGCATGCCCTTCGGGACCAAGAAGTCAAAGGCGCTTTGCAGGGCCGGGAACGGCATGACGCCGACCTGCTCCGCCTTCACTTCGGCAGCGTCGCGTAGTGGCTTAAGGACTCGCTCAGCCTCCTCGTGTGGACCGTTCCAGCACGTGACCAGTACACAGAACAGATCCCCGACCCGGTCCTCGGGGATGAACGGCAGAGGAGGAGCAATCTGCCAGCCGCAGAAGCATCCGAGCTGTTCGGGCGCATCCGCAATGAATTCGCGGTAGCACTGCAGGACCGCCGCGGCATCGTCGAGCTCGTAGAAAATCGGGCCGCCCACGATGTCACCGACCTCGTGGAGCTGAAACACGAAGCTGGTGACGACACCGAAATTGCCGCTGCCCCCGCGCAAGGCCCAGAACAAATCTTCGTTCTGGTAATCGCTCGCCGTGACCTGCCGGCCATCGGCGAGCACGACATCGGCCGCCAGCAGGTTGTCGATGGAGAGTCCGACGCCGCGGGTCAGGTAGCCGATGCCGCCGCCCAGCGTCAGGCCACCAACCCCAGTCGTCGAGATGACCCCGCCGGGCGCTGCCAGGCCGAACGGGTAGGTCGCATGGTCGACATCACCCCAAGTTGCGCCGCCCCCAACCCGGGCGACCTTCTTGACCGGGTCGACCCGCACGTTGTTCATCCTCGACAGGTCGATGACCAGACCGTCTTCCACCGTGCCGAATCCGGGAACGCTGTGGCCCCCACCACGAATTGCCAGGTCGAGGCCGCCGTCGCGGCCGGCAGCGACTGCGGCCATCACGTCGGCCGAATCCACGCACCGGATGACGGCGCGGGGTTTGCGGTCGTGCATGGCGTTGTGGACAGAGCGAGCGTCGTCGTAGTCAGAATCGGACGGGGTGATGACGCGACCGCGTACCGCTTCGGTCAATGCCTTGATTGTGTCGCTCATTGGGTGCTCCTTTGCTCGTCGCACACAAAGATGCACCCTAGGGCGTTCCGAAAGCGTTCCCTCTCAACCGGATTCGCTCAGAAGGCCGGTGGCTGCCCGGAACGCCGGGAGATCATGGCCCGACGGGATAGTCTCGATGAGGTCCCCAAGCTGCTCACGCAGTGTCCGATCGGGAAATCGACTGGCGAAGGAGTGGAGCGCCCGAAGCTCAAGCCAGCCAGCCCCTTGAGCGCTGGCGATCTCGACGGCACTGCGCAGAGAAGCGGCGGCGGCTTCGGTTTCCCCGCTGCGATAAGCCAGCTCACCGTCGACTCGCCACAGCTCAGCCTCGAGATAGCGCTGGTTGCACCTGTGTGACCACGCGAGCCCCTCGCGTGTGGCGGCTCGTCCCTCGCGGAACTCGCCGACCCTGGCGCGAGCCCGCGCGAGGAGAAGGAGTGTGTAGGTCAGGTGGAGGGTCTCCCCTTCGGTACGCGAGCGCGCCACCGACCGCACGATCTTCTCGATGCCCCCAGCCGATCCCTCGCAGACGTCCAGCCAGCCCCGAAGGGCCTCCAGGACGACCATGAGGTAACGCTCCGAAAGACGCTTCCATAGAAGGTCGGCGTCCGCGAGGAGCTCGGCGAGGCGGGCGAGATCTTCGGATTCGTCCGCGAGGATCGCCGCGTAAGTGATGACGTACCCAAACGTCATCAGATGATCGAGATTGACGGCGATCTCAAGAGCAGATCGTGCTGTCTCGTCCGCCCTACCGGCATCTCCGGACCACAGCTCGACGAGGGCCAGCCGTACGAGGCAAACCGCCTTCGGGTCCTGGGCGTACAACGCCAGATGCTGGTCGCGATGGGATACGTCATAGGCTTCGATAGCGCCATCCAGATAGTGGCGGGCCGTAGCCAGATCGCCCCGCCAGAACGCGCTCACGCCGATAAGATATCGGCCCTCTGTCCTGGCGATCGGATCACGACTCTCATCGTCGAGCAGGGCCCGAGCGAGTTCATCGCAATCGTCGAAGCGGCAGCCCTGCAGCCGGGCGAGGGCGAGACCACGGAGGATCGGCGGGTCCACGGGTCTGTGAAGCTTGCGGCAAAGCGAAAGGGCTCGCTCGTAGAGTTGGTGCGCGCCTTTGGAACCGTATCCCTCGAGGGCAACAAGGGGGGATCCGAGGGCGATCCGGATGTCGAGCTCGAGCGCATCGCGGTCGGGTGACGTTGGCACGTCAGCGAGCAGTGCGAGCGCTCGCCGAAACATGGTGACCGCTTCATCGAGGGCCGATACCGCCACCGCTCGGGCCCCCGCGACGCGGTAGGCATTGATGGCCGGTTCAACCATGCCGGCCTGGTCGTAGTGTGCCGCCAGCTGCGGGCTGGCCGCTTCGATGTCCTTGTGACGCGCGACCGCGATCGCCTCGGCGACGGCCCGGTGGAGTTGGCGTCGACGAGCTGGACTGACCATCTCCAGGGCAATCGCCCGAAGCTTGTCGTGACTGAAATCGTACGTGAGCCCCTGGTCACGGATGATCCGTCGGCGCCAAAGTTCGTCGACATGATCAACGAGCTCGTGCTCATCGACCCCCGTGGCCGAGACCATCAGACCGATCGAGAAGGGCCGACCGATGACAGCCGCCACCTCGGCTAGTCGCCGAGCGCCGTCAGTTAGTTGGCCCAGTCGGGCTCGCAGCACCGCCCGCATCGTCGGCGTGAGCACTGCCTGACTTCCGCCAGCGGGGATCCCGGCTCGGAGAGCTTCGATGACAAAGAGTGGATTGCCTTCGGTCTCGCTCCAGAGTCGTGCCGCCAATTCCGGATCGATCGTGTCTTCAGCGCGTAGCCGGGCAGCGAGCGTCGCGGTAGTGGCTTCGTCGAGTCGGTCGAGTAGCACGGTGGTCACTGCGTGGTCGTGGCCCAAGGCGTCGACGAGTCCAACGAGCGGATGCTGCTCTGGGATCTCCTCCGAGCGGACAGTACCGACGATGAGCACCGGTGCCGTTTGTCCGGAACGGATAACGAAACCGATCAACTCAATGGTCTCGGTGTCACACCACTGCAGATCGTCGATGATCAGCAAGCGCGGGCGGACGCCGACGAGGATGGCTCGGCTCACAGCATCGAACAACCGGTAACGCTGAGCCGGGTCGCCCGACTGGCTCGGCCCAGATGGCTGGGAAGCGTCGAGGAGTTCGGGCAGGAGACGAGCGAGCTCGGCCCTCCAGACCGTATCGAGCGTGTCAATGGAGCTTCGGAGAGCATCCGATCTGAGTAGGTCGACGACGGGACCCCATGGCAGTCTGCCCGCAGCCTCGTACGCACGAGCCGATGCCACCACGTGTCCCTCTGCTCGAACGCGGCGGCCGAGTTCCAGTGCGAGACGGGACTTTCCGATCCCCGGTTCCCCGGTCACCAACACGAGATGTGCCCCACCCTCCCGCGCGGTGTTCCATACCTCCTCGAGCTGGTTCCATTCGAGGTCGCGGCCGACGAAAGGCGATTCGGCGAGAGGTGCCAGGTCCTTGCCCTGCACTTCTTCGCGGTCGAGTGCCCGAAGCCGTTGGTACATGGCCCGAATCGCCTCGCCCGGTGCCACCTCGAGCTCGCGCTCAAGCAGCTCTGCGTACCAGTGGTAGGAGCGCAGCGCCGCGGCTCTGTCGCCAAGCGCGAGATGTGCTTCCATCTGAATTCGCACGGCCGCTTCGTCGGTCGGCTCCAGGTCGATGATGCGTTGGGCATGCCTGATCGTGGCTCTGTGGTCGTCGCGCTCCGCAGCCTCTTCTGCCAGCCGCACGAGGGCCCCATACGCCTCAGCTCGAAGTTTCGCTCGCTCGTCCAGGATCCAGTTGTCATAACTAGCCGGAAGGAGATCGCCCGAATAGAGCCGCGCGGCGAGCTCGAAATCACCGGCCGCAATGGCATCGCGGAACCTCAGCACGTCGACCTCGCTCGGCCCAGTCGGTATCCACCGCACAGTCTCGTTGTCGATCTCGACGAACTCACCGATGTCGGGAAGGGAATGACGGAACTCGTGGAGCAGCTTTCTGAGGTTGGTGCGCGCCTGACGTTCGGTGGAGTCGGGCCAGAGCTCGAACGCGAGTCGTGAGCGGTGCTGCGGGCCTCTCCGTAACGCGATCAATGCCAGAAGCCGTTGCAAGCGAAGAGAGTTGAAGGGGCGAAGACGCCGTCCGTCCAAGATGATCTCGACTACACCAAGCAGTCGGACCTCTAACCGCGCCCGCCGTTCGCCACCGACTCTGCTCGTGTCACTCGGCATCTGGGTCCTCTGGCTGCGGTCCAGCTCTGAAAGTCCGCTGTCTCCCCTCGCCTTCGATGACAAGCCGATCAACGGGTTGATGAATGTCGACTCCGACTCTCCATCCAGCTGGAGGATCTGCTCCACGCCGACGCCCCGAATGTCGCCGTCCTACGAGCGCGGTTCCAGTTCAGCCAGGCGAAGTTTGTGCGCACTGCTGCGGGTGGCCGCCGCACACCCCGAAGCGCTCCCGGCGGTCAGCAAGCCACCGGTGAAGCGTCGACGACGACGCCACAAACGTGCTGCGGTCTAACGCCTCCGGGTTCACCTGCGGCGCGCGGAGGTTCCGCTGTCAGGTGCAACCCGTCGTTAGCCAGCCGTCCCTTTCCCTGAAGGACTTAGGAATTCGCGGACGAGGCGCGCGCACTCGTCTGGCTCATCCCACCACGGCAGGTGACCGATGCCGACTACTTCTAGGCGTGCTTCTGCCATCAAGTCCGTGGCCGCGCGCCCAGCATCTGACGACCCGAAAGGATCGTTCTTTCCCCAGATGAAGAGGGTCGGCTGCTTGACGCTGCGTAGTTCGTCCGGCGTGATCCGCATCCCGCGACTGGATCCCCAGAGCCTGAGGAACCGGCGAAGGAGCGTGCGCCAGGACGACTGGACGTTGGGCAGGTTTCCGAAACGGTAAACGGTCTCAGCCTCCGCTTCGGACCAACGCTGGCCGACCGGAGCCGGATGCCCGAGAAAGCGCGGGAGATCGCGGGCCTTGGTGGCATTCGCGGGCGACATCAGTTTGACTAGCCCGCGGCCCAGCACTGGGAGGCTCATTAGCCGCATAGGCAATGGGGCTGATGTGTTCGGGATCACTGCGGGACAGCCAATCATCACCATGCGTGACACGCGTGCCGGCGCTTGCATTGCTAGCTGGAACGTCCACCACCCACCCATCGAGTTCGCCACGAAGGCCGCCTGACGCACTGCTGCCGCATCGAGAACTGCTTGGAGTACGCCAACCGCTACCTTACGAACATTCACCTCAAGGAAATCGATACCGTCACTGAGCCCGCCGCCGGGACGATCGAGGGTAATGCATCGAAAGTCGGTGAGCCTAGCGAGCAACGCGGCCCATCCCCACGCCTCGCCGAGCCCACCCTGCACAAACATCACGGGGTCTCCAGACGGGCTGCCGCACTCGAGCATGCGAACCCGTAGCCGTGGGTTGTCGAGTTCGATAAACCGCTCGACCATGTTCAAGCCATATTCCTGCCATAGTTCGCGCTCGGCTTCACGTGCGGCGCTGATTGCAGGGTGGGTGTCTGTCATCTGATTAGGCGACTCCGGGTGGCGTAGCCCAGCCAGTGGCCCACGGGCACGGACTTTTGTATGGATCGTCGGCACCCGTCGATAACGGACGTGTCGGGGGTCCCCCGTCAGGGGAGCCCGGCCCGACATCACTCAGTCCGGATCAATCCGTCCTGATTGAAGTGGTGAACGCACCACATGCCATAGGAGTTTTCGAACGCCATGTCCATCCCGCCGGTCACCCGGGTCGTTGCGAGTCCGAGCTCCGCGTACGTGAACTCGACGCTCCCACTGGGGCGCGCCAACGCAATGCGGAACGGTTCGCCGCTGAATTCGTTGATCAGATGTCTGCCGCGGCTGCTCAGGATGCCAGGGATGTGAGCCGTTGCCGTTCGTTGGTCGAAATCCGCTTCGAGCTCGATCGGCAGGAACAACGTGTCGAGAAAGTTCTCGCACATGGACCCATAGACGGAAAAGACATTGCTCAGGGGGGCGCACGCCTTGCCCGAAATGATCGTTTCGAGCGCCACCCGTTGAGCTTCGTCTGCGCGCTCATCAATGATGATCTGGCGCGTGCCGTTGCCCGCCGCGATTTCTCCAGGCCATTTCCAAAGCCCCGCCCACTTCAGGCCGGCCAGCGGCGTTTCGTCGAAATGGCCTTCTTCAACGGTGCCGACGTAGGCGGTCTGACAATAGCCATGTGTGCTGGGCAGGTTGAATTGGCAACCGCAGTTCATGTCGCAATTGCAGTTGTCGTAAGTACGGCTCTTGAACTCCCAATCGGGCATCTTGGCGATCCTTTCGGTTTGCGACGTTTTGCGATGGGTCGTGAGAAGCTGGAAGTCTTCCCGCTGGGGTGGTGCAAATAAGGGAAACCCCTTCCCGTGGGCAAGGGTCACGATCGTCGCGCGAGGCAACGCTATCGAAAGCCGCCTAACGCACTGGAGGTAAGCTGCGGGCCACACCAGCGCGCTCACGCTTGAACTGCTATACGAGTTCTTACCAGCTACTTCGCGCTTGAATTAGCTGCCCGTCAGCTTCACCGCACCCGTTAGGCAGCGGGGCGGTTCCCGCCACCCGCACATTGTTCCGGCGTCGCTATTCAGCAGGAATCACCGCATCGAAGAACGACCACGGTTTCGCGTGCCAACGCAGACCGCGGCGACCGTACATGATCCAAACTGCGTCTACGGGCGGCGGTAAATCCGGTTCCGACGGAGGAAGGCTGTCGGTATGCGTGCCCAAGTAGGACTCTACGAGCCACGGCACGCCGCCGAGGGCGTGGAGATCAGGAGCCTGGCGTTTCAGCTGGAATTCAACGCGCGTGAAACCGACGAGCTCCGCTGCTTCACAGCGTTTGATGATCTCAGCGAGCTGGCTACGCACTGGCTTAATCCGCGCATTCGGCCAAAGGACGACCCTCCAGTCAGTGAGCGAATTCACTGTGACCATTCCGCGCCCTGGGCCTTCGTTCCAGGTCGCCGTCCTAATCGGGTCGACGGCAGCTACACACTCATCGCTACGTCCGGCGCGTGCCGCTGGCCGATCCTAAGATCGTACATGGACGGCCCGCTACCGTCATCATGTCATGTCGCACGACCGGGCGTCCGAGGTCCCGCTGTAGAACGCGCCGAGCACATTCTTCGGGCGTTATCGTGACTTCGTCCATCATCGCTTTACGCTGCCTAACGGACCGGGGCTTGAGCGGCGGGCGCTACAGCCCCCCAACCGCGCCGTATGGTCAATGACCTCGTCATGGAGCCCTCCAGCCACTCACTTCTCGGCCCGGCGTGAGCACCCGGCCGCTCCAAGCCCCTGTTAGGCCGCGAGCCGCACCGGGAAAGCATCTGGCGATCTATTGCGTCGGGCCCATATGGTCGGCAATCCAGCGCCAGCGATTGCTTGTGTCACGGATCAGGACATCCGTCCAGCGTTCCGTACGGGTGCGGACTTCGTCGGTGCTCTTGTTCCTCGTGGTAATCGTCGCCACGTATAAGACCACGGCCGTGTTGCCGTACACCTTGATGCTCACCGGTTGCAGGTGGAGGGCAACCATATCGGTCGTTGCGATGCTCCTCTGGAAGCTGACGCGCCGGTCAAGCTTGCTGGTCGGTTGCTGCAGAGCGTTGGCGGCACCCCAGCCCATGAACTCCTCATGGTGGCAGTCCAGATTCACTTGTAGCTCACGCGTTTCCCAGCAAGCCTGTTCGAAGGCCCAGATTTCCTGCTGCGCAGGGGACCATTGCTGGGCGAAAACGCTGGTTGGCCATATGAAGTGTGGCCGCAGTAATGGTGTTGACAACGAAACGCATAGCGCCTCCTTGGTTGAGGTAGCCTTCAGTGTAATGCCACGCTCATGCGACAGTCTGTGCTCTGGCCATGCAGCACGAGAAACTGGAGTCGGCGTTAACAGCACCTGCGTACCAGCGATGCGCCAGCGAGCGGCCTAACGACTCAAGGATAAGTGGCGCAGGGCCGGTGCGCCAAACTTGAACATGCGTAAAACCATGCCCGGCCCTGTGTCCACTTCATCCGCGTGTTGGGCGGCGCTACAGGAATGCGCGGAAAAACGCTCGAGCGAAGCTCGACTGCTGCACCTGTGCAGAACCAAGCGGATTGTCCCACCACACACCTTCGCTATTTGCGAGCAGAATGAGCGTCAGGTTCTCGTCAGGAACTTTGAGGTACAACGCCGAATACGCGTCGGGCCACCAGCCCGAGTGCCAGCGGAGCTCATGACCTGCGTACCGCTGGGCAAACCAGCCGACGCTGTAGGGCAGAGACTCGCCGGTGTGCGAGCGCATGGGTCTCATCATGGCCGTGTACGACGCGGGCGAGATCAGCTCGCCCCGATCCAGCGCGACATCGAACCGGGCCAGGTCCAGAACCGTGGAGATCACGCCGCCGGCGGCACCGTCGCCCTGCGGCCCCTTCTCGGGCGAACGCACCATCATTCCGGTGCTGTCGACGTGGTACGGGATGGCAATCGCCGCGGCCAGGTCTTCACGCAGTGGTAGGTCGCGATAGGTTCGTGCGGACCGCGCCATTCCCGCGGGTTGGAAGACATACTGCTCTACCAGGCGGGAGAACGACGTGCCGGCGGCGTCCATCATGGGGCGCGAGGCCCACGAATACAGTATGGGATTGTAGGAGAACTGCGCCCCGGGACGGCCGATGGCGGTGTGCGTCAGCAGGTGGCGGAGCGAGTGCTGCGGAGATTCACAGCGCAGCTCCGGGGCGAAGATCGAGGGCTGCTCGCTGAAATCCCTGCAGAAATCTGCCCATTCGCTGTATTGCGCGATGGGACGGTCAAGGTCGAGCAGACCATCCTCCACCAGCCTCAGGGCAACAACGGCCGAGATGGGCTTGGTGACCGAGGCGATATCGTACGGGGTCTCCGGTGTCGCGGGAATCTGCCGCTCCAGGTCGGCGTATCCGAAGCCACGGGCGAAGATGACCTCTCCGTCTTTGACTACTGTGGCAGACAGCCCGGGAATCCGCGCGGCCGTACGCAGCGAGTCGAGTGCCCGCGCGAACGCCGGCAAATCGTAGGCAGGCTCCGTCGGAGAGGAGCTATGCCGCGCTGGTGCGCAGGAAACGATGGGGAGGATCAGCAGCATCAACGCGGGCAATCTCAAAGCAATCTCCGTGTCACGAGAACTGAGTCAGGGGAATACCTCACGAGCGGGGCGAGACGGAACGTTGAACCCGGATAATCCGTGCCGCCCAACTACTCTCTGGACCTGCAGACGCGCCGCCGGAATCGGCTACCCACGGGGCCGGCGAAGCGCCGGCCGGACCCGGCAGCGTCCGCCCTGGAACCGGTGACGCTACCCGGCGGTCGCGTCAGGAGCAAGAAAGGTAGGCAAGCGGGTTAGGCTGCGCGGGGCGCAGCATAGCATGGCCACGGAGCAGTCTATGCGGGTAGACCACGGTGGTCTTGACGCTCTTGTGGCCGAGCAGCTCTTGGACGATGCGGCCACCGTAAGCCGGCGTGTCGAGCGGCTCGACCTCGGTACTCAGGTGGCTCCATGCGTGGCCTGCCGCAACTGCTTGATTGCGCTCCCCAGCGTCTGACCGTGCGCGTGCAGCCCGGACCATACATCGCCGACAGCGGCCATGCGCCCGGCCATCTGCTGGAGCGTGAGCGACTGCGGACGGATGTCACCGCGCTCCACCTCCTGCCACGTGCAGGGCGCGGAGATCGGCGCGCCGCTCTGCGCCCGCACGGCATACGGAGCGGCGTACGTCGCATGGAACTCGTTACGACCGGTGTCGATCAGAATGCGACCGCCGCGATCCGCCTTAAGAACTCCTGCGTGAACGTGTCCGGATGACGCTGCACGAGGAGACGGCCGCACGCGTGTGCGAACGGCGCGCACTCGCCGTAGTCCGAGGTGCCAGCGAGCGGGACAACGACGTGGAAGCCCTTCGACCCCGACGTCTTCACCCAGCTGGTGAGGCCGAGCTCGGCGAGCGTGTCGCGCACGAGGAGCGTGGCGTCACGCAGCGCAGCGGCATCATCCGCGGACGGATCCAGATCGAAGACGAGCAGGTCCGGGTGGGTGAGATCGGGAGCGCGCGCGGTCCACACGTGCGGCGTGATGCAGTTCATGTTCGCGAGCCAGAGCAGGGATTCCGTGTCGGTAACGAGCGGGTGGTAGACCGTACCGTTCTTCTTCGGCACCGCCACGCGCTCCAGCCAGGCGGGGAACCCCTTCGTCACGCTCTTCTGATAGAATCCCTTCTCACCGATGCCGCGGTGGAAGCGCTCCATCGTGACGGGCCGCCCGACGATGTGCGGCAGCATCAGCGGAGCGATCATCCGGTAGTAATCAGCCAGCTCGCCCTTGGTGATGCCGTCCTCGGGAAACAGCACCTTCTCGGGATGCGTGATGCTCACGCGGTCACGGCTTGCGGACGATGTCATGCGGCGACCTGTCATCCCGGATGCCCAGCAGTCGCGAGTGGCGCAGCTTGCCGTGCACGGTCCATTCGATGAATGCCACCTCCACGACGATCTCCGGCCGCACCCAGTGTGCCCGCACGCGAGGCAGGCCGACCGCCTTCGTGAACGGTGGCTGCGGAGTCTCGATGGCATCGAGTCGCTCACGCAGCGCGAGCAGCATGTTCGTATCGAAGCCGGTCCCGACCTTTCCGGCGAAGACGAAGTCGCCGTCATCGTAGTAGCCTACGAGCAGCGCACCGAGGCCCACGCGGCTGCGCTGCGGGTCGGTGAATCCGCCGACGACCAGCTCCTGCGTGGCCTCGCACTTCATCTTCAGCCAGCTGCGCGAGCGCCGGTGCTCGTAGGGCGAGTCGAGCCGCTTCGCGATGACGCCTTCCCACCCTTCCCTGCAGGCGCGCTGCCACGGCTCCGGCCCGTCGAGTGCAGCCACGCGCCCGAGCGGCGGTGCGAGCGGGAGCGCGTCGAGCAGCGCGTAGCGTTCCACGAGCGGCAGCGCGGTAAGAGAACGGCCGTTCAGCCACAGCATGTCGAAGACGTGATAGGCGACGGCACTCCGCTCATCCCAGTCGGCCTCGCCGTCGAGCACCACATCATGCACGGGCAGCTTGCGGATCGCCTCGGCGACGTGCGGCAGGTGACGGGGTAGCCGGTTGCGCGAGAGGAGCCGTACATCGGTACCGTCGCTGAACGCGAGCAGGCGAATGCCGTCGAGCTTCCGCTCGAAGAGCCACGCGGGGTCCGTGAAGCGCTCCTGCGTGAGCGTCGCGGCCATCGGTTCGAGCCATTCCGGCGTCATTCACCTAAGCGCGTGTCGGTTTTGCCCAGGCGATCACCGCTGCGGCGTGCTCGCCACGCCGACGCCGAAGTGGCGGTCGAGGAACTCGGCGGTCGCGCGGTTGACGCGCACCCAGTTCGCGTGGCGCATGAAGTGGTGCGTGTCGTCGGGGATGATCAGCTCCTCGAAGGGCACGCCGGCGAGCTCCAGGCGGCGGGCCAAGTCGACGGTCTCGGCGAAGCGGACGTTGCGGTCGTCGTCGCCGTGGATGAGCAGCACGGGCGAGCGCCAGGTGTCGATGTAAGCGACAGGCGACGAGCGCCAGGCGACGTCGGCGGCCTGCTCGCGGTCGGTGGGCTCATAGCGCGCCGCCGGCGGCGCGAAGCGGTCGGCCCAGTTGTGCACGCCGTGGATGTCGACACCGGCGGCGAACAGGTCGGAGTCCCTGGCCAGCGCCATGGCGGTCAGGTAGCCGCCGTAGGAGCCGCCCCAGACGCCGATGCGGGACGGGTCGACCTGGGGCAGCGAGCGCAGGTACTGGCCGGCGGCCACGATGTCACGGTACTCGGCCGCGCCTCGCGCGCCGGCCTCGGGCGGCCGATGGAAGTCGTAGCCGTAGCCGATGCCGAGCCGGTAGTTGACGGACAGCGCGACGTAGCCGCGGCTCGCGAAATACTGCTGCGCGGCGTAGGCGTTCGCGTAGTAGTCGGAGTAGTGCCAGCCGAGCAGCATCTGTCGCGGTGGTCCGCCGTGGATGAAGATCACGGCCGGCTTCTGCGCCGCGCCGCCCGCGCGCTCGAAGATCTGACCATAGACGGTGACGCCATCGCTCGCCTGGAAGGTGACGCTGCGCGGGACCACGAGCTGTTGCGTCGGGAAGTCGGCCGGGATGCGGTCCTCGGCGAGCCAGCGGACGGCGCCGCCGCGGGCGGGCATGACGGCCGGGAGCGGCGGGCGGCGCGACGTCGCCCCGATGAACGCGATCGACGTGCCGTCACCGGTGAAGACCGGCGTCCACTCGAGGCCGGTGCCGGGGGTGAGCACCTCGGGCTCGGCGCGGTCGACCGGCACGCGCACGATGTGGCGGCGGTCGATGTCGTCCGGCGTATCGCCGGCGTTCGCGGTGAAGGCGAGCGTGCGCCGATCGGGCGAGATGCTGATGTACTCGGCCATGTAGTCGCCGGGCGTGAGCAGCAGCGGCTCGCCGCCGGTCTCGGCGATCGAGTACAGGTGCGGCCAGCCGTCCATGTAGGAGAGGAACACGATCCGGCCGTTGGCGGCCCAGTGCAGGTTGGTGCCGCCCTGCGTGCTCGGCGGCGAGCCGGGCAGCGTCTCGGGCGCGCGCCAGAGCTCGCGCGCCTGGCCGGTGCGCGCGTCGGCGGTCCAGATCGACCACGGCTGGTGCCGTCGCTCGAGGATCGGCTGCGGCGGTCCGCCCGTGCCGGGTCGGCGCACGAACGCGATGCGAGAGCCGTCGGGCGACCAGCGCGGCGAGCCGTCGCGGTTCGTCGTCGGGTCGAGCCAGAGGATCGGCGTGACGCTGTCCTGGTAGATGCCGATGAAGGCGTGATCGCGGCGGCTGGAGACGAACGCGATGCGCGAGCCATCGGGGGAGAAGCGCGCGTCGCCGTTCACGCCCCGCGCGAAGAAGAGCTGCGACGCGGCCGCGGAGCCGTCGATCGGCACGGACCAGAGCTGCCTGGCGCGCTCGAAGATGACGACATCGCCGCGCGGCGAGACCACCGGTCCGTCGCCGCCATCGGCGAGCAGCCGCGGCTCGCCGCCCTCGAACGGCACGGCCCAGATCTGGATCTTCGGCTGCACCGGCAGGGATGACGGGTTCACGCCGGCCAGGCCCCAGTCATCCTCGTCCCAGTTGGCGTCGTCGCCGCCGCGGCGGTAGACCACCCAGCGGCCGTCCGGCGAGAGCTGCACCCGCGTCAGCGCCTGGCCATCATCGCTGTCGTAGCCGGTCAGCATGCGCGCGCGCCAGTCGGGCGCCTCCGCCACCCAGATGTTGCGGCGACCCTGCTCGTTCAGCGCCCAGGCGATGCGCGAGCCGGTCGCGGCCGCCGCGAGCTCGTTCGGGTACGGGTAGCTCTTGACCTGCTCCATGGTGAACGAGCCGGTCTGCGCGGCGAGCGGCAGCGGCGCGAGCATGGCCGTGAGCAGCAGCGTGCGGAGCGCGTGCGTCAGCGTCTGTGTCATCGGAGTCTCGCTCGTGCGGGTGCGGTGCGCGGCGTGCCCGGCGCCATGGCCGGCGCCGCGCTGCTCGCCTAGACTGTCACCCTGCCGGCCGCCTGTCCACACTCACCGCGAACGCAGCATGATCGGACCTCGACACCCCGCCGCGGCGCTGGCCGCCTCGTTCCTGGCGACGTCGCTTGCGGCGTGCGCCGCGCCTGCCGCCGGCCCGCTCGCCGAGCCGGGTCCGCCGCTGGTG
>JBOHRE010000050.1:0-24662 GCA_050732635.1 Longimicrobiales bacterium | reverse complement strand
GCCCCGCGGTCGCTTTCGGCTCGGTTCGCTTTACAAATGGCCTCTGAGCGCGCGTGTGCCCTCTCCTCTCGGCGAAATAACGCTGAGGAGCTGAATAAGGAGGACGACTACGAGCGCGAGGCTGACGTTCATTTTTTGTGTGGCTCGCCCATTTCGAGTCTCGGCAAGCAATTATGCTACACCCGGCGCCATGGGCATGTCAAGGTCCAGGCGCAAAGGATGCTTGACGTGCGGGCGCGCGCCGTGGTAGTGATCCGGCAATCGGACGGACCGATCGAGCCGGCGCCCTGCTGCCTCTCGCGAAGCGGGAGGCTGTTTTGTTCTGGAGCACGAGCATGACCGCATGGCGAGAGCTGCAGCCCGTGAGGGTGCGCGCACCCGGAAGCACATCGAACCTCGGCGCCGGCTTCGACTGCCTCGGTCTCGCGCTGCGGCGCTACCTGCACGCCAGCTATACACCGGGTCCGACGCCGCTGCGGGTCGACTACCGCGGCACGCTACGCGGCCTCGAGCTGCCGCCGGGGCGGGATCTGAGCGCCCGAGCGTTCCTGGCGGAGCTCGAGCGCCGCGGCGGCGGCGCGACTGGCGGTGTGATCGTGCTGGACTCGGAAATCCCCTTGGCGCGCGGCCTCGGCTCGTCGGGCGCCGCCATTGTGGCGGGCCAGGCGCTGGCCGCCGGCGCGGCTGGCGAGCGGGCGCTCACGCACCACCGGTTGCTGGATGCGGCGGTCGCCCTGGAGGGTCACCCGGACAATGTCGCGGCCAGCCTGTGCGGCGGCCTGGTCGCGATCTATCGCGCGGTCCAGGGCGGCAGCCGCGCGCTCCGACTGCCGCTGTCGGATCAGCTCGTGTTCGCGTACGCGGCGCCGGGCATGGCGCTATCCACCAGCCAGGCACGCGCCGCGCTGCCGCTCACCGTCGCGCACGCGAGCGCCGCGCGCCAGGTGAGCCGGATGGCAGCGCTGCTCCACGGCCTCGCCACGGGCGATGAAGCTGCCCTGCGGGCGGGATTCGAGGGCGAGCTGCATGTGCCCTATCGGCTGCCGTTGATTCCGGGCGGCGCGGCAGCGCTCGGGGTGGCCCACGAGGCGGGCGCGCTGGCGGCCACCATTTCCGGCAGCGGCTCGGGCCTGATCGCGGCGTGTAGGCCGGAGCACGTGGCCCGGGTGGCCGAGGCGATGGCGGCAGCGTTTCGGCGGGAAGCGGGTGAGGAAGGCGTCGTCGCCTTCGAGGCGCTCCCGGACTTCGCCGGCGCGGTCATCGAAGGGGGGCCCGCGTGAGGAGCGGCGGATCGCCACGGGCCACGAGCACGGCCGAGCGTCCACCCGGCCGGCGTGGCGTGATCGAGCGCTGGGCCACGTTCCTGTCCGTTGGCGACGCGACGCCACGCCTCACCCTCTTCGAGGGCGATACGCCCTTGCTGCCCGCGCCCGCGCTCGCGAAGTGGGTCGGCGTGCGCGAGCTGTTCCTCAAGGTGGAGGGGCTCAACCCCACCGGCTCGTTCAAGGACCGGGGCATGGTCGTGGCCGTGGCGAAGGCGGTCGAGGAAGGCGCTGATACGGTGCTCTGCGCTTCGACGGGCAACACCTCCGCCAGCGCAGCCGCCTATGCGGCCCGGGCAGGCATGCGCGCCGTGGTGCTGATCCCGGGCGGCAACGTGGCGATCGGCAAGATCGCCCAGACCGTGGTCTACGGCGCGCGCATTATCGCGTTGCGTGACAACTTCGATGTCGCCCTCGATATCGCGCGTGAGCTGGCCGGACGGTATCCGGCCGCACTCGTGAACTCGGTGAATCCTCAGCGGATCGATGGGCAGGCGACGTCGGCCTACGAGATCTGCGAGGCGCTCGGCGACGCGCCCGATGTCGTCGCACTGCCGGTTGGCAATGGCGGCAACATCACGGCGTACTGGCTCGGCTTCCGGCGCTATCACGACGCGGGTCGGAGCCGCGCACTGCCGCGCATCGTGGGCGTGCAGGCCGCGGGCGCAGCCCCCTTCGTCGCCGGCCACCCGATCGCGCGGCCGGAGACGGCGGCCAGCGCGATCCGCATCGGTCGCCCCGCCACCTGGGAGCCGGCGCTCGCCGCCGCGCGCGAGTCCGGCGGTCACATCCGCGCCACGCCCGACACGTCCATTTTCGAGGCGTACCACGAGATCGCACGCCGCGAGGGCTGCTACTGCGAGCCCGCCTCCGCCGCTGCCGCGGCCGGGCTGCGCGCGGCCGTCCTCGACGGGTCCATCCCGCAGCACAGCCGCTGCGTGTGCGTGCTGACCGGCAACGGTCTCAAGGACCCCGACCACGCGGTCCCGCCCGACTTCCGCGTCCAGGAACTGCCAACCGACGCCAGCGCGATCGCCCGCGCGCTCGGCTGGGAAGGCTGACGCCACGCCTCCGCGTCCGCAGACGGCTCGGTGTCGGCAGTCCTGGTTCGACCCGGCGCGCCGCTTCAACGCCCATGCGGCGGCGGCGTATTCAGCACGAGCCAGTAGAGGCCGAGCTGGCGCACGGCCTCGCTGAACTGCTCGAAGTCGACCGGCTTGCGGATGTAGCTGTTCGCGCCGAGGCGATAGCTGCGCACGAGGTCCTGCTCCTCCAGAGAGGACGTCAGGATCACGACCGGTAGCAGCCGCGTCCGTTCATCGGCGCGCAGCCGGCGCAGCACCTCCATGCCATCGAGCTTGGGCAGCTTCAGGTCGAGCAGGATGAGATTCGGTTGTTCGCCGGCATCACGGCCGGCGTACTGGCCTTCACAGAACAGAAAATCGAGCGCAGCCTGGCCGTCATCGACCACCACCAGCGGGTTGCGCACGTTGTTCTTGCGCAGGGCCCGGCGAGTCAGCTCGACATCATCGGCGGAGTCCTCGACCAGCAGGATCATCTGCTCACTCATGCGGCGTCCTTTCCTCGGTGACGGGCAGCGTGAAATAAAACGTCGCGCCGCGGCCGGGCTCGCCCTCGGCCCGCACGGCGCCACCGTGCCGGCTCACGATCCGGGACACCGTTGCCAGGCCGACACCGCTGCCGGCGAACTCCGCGTCGCTGTGCAGCCGCTGGAACGGAGTAAACAGCCGATCGGCGTACTGCATGTCGAAGCCGGCTCCATTGTCGCGAACGAAGAACGTGCGCCGCCCGGCGACGTCGCCATTCATCATGCCGATCTCGATGAGCGCCGGGTTCGCGCGTGCCGAGTATTTCCATGCGTTGCCGATCAGGTTCTCCAGCGCGAGCCGGATCAGGCGCGGATCGCCCTCGGCGCGCAGGTCGCGGGCAATGCTTACGTCGACAGTGCGGCCCGGCTCGGCCTGGCGCAGATTGACGATGACGTCGTCGGCCAGCGCGCTGAGGTCGACGGGCTGGCGATTCATCTGCTGCCGCGCGACACGCGCCAGCGCGAGCATGTCATCGATCAGGAGTGCCATGCGCTCGCCGGCACGTGCGACCCGCGCCAGATAGTCCTTCCCCGCCTCGTCCAGACGGTCCGCCTGATCCTCGAGCAGAGCCTGGCTGAAGCTGGTCACCGTACGAAGTGGAGCGCGCAGGTCATGCGACACCGAGTAGCTGAACGACTCGAGCTCGCGGTTCGCCACCTCGAGCTGTGCGGTCTGCCGCCGCAGCAGGCGGTTCAGCCGCCGGACGCGCTGCTCGGCGCGCCGGCGCTTCGCCTCCGCCAGGTTCATCTCGTGACCTGCCCACCAGATCGTGCCCGCCACGAGCACGATCGCCAGTGCGACGGAAAGCGAAACGACGCTGCCGGTGCGGTAGCCGCCGGTGCGGCCGACCCAGGTCGCGATCGGCGTCAGCAGGAGCGGTATGGCGATGGCCGAGGCGAGCATGCGCCGCGACATACGCGAGCCGGCGGTGGCGAACGCAAGTGGACGGGTCAGTCCGGAATCGGGCCGGGCACCGAGCACGCCGGTTCCGAGCAGAGCGAAGCCGGCGGCCGTGTGCGCCGCGATGGGGACCAGCTCGGCGAGGTTGGTGAGGTCCGTCAGCGCATACAGGTAGCCGACGACACCCATGATGCCGACCAGCGCGGCAGCCAGCCCGAGCACGTCCGCAATGACCGCGCTCCGGCGCCCGCGCACCGGGAGCAGCCAGAGCGCGCCGGCAACCAGGAGAAACGCGGCCGCGGTGTTGGGCGCAATCCGATTCGGGATGACCTCGCGCTGCAGTTGCGCGGCGAAGAGCAGCCGGTCGAGGCGCAGGTCGAGTGGCGTGAGGTAGCCGATTACGACCGTGGCCGCGATGGCGGCAACGCCGGCCGCCACCGCGCGGATGGCCTGCCGGTGCCGCGTCGGTCCATCAGGCCGACAGGCCAGGCGCAGCGCGATCCCGGACAGCACGAAGCTAGCCGCCGTGACCGGATTCATCGCGATGAAGCCGGGCAGTATGCTCTTGATGACACGGCTGTCGATCAGCCAGCCGAAGATCACGATGGTGCCGAGCGCGATTGTCAGCAACGCGCTCAGCCGGGCATAGCCCGCGAGTCTCCCAGCAAAGGCGCTGTCGTGCGGCAGCGCGTACCGCGCGCGTGGTCTACTACGGAACGGCATTGCCGGGGTCGCGCGGCTCGAGCGGCTGAGCGGCCCAGCGCAGGTAAAGCGCGTGGGTGTCGCGCCACTCGTGCATGTCGTCGAGCAGCGGTAGGTCGATGCGTGTGCGCACGGCCGCAAACGCATCGGCCGCTCGCGGATCGAACTTCTGACCGCGCTGCGAGAGGATCCAGTCCGCGGCCTCGTCAGCGGCCCAGGCCGCCTTGTACGGGCGGTCGTGCGTCAGCGCGTCGTACACGTCGGCCACGGCGACGATGCGCGCGGCTAGCGGAATCGAGTCGCCGCCCAGGCCGGGGGTGTAACCCGTCCCGTCCCAGTTCTCGTGATGGTAGAGCGCGATCTCCTCGGCCATCTGCAGCACGGCGGAGTCGCCGCCGGACAGGATGCGGCCGCCCAGCGACGTGTGCGTCTTCAGCACATCCATCTCCTCGAGGCTCAGTCCGCCCGGCTTCAGCAGCAGCGAGTCGGGAATGCCGATCTTGCCGAGGTCGTGCAGCGGCGCCGCGCGTTCGATCAGCTCGACGGCCCGCGGCTCCAGGCCGTACTGCCTGGCGATCTCGGCCGCCACGCGTCCGACACGCCAGGTGTGGGCGCCGCCGCCGTAGTCGCGTAGCTCGGCGGTCAGCGCGAGCCGTTCGGCCACCTCCAGCTCGGAGACGCGCAGCTGTTCGGCCCGCTCCGCGGCACGACGCTCCAGCCGGAGATTGAGCTCGCGCGTCTCGAGCAGGTTGCGCACGCGCAGCACGACCTCGACCGAGTCGTACGGCTTGGTCAGGAAGTCCTTGGCGCCGTGCGCCAGTGCGCTGCGCTTCACGTCCGCATCGTGCTCGCCGGTCACGACCAGGATCGGGAAGTACTCACCGGTCGGGATACGCGAGACGATCTGCCGCATGACGGCGAAGCCGTCCAGGTGTGGCATCCGCAGATCGAGTAGCAGCGCACTGGGCTGCAGCTCGCGGAACATGGGCAATGCCTGCCGCGGATCCGTCGTCGAATGCACGTCCGTGAAGCCTGCCGCGTTCAGGATGCGCGTGAGCAGCCGGACGTTCGGCTCCTCGTCATCGATGATGAGGATTCTGCCATCGGTCTCCGCTTCGGTGCTCATTCAGCGATCGTCCCGTCAGCTCGTGGATGGCGCGTCGGCGATGCGACCGTGACGTGCCGAAGCCGCGCCCGCTGTGGCAGCCGGAAAGTAGATCTCGAATACGGTGCCCTTGCCCAGCGTGCTCCTGACCTCGATGTGGCCCGAGCTCTGCTGGACGATGCCGTAGACCGTCGCCAGGCCGAGCCCCGTACCCTTGCCCGGCCCCTTGGTGGTGAAGAAGGGCTCGAAGATGCGCTCCCGCGTCGCTGCGTCCATGCCCATGCCCGTATCGCTGACGCTGACCACGACGTAGCCGCCATTCCGAGCCTGCTCACCGCCGGGCAGCCGCGGCGCGACGAACGTCGAGATCGCGACCTGCCCGCCAGCCGGCATCGCATCGCGCGCGTTGACGACGAGATTCATCAGGATCTGCTCGATCTGCCCCGCATCGGCCACGACCTGCGGCAGCACGGGCGCCAGCCGCGTCTCGAACTGCGTATCCTCGGGCATCACTCGCCGCAGCAGGTTCTCCGTGTTCGTGATCAGCGTATTGAGGTCGAGGGGCTCCGGCCGCAGTACCTGCTTGCGGCTGAAGGCGAGCAGCTGCCGCGTCAGATTCGTCGCCCGGGTCGCCGCATTGCGGATCTCCGCGACATCGGGCCGCAAGCTGGAATCCGCCGGCAATTCGCCTAGCAGCAGGTCGCTGTAGCCGGTGATGGCGGTCAGGAGATTGTTGAAGTCGTGCGCGATGCCGCCCGCGAGCCGGCCTACCGCTTCCATTTTCTGTGCGTGGCGGTACTGCTCCTCCAGGCTGTGGTGCGCGGTCACGTCCACGGCCACGACAACGGCGCCGGCGATCCCCTCCTCGCCGTGGAGCGGCGCGGCCGAGACGCTCAGGTTCAGACGGTGCCCGTCCTTGGCTGGCCGCTCCATCTGTAGATCGGTGAGCCGCTGTCCGCGCAGTGCGGCTTCGACCGAGCGGGCCAGGTCACTCTGCTCCGGCGCCTCTCGCAGGGAGCTGCCGATCACCTCGGGCGCGGTCCAGCCGAAGATCCGCTCCGCCGCCGGATTCCACATGGTCAGACGCGCCGCTGCGTCGGTCGCGGCGATCGCGACCGGCGACTGCTCGAAGACGACCCGCACCAGCTCGGCCGAAGCACGCAGCTCGGCTTCCATCCGGCGTCGCTCACCGCGCACCGCGGCATCGCCGATCGCGCGTTCGATGGCCGGCGCCAGCCGAGCCAGGTTCGATTTGACGACGAAGTCGTGCGCGCCCGCGCGCAATGCGCCGACCGCCGCCTCTTCCGTGATCGTGCCCGATGCGATCAGGAACGGCAGATCGATGCCCTTCTCCTGGAGCAGACGCAGCGCCGCAGGGGCGTCGAATCGCGGCAGCGTGTAGTCCGAGATCACGACGTCCCAGTCGCTCTGCTCGAGCGCATCTGCCATGGAAGCCTCGTCCTGCACCCGGTGCAGGCGAGGATCGAAGCCCCGTTGACGCAGCTCGCGCTCGATCAGCACGGCATCGTCGTCGGCGTCCTCGATGAGGAGCACACGCAAGGGTCGCGACATCACGGCTTCATTTCAGGGAGCTCGCCGAGGTTCCGGGGGGGGGAGCGGCAGGCGGGCCGCCAGGAACCTCTTGCAACGTAAAATCATGACCAATCGCGGCCTGCCGTGCAAGGATTATCGTGCGGCTCCCTCCGGGGCGGCCGGGCAGCGGCGGCCGGCAAATGCCATGGAACTTGCCGCCTGGTGAGATTGTTGCACGGGTGGACCGGCCAGCCGAAAAACGCCAGAAAGGATCGCATGCAGGGCCCAGGAGACAGCTCACCACCGCCGGGCAAGGGTGGCATCAGCGCCCTACTCGCCGCATGGCTCGCCGGCGCAGCACGTGGCCTGACGCATGGCGGTCGCCAGCTGGCGCTGCTGCTGCGGCGTCTGGACGCACGCATCGATGTCGCCGCCCGCGCCACCGCCGCCCGCCTCAGCGGCTGGGTGCAGGGCCTCGGCGAGCCACGGGTGGGGAGGGGCGACACTGGCGCCATGGGTGCCCGGCGCCGGTTACGGGACTGGCGCCCCACCGGCCCCACGCTGCCGCCCGGCCTGCCGAGCCTGGAGGCCATGTGGTGTGCCGCCGCGATTGCGGTCGTGCTCGCCGGCGTCACCTGGGAACGCTGCGGCTGGCGTGGCTGTCCCGATCCCGAGCGGCTCGAGGCGTATCAGCCGGGCGGCGCGCCGGTGCTGCTCGATCGGTACGGCGAGCCGTTCGCCGAGCTGCACCCGCTGCAGCGGCGGGTCGTGCCGCTCGACTCGCTGCCCGAGTACGTGCCGGCCGCGTTCGTGGCAGTCGAGGATCATCGCTTCTACGGCCACAACGGCATCGACTGGATCCGCGTGGTCGGTGCAGCCGCCCGGAACCTGCGCGAAGCCAGCGTGCTGGAGGGTGCGAGCACGATCACGATGCAGCTCGCGCGCAACGTGTTCCCGGAGCGCATTCCGGGCACCGAGCGCACGCTGCGCCGCAAGCTGCTCGAGTCACGCGTCGCACAGGAGATCGAGGAGCGGTTCAGCAAGGCCGAGATCCTGGAGCTCTACCTCAACCACATCTATTTCGGCGGCGCGGCGTACGGCATCGACGCCGCCGCGCGTTACTGGTTCAATCGTCGCGCATCGAAGATCACGCTACCGCAGGCCGCCTTGCTGGCGGGCATGCTGAAGGCGCCGACGCATCATGACCCGCGGCGGCACCGCGAGGCCGCCGAGCAGCGCAAGGATCTGGTGCTCGCGCGCATGGTCGAGCAGGAATCGCTCACTGCGGAAGAGGCCGAAGCGGCGCGCGCCGCGCCACTCGGTGTCGAGGTCGAGCCGCCGCCGCTGGACGCGGCCACGGCATCGCCGTACTTCGTCGCGGCCGTGCGCCGGCTGCTCGAAAACCGGCTGGGCGAGACGCTGTACGGCTCGAGGCTGCGCATCCATACGACCGTCGACCCGCTGACGCAGGCCGCCGCCGAGCAGGAGTTGCGCGAGCAGCTCGAATCGATCGAGCGCGGCACGTACGGCGCGTTCCGTGGCGCCCGCTTCGATCCCAACGGTGCGAGCGGCGCGGCCGGCACGGATTACCTGCAGGGCGCCGTCGTCTTCCTGGAGGCGCAGAGCGGCGACATCCTGGCGCTGGTCGGCGGCCGCGACTTCACGCACTCCCGCTACGATCGTGCGACCCGCGGACGCCGCCAGCTCGGCAGCTCGTTCAAGCCGTTCGTGTTCACGGCAGCACTGACCGAAGGCTTCGTCGCGAGCCAGCCGCTCGCCGACCTGCCGTTCCGCGTCGAGCAGCGCGGCTCGCCCGACTGGGAGCCGAGCAACTACGATGGCCAGTACTACGGCTACCTGTCGATGCGCGAGTCGCTCGTCCGCTCGCGAAACATTCCGACGGCCCGCATCGCGCTCGCCGTCGGGCCGGCCGATGTCGCGGCGACGGCGCGGCTGGCCGGACTGGCCGCCGACATGGATGCGACGCCCGCCCTCGCGCTCGGCACCGCCAGCGCCTCGCCGCTGCAGCTCGCGACGGCGTACAGCGTGTTCAGCGGAGCGGCGCAGGCTGGCAGTGCCGCGGGTGACGACGTGTGGACCGGCGTTGCGCCGCGGCTGATCCGCCGGATCGACGCCGAGTCCGGGCGCGTGCTCTGGCAGGCCGACATCAGCCGCCGTGGCCGTGTCGACGCACGCGTGGGCTTCATCATCACCGACATTCTGCGTGACGCCGTCGATCATGGCACCGGCACCGCGGTGCGCAGCACCGGCTACTATGGACCGGTCGCGGGGAAGACGGGCACAACGCAGGGCGGCAATGACGCCTGGTTCGTGGGCTACACGCCGGAGCTGGTCGGTGTGGTCTGGATCGGCTTCGATCGGCCGCGTCCGATCCTGCCGCGGGCCACGGGCGGAACCCTCGCGGCCCCGATCTGGGGTCGCATCATGCAGCGCGTGCAGCGCGAGCGGGAGTCCATCCGCGGCTGGCCGCAACCAGCCGGCCTCAGCGAACGCTGGACCGATCCGGAGACCGGACTGGTGCTCGCCAGCGGCTGCTATCCGCGCTGGGGCTCCGCGGTCCGCGAGCTGTTCCTGGTCGAATACGAGCCGGTCGAGACCTGCCCGCACGACCCGCGCGATCGCTGGTGGTCCGATGTCGTCGGTCTGCTCGGCCGCAGCCTCGGCATCTGGGAGGACGACCCGCGCGCCTCGCGGCCGGGCGACGAGGCCGTCTATGGCCCGCCGCGCGATGAGACGGAGCGACTGCTCGGCGTCCGCCGACTGCCGTTACGCTGAGCGACGCGCCGACGCCCGACCCCCGCCGTTACTGCCACTCCGCCGCCGCCGCGAACCATTCGCGGACCGCGGTGGCATCACCGCGGCGGATCGCCTCGCGCAGCTCCGCCAGACTCGCCTCCAGCACGCCGAGAGCGTCGCACAGCACATCGGCATTCTCGAGCGCGATCGCCGTCCACATCGCCGGCGAGCTCGCCGCCAGCCGCGTCGCATCACGGCCGCCCGGCCCGAGCTCGGCCCGCGTCAGGCCGGCGTGCGCCAGCGACAGCGCGAGCGCCGACGCCGACGCCTGCGGCAGGTGGCTGGCCCAGGCGAGGCGACGGTCGTGCTCCTCGGCATCCACGACCTCGGGCAGTGCACCGAGCTCCGACCACAGGCCGCGCGCTTCGGCGAGCGCCGCCTCACGCGTGCGCGTGCACGGGCACAGGAACACGCGAGCGTGCTCGAACAAGCTCTCCCGCGACGCCGCGAAGCCGTGGCGATGGTGACCAGCAATCGGATGCGCGCCCACGAATCGCTCGGCGACGCCCAGCTGCTCGGCGGCTGCGATGATGCCACGCTTCGTGCTGCCCGTGTCCATGATCAGCCGGGCCGCCAGCGCCCGGCGCGCCACCCGCTCGAGCAACGTCCGGCCGGCATCGACCGGCACCGCCAGCAGCACGACCTCCGCGCCGCGCAGTCCCTCCAGGTCGACCTCGAGCGTATCACGGATCGCACCCGCTTCCCGCGCCGCGCTGAGCGCCCCGGCATCGCGATCCCAGCCGCTCACGGCATGCCCGCGACGCGTCAGCTCCCGCGCCAGCGAGCCGCCGATCAGTCCCAGGCCGAGGATTGCGATCGTCATCGAGGTTGGCGTTGAGGTCGACGTCGACGTTGAGGTCTGCGTCAATGCCGCTGAGCGTCGCGGCTCAGGCCGATGATGCGCCAGAACACTTCGCGCACGGCTTCCTCATCGAGTTCTGCCTGGCGGGCCAGCTCACCGGCTCGGCGCACCACAGCCGCCTCGCGCGCCGGATCGAGCGTCGGCTGTCCGGCCGCGTGCTTGCGGCGGCCGATCTCACGCGCCAGCCGCACGCGCTCGGCGATACGCTCGATCAGCTCGGCATCGATACGCTCGACCGCCTCGCGCAGCCGCGTGATCTCGGCGGCCGCGTCCTCCCGGCTCACGCGGTGCTCACCGGCACGACGTCGTCAGGCACGCCCACCGGCGCTGCGAGCGTGCGTCCCGCGGCCAGCGCGAACGGGCGCAGCCGTGCCATCAGCGCGTGAAACGCCTGGGGCGTGAGCGACTGATCGCCATCCGAGGTGGCCTCTTCGGGACAGGGGTGTACCTCGATGATCAGGCCGTCGGCACCGGCGGCAATGGCTGCGCACGCGAGCGGCGCGACCATGTCCGCACGCCCCGCGGCGTGGCTCGGGTCGACGATGATCGGCAGGTGCGTCTCCGACTTGAGCACCGGGATGGCAGCGACGTCGAGCGTGTTGCGCGTCGCCGTCTCGAACGTGCGGATGCCCCGCTCGCACAACACGACCTGACGGTTGCCGTGCGCCATGATGTATTCCGCCGCCATCAGCAGCTCGCGCAGTGTCGCCGAAAGCCCGCGCTTCAGCAGCACTGGACGCTGCACGCGGCCGAGCTCGGCGAGCAGCGCGAAGTTCTGCATGTTGCGCGCGCCCACCTGCAGCATATCGGCGTGCTCCGCGATCAGTTCGATCCGCCGCGTGTCCATGACCTCGGTGACCACCGGCAGCCCGGTCGCGGCGCGCACCTCCGCCAGCATGCGTAGCGCGGCGATGCCCAGCCCCTGGAACGCGTACGGCGAGGTGCGCGGCTTGAAGGCGCCGCCGCGCAGCAGCGCGGCGCCAGCAGCCCGAACCTCGCGCGCCGTGTGCAGCAGCATCTCCGGACCTTCGACCGAGCACGGCCCGGCGATCACCGCGAGCGCGCGCGCTCCGATCGTGGCGGCCGCCGTGTCGCCGACCGACACCGCCGTCGGCGCTGCCGCGAACTCACGCGATGCCAGCTTGTACGGCTTCAGCACCGGCGTCACCGACTCGACGCCCGGGATCGACAGCAGCGGCGCCTCCCGCAACACCGCTTCGTCGCCGATACAGCCGATGATCGTACGCTGCTCGCCGCGTGAGATGTGCGTGCGCAGCCCGAACGATTCGATCCGCTCGCGAATGTGGTCGAGTTGCGCTTCGGTGGCGTCCGGTCGGGTCACGATGATCATTTGTGGTTGATGGTTGATGGTTGATGGTCTGCGCCGGGCCCCTTCGCCTTTCCTGGCCTTCCAGAGGCGCGCGCCGTTCTGGCGTAAAAAAGGCGGCCCGTGGTCACCCACGGGCCGCCGGTCGTCGCTGCGCTGCCGCTGGTTCAGCCGCGCATACGCCTCCCGCCACGGCCCGGGGTCCGGGTCGCGTAGGCATAGGCGTAGGCGTAAAATCGGCGCGCGCTCATACTGGCACGCTACAGGGCCACGAGCCCGGGGTCAAGAGGCTCCTGAGTCCGGTGCCGCGGCGGTCCGTCACAGCGTGACCGCGCCGTCCGGCTTCAGGTAGCGGTCCAGCCACTCGATGATGCGACGCATGTAGTCGAGCTGGTGCGCGCGCTCGCGCAGGCCGTGCGGCTCACGCGGGTACTGGACCAGCTCGACGGGCACACCCTTCAGGCGCAACGCGTTGTACAGCTCGAGCGATTGCTCGGGGTGCACGCGGTCGTCGGCCAGGCCATGACCGATCAGGGTGGGCGTGCGAGCACGCTCGATGTGCGTGATCGGCGAGCGGTCGCGGTAGATCCCGGGCGCCTCGTCCCAGTACAGGTCGAAGTGCACCGCCTGCATCTCGATCGGGATGTCGGTGGTCAGGGTGAACGAAGTCCAGTTGGTCAGGCCGGCGAACGGGATCGCGACACGGAACCGTTCGGAATGCCGGGTCGCCGCCCAAGCGGAGAAGTAGCCGCCGTAGGAGGTGCCGCTGATGCCGACGCGTTCGGGGTCGACGATGCCCTGGGCGGAAAGGTGGTCGATGCCCGCGAGTACGTCGTCGAACTCCTTGCCACCCAGATCGCGGTGGTCGGCCTTGCTGAAGGCCACACCGCGTCCGCCACTACCGCGGTAGTTCGGCTGCAGCACGACATAGCCTCGGCCGGCCAGCACCTGCACGGGGTACAGCGGATTCGTGGTCCAGCCATCGAAGCTGATCCCTTCCGGGCCGCCATGTGGCAGGATCGCGAGCGGATAGCGCGCACCCGCGCGGTAGCCGACCGGCAGCGTGAGCACGCCCTCGATGCGCAGACCCTCGGGCCCCCGCCATGCGATGGTGCGCTGCTCGCCCAGCTCGACGTCCGCGAGCCAGGTGTTGTGCGACGTCGTCCGAGCCAGCGTCGCCGGCGCTCGCACGCGCCCTGCGCCTGCCAGCTCACCGGTGTAGACCTCGCCCGGATGGCGCGCGCTGTGGGCGACGGCGGCAAAACTGCGCGCGTCCCTCGCGAAGCTCACGCCCGCCACCACCTCCTCGCCGCCACCGGCGAGCAGCTCGATGTCACCGCCCGCCGCCGCCACGGCGTGCAGCGCGCCGCGGGTGCCCGTCGCGGCCACGAACGCGATCGTCTCACCGTCGAGCCACGCCAGATCCGTCGCGCTGCCTTCGAAGCCGGGCGTCAGATTGTGCGGCCGGCCGCCCTCCGCCGACGCGACGAACACGGACTGCGCGAGCGGATCGTTGAAGGACGTCGCCCCCAGCCACGCCAGTTGCACTGCGTCTGGCGACCATGCCATGGGACCGAGCTTGCCCTCGGTCTCGATGAACGGCCGCAACTCGCCCGCCGTGGTGAGGATGAAGATGCGCCGATGCATCAGGTCGGCGTCCGCGCCCGTCTCGCGCGTCGCCTGGATGGCCAGCCGGCTGCCGTCCGGTGCCCACGCGAGCGCTGCGACGTGCAGTGTGTCCGGCGTCAGCGCGCGCGCCTCGCCGGCCAGCGGCTGCAGCCAGAGGCGGGCGCGCCGGCCCTGCTCGCTCACGAGGATCACGTCGTTCGCCGACTCGCGACCGGTCTCCGGCCGCGGGACGGGCGAGGTGTAGGCGAGGGACGCGCCGTCGGGCGACCATTCGAACGTGCCGACCCCCGTCGCAGCGCTGGTCAGTCGCTGCGGTGCGCCGCCCGCCGCATCCACGGTGTAGACCTGCGCCTGGTCGTGCGCGTCGAGGCGCGCCACGAAGGCGAGGCGGCGGCCGTCCGGTGACCAGCGCGGGTGCGAAGCGCTGCGCGGCCGTTCCACGACGACGCGGGACGCGCCGCCGGCGCGCGCGACGATGCGCAGCTCCGAGTACGCGGCGCCGCGCTCTTCGGCTGAATCCCGGGGCTCCGTCAATGTGAAGGCAATGCGTTCGCCGTCCGGCGACATCACCGCGCTGCTGACCGCCTGCAGTGCGACAACCTGCTCCGGCAACAGCGCCGCGCCGCTCTGCGCCAGTGTGGCGGCCGGGATCAGCAAGAGTCCGAGCGGCGCGCCGATCCGCCGGGCGGCGCGCAGGGCGGCCCGTGTCAGTGCCTGGTTCATCTGACGACCTCCTCTCCACTCCTCGGATACGCTGCCACAGGAGCATGGGGCGCGCCGCGCCGCAAGTGCGGGAATGGGGCTGGGGCTGGGGCTCGGGCTGGGGCTGGGGTCGTTCGCGGGCTCCTGCATGCTCGCGTGCGGAGAGCTCATTGTGCATCTTGGCGGGCGACCCCTGGCTGGAGGCTGATCATGGACGCGCGCGTGCTCCGTCTGTGCCTTGCGCTGCCGCTGCTCGGGCTGCCGCCCTCGTCCGCGGCGGCACAGACGGGCGCGGCGCGCTACTATCCCGGACCGGACGCCGAGTGGGAGCGGCGCGCACCCGCTGACGTCGGCATGGACGCCTCGCTCATCGCTGAAGCAATCGCGTTCGCGCGAGACAGCGAGACGCCCGGAACGCGCGATCTCGAGGAAGCGCATTACCTGTCGTTCGGCCGCGAGCCGTACGGTGAGGCGATCGGCGCGTTCAAGCCGCGCGGCGAGCAGACCGGCGTGATCCTGCGCCACGGCTACATCATCGCGGAATGGGGTGAGCCGCAGCGCGTCGACATGACATTCAGCGTCACCAAGTCATTCCTCTCGACGACGGTCGGCCTGGCCCACGACCGCGGGCTGATCGGCGCCGTCAGCGACACCGTCGCCGGCTACATGGCGCCGGTCGTAGCCGCCCCGTGGGTCGCCGGCATCGCGGGCAGTGTGCGCGCTGCGAACGCGGACGGCGCAGGCGGTGAGCGGCTCGGCGACGTCGCCCCGTTCGAGCTGTTCAGCTCGGCGCACAATCGGCGCATCACCTGGGACGATCTGCTCCGTCAGGTCAGCGACTGGGAGGGCACGCTGTGGGGCAAGCCGGACTGGGCCGACCGGCCGAGCGGCGAGCCAGCCACCTGGCGGACCCGCGAACGCAACACGCCGGGCAGCGTTTTCGAGTACAACGACGTGCGCGTGAACCTGCTCGCGCTGGCGGCGACCAACGTGTGGCGCCGGCCATTACCGGAAGTGCTGCGCGAGCACGTCATGGATCCGATCGCCGCCTCGCCGACCTGGCGCTGGCACGGCTACGAGAATTCCTGGATCGTCATCGACGGCAGCGCCGTACAGGCGGTCAGCGGCGGCGGTCACTGGGGTGGCGGCATGTTCATCAGCGCCCGCGACCAGGCACGCTTCGGGCTGCTCACGCTGCGCCGCGGGCGCTGGGACGGGCGGCAGATCCTGTCCGAGGAATGGATCACCATGGCGACCACACCCACGCCCGCCAATCCCGGTTACGGCTTCATGAACTTCTTCCTCAACACGGGCCGCGAGCTGCTGCCCAGCGCACCGGAAGACGTATGGGTCCACCTCGGCGCCGGCACGAACATGATCTACTGCGACCCGGTCAACGACCTGATCATCGTTTCCCGGTGGGTTCGACGCGATGCGATGGACGGGATCGTGGCGAGGGTGCTGAGCGCGCTGACGGCCGCCGAGCAGTAGCTCAGCGCCGGCGTTACGAGCAGTTGCTCAGCGCCGCGTTACCAGCAGTTGCGCAAGGTATTCGTCGGGCATGATCTGCCGCTCCGAGTTCGGCTCCGGCTCCAGCGCGAGCAGCCGCAACTCGAAGCCGTCGATCACGCCAGCCTGCGGCTCGAGGTGCGTGTGCAACGCCAGCTCATCGGGTGATGCGTCGCGCACGCGTAGCTCTACGGTGGCGTCGCCGCTCCAGACGCAATCGACATCCACCGGGCAGCGCGAGTCCTCCGACACGGCGACGAATTCGATGACGACATGGCCGGCGCCGGTGAAGACACGGGCGCTCTCGCCCACCCGGATCGCGAATGGCTCGTCCTCGGTCGCGCGCACGTCCGGCTCCGCGAGTTGGGCGGAGCAGCCCAGCACGAGGACGGCAAAGGGCAGTGGCCAGATCCGTGTGCTCATGATCCTCGTCAAAGCCTTAGCAAACCACCAACCACGAACCATCAACCACCAACCATCAACCACCAACCACCAACGATCAACCATCCGTCAGGACCGCCGCGCCCGCCCGGCGCCCCGGCTGCGGCCGGCTGCGCAGATACGAGCGCAGCCGCGGCGTGGCTGTCGAACGGCCGAGCGCCTCGTGCACCTCGGCGGCCGCTGGTGCCATGGCACCGGCCAGCACGCGTAGCTCACCGCGCTCGACGGCCGCCACGGGCACGCCGTCCCGCCACAGAATGGTGGCGCGCGACGTCGCCGGAATCCGTTCGCCCGGCGTCAGGATGCCTGCGAGGTTCAGCGGGTCGCCCGCCCCGATCGCCAGCAGCCGGCCGCTCCGCTGCGCGCGTCGGGTCTGGCGCAATCCGCTCACCGCCTCGGCCAATGCGAACTGCTCGCCCGAGAAGCCGTTGACGAACCGGCCGCCGCGAATCTCACCGCGCGCTTCGAGCCGCCGGTAGACCAGAGCCAGCTCCCGCCAGCTCGGCGCCAGCGCCTCGCGTGCAAGCAGCGCGCGGAACACCACGCCGTAGCGGCGCAGCAGCGCCCGCGCGAACGATTCCACGCCCTCCTGGCGCGCGGCCGGCTCGACCGTCTCGCGCAGCGCGCTCCAGCGGCCCGCCGTCGCGACACTGTACGCCGCGTGTGTTGCGCGCCGTCGTCCGGGCGTCAGCGGCGCGCGCTTGTGCGACGGCGTCAGCAGCGCGCGCAGGCCGGCGAAGCCGTCCGCAGTCGCATGGCCGAGTGCGACGAGCTCGCCCAACGCACGTTCGACCTGCGTCGGCAGCAGCGCCGTCTCGGCGACGAGCTGATGGAAGAACGATGCACCGCGTCGGTTCAGGACAGCGGCCACTGCCGCCGCCTCAGCGGACGGGACCAGCTCCGCGGCGGGCGCCAGGGCGTGGAGCTCACGGCCGGTCTCGCGCGGCCAGAGCGTAACCGGTGAGGTGCGCAGCGGCGTCGCCCGACTCGTGCCGCTGCCATTCACTGTCGGCGCCGACAGCCGGCCCCACGCGATGCGGCCACTCAGGCACAGCAGATCGAGCTGCTCCGGCTCGTAGTGCTCGCAGCGCGCTGCCAGCACCGCACCCTCCCATGAACCCGCCGGCAGCTCGAACCCCGCGAGTTGCTCGATGGCGGCCATGACGCCCTCCGCACCCGCGAGGCGGTGATCCGGGTCCACGTGCTGCCAGCGGAAGAGGAAGCGCAGGAAGTCCGACGCCTCGACCGGGCGGATCTCCGCACGCAGCCGATCCAGCGTATACCGGTGGATACGCGCCAGCAGCCGCCGGTCGCACCACTCGCGCTCAGCGCCGCCACTGAACGCGCCGCGCAGCACGACACCCTCGGCCTCCAGCGCGAGTAACGTGCGCTCGACGTCGGCCTCCGCGATCGCCAGCGACATGGCCAGCGCCGTGGCCGTCGTCGGCCCGACGATCTCGAGCCGTCCCCGGATCAGCTCGCGGATCGCCTCCTCTCGTGTGATCGGCGCATCGAACCCCGCTGGCGGCGTCAGTCGGGGCTCGATCGTGGCTGCCGGATGCACCGCGACGATCTCTCGCAGCCGCTCCGCCGCGACCCACCACGTGGCGCCGCCGCTGCTGACGGACGCCGCCCTGCCCTGCGCCGTCAGCTCGGCGAAGGAATCCGCCCATCCAGACTCGCCCCCGCCCCCGCCCCCCAGAAAGCCGAAGGCTTCCAACGCATCGTGCAGCTCATCCGCGTTCTCGGCGCTGGGCCAGGCTTCCTCGCGCACGCGCTCGATCGCCGCGGCGTCGAGTGCGCCGAGATCGGCGGCCGCTGTCGGTTCGAGCGCGCGCCGGGTGTAGACGGCCTGCGCCCGCCGCTCCTCGAGCGGCGCGTCATCGAGGAACTCGAAGACTCGCGCATTGAGGAGCTGGCTGGCGAGTGGCGACGGCTCGGGCAGGTCGCGCGCAACGAGGGTGAGCCGACCGGCGAAGAGGTCCGCCAGCACGCGCTCGAGCGCCGGCAGGTCCATGGCTTCGGTGAGGCAGTCGTCGAGCGCCTGGCGCACCAGCGGATGCTCCGGCACCTCGCGGTCACCGGCGATGTTCTCGAGGCATGCCGCTGCATCGGGGAACACGGCGGCGAGCAGGTCCTCGGCCTGCATGCGCTGGATCGGTGGCGGCACCTTCGCGCCCGCGCGGCTGCGCGGCACGGCGAGTGAGATCGTCGCGTTCCAGCGCCAGCGGACCTGGAACAGCGGCGCATCGAGCACCGCCTGTACCAGCGTGTCCCGAACGACGGCGGGGTTCAGGTAGCGGAACACGTCTTCGAGCGGGAACGAGTGCTGCGGCCCGAGCGAGAGCAGCACACCCTCATCGGTGGCCGCCGCCTGCAGCTCGAAGTTGAACGTCCGGCAGAATTTCTTGCGCAGCGCCAGACCCCACGCACGGTTGACGCGCGCGCCGAACGGCGCGTGCAGCACGAGCTGCATGCCACCGGACTCATCGAAGAACCGCTCGAGCACCAGCGTGTGCTGCGTCGGCAGGACACCGAGAACCCGCTTTGCTTCGGCCAGATAGGCTGCGAGCTGTTGCGCGCCGGCAGCCGGCAGCTCGAGCACGGCGGCCAGCCGGTCGGCGAGCGACGCCGCCGGCTCAGCCGGACGGGGCGCGTCAGCGCGCTCGGCGTCGGCGCGCTCCGCATCGATCCACGCGTCCACCTGCTCGCGCAGCTCCGCCACCGCCGCACTCAGCTCGGCGGAGCGCGACGGTGCCTCGCCCAGCCAGAACGGGATGTTCGGCGGCGCGCCATCGGCGTCGCCGACGCGCACCACGCCGCTCTGCACGCGCAGCACGATGTACGACCGGTTGCCGAGCTGGAAGATGTCGCCTGCCATCGACTCGATCGCGAAGTCCTCGTTGACCGTGCCGATGAACGTGCCCTCGGGCTCGAGCAGCACGCGGTAATCGGCCAGCTCGGGGATCGCGCCGCCCGCCGTCAGCGCCAGCAGCCGACTCCCGCGCCGGGCCCGCAGCCGGCGGTTGACCGCGTCGCGATGCACGAGCGCCGAGCGCCGGCCGCGGCGCGTCGCATAGCCGCGGCCGACCATGGCGACCACGGCATCGAACTCGGCGCGGCTCAGCGAGCGGTACGGATCGGCGCGCCGCACCAGCGCGAACAGCGCGTCCTCCGCCCACTCCTGCGCGGCCGCCTCGGCGACGATCTGCTGGGCCAGCACATCGAGCGGCTTCTCGGGCACGATCAGGTGGTCGAGCTCGCCGCGGCGCACGAGGCGGAGCAGCGCCGCGCACTCGACCAACTCATCGCGCGACAGCGGGAACAGCCGGCCCTTGGGCGTGCCGCCCACCGTGTGGCCGGAGCGACCGACCCGCTGCAGGAACGTCGCGACGCGACGAGGCGAGCCGATCTGGCAGACCAGGTCGACGTGGCCGATGTCAATGCCCAGCTCGAGCGAGGCCGTGGCCACGAGCACCTTCAGTGTGCCGGCCTTCAGTCGCTCCTCGGCGTCCAGCCGCTGCTCCTTCGACAGGCTGCCGTGGTGCGTGGCGACGACCTCGTCACCGAGCCGCTCGCTCAGGTGCCGCGTCAGGCGCTCGCACAACCTGCGCGTGTTCACGAAGACCAGCGTCGTGCGGTGCTCGCGCACCAGCGAGGCCAGTCGGTCGTAGACCTCTTCCCACGCCTCGGCCGACATCACCGCCTCGAGCGGCGAGCCGGTCACCTCGAGCGCCAGATCCCGCGCGCGCGCGTGACCCTCGTCAATGATGCGGACCGGCGGCGTGAGACCGTCCTCGCGCGCGCCGACGAGGAACGAAGCGACCCGCTCGATCGGCCGCTGCGTCGCCGACAGGCCGATCCGCTGCAGCGGCCGCCCGGTCACGTGCTCCAGCCGCTCCAGACTCAGCGCCAGGTGCGCGCCGCGGCGCGACTCGATCACCGCATGGACCTCATCGATGATGACCGTCTGCACTGTCGACAGCATGGCGCGGCTGCGCTCGGCCGTGAGCAGCAGGTACAGCGACTCCGGCGTCGTGACCAGGATGTGGGGCGGCGTCTTCAGCATCGCCGCGCGTTCGGCCTGCGGTGTGTCACCGGAGCGCACGGCCGCGGTGATCCGCACCGGCGGCAGCCCCTGCGCTTCGGCCAACTTGCGGATCTCGCGCCGCGGCTCGGCCAGATTGCGATGGATGTCGGCGGACAGCGCCTTCAATGGCGAGACGTAGAGCACCCGCGTCTCGTCCGGCAGCTCCGGCTGCCCCCGGGACGCGCGCTCCAGCCCCTCGCGCAGAAGATCGTCCAGAGCGCTGAGGAACGCCGCCAGCGTCTTGCCCGATCCGGTCGGCGCCGCGATCAGCGTGTGCTGCCCTTCCCGGATGGCCGCCCAGCCGCCCGCCTGGGCGGGCGTGGGCCGGCCCAGGCGCTCATGGAACCAGCGGGAGATCAGGGGGTGAAAGGGGGTCAGCGGCATGGTCGGATCTGGTACCCGTAATGCGGCCCGCCGTTCGCGTCCCCGCTGACCCGGACCGTTGCAAATTACCAGGGTCCGGCCCGGCGGCTCTACCCGAGCTCGTCCCTGGGCGGCCGCCCGGCAGAAACGCCTGGGGCCCGGCTCTTGCACCCTGTATCGCCTGCCCGGCCGGGCCGCCCCCCACCCGCCGGTGTCGTTCTACGCTTCACGAGAGGCTGGAGGGATCATGAGTCAGGTCCGACCGGGGCGCACCGCCGCCGTCTCGCTGCCGCTCCTGGCGTTCGCTCTCGCCTGCGACACCGACGGTCCGGCCGCCATCTCCGCGCCCGACGTGCCGGCCAGCGCCTCGCTCAGCCTCGAGCCGCTGACCTGCGCCACGACCGAGACGACCACCGACACCTTCACCGTGGACGGCGCAGGCGCCACCTTCACGCATGGCAAGCACCGCATCGTCGTGCCCGCCGGAGCCGTCGACGTACCGACCGAGATCGAGTACACGGTCCCCGCCTCCTCGGTCGTGGAGATCCGCGTACGCGCCAACGGCCAGGAGCACTTCACGTTCGCCGAGCCGCTGTCGATCACCATCAGCTACGCGCGCTGCCCGCTGTCTCTGACGGAGCTCCTGCCCCTCGTTGCCTGGTACTGGGACCCGGCCACGGGCGTGCTGCTCGAGGCGATGCCGAGCACGGACGACAAGGACGACCGCTCGGTCACCTTCTCGACCGACCACTTCTCGGGCTACGTCATCGCGAATTAGTCGCGGCACGCGCCCGCGCGCGCCGACGATCACCGGGGAGTGGGATTCCGGCCGAAAACCCGGGATCGATTAATTCGATGATTCGCAGCAACCGTTGGTGCACGGATTGCACAGCCTGGTCGAGCCCTGGATCCAGAGTATGCGGCGCGGGCTGCCATAGCCACGCGGATCCGTCGTAAGAGCGTATTTGAGCACGTACTCGGTTTGATTGTTGGCAGGGCGCATCACGCTTACCGTATCATTGCCTCGGATCTCCAGGCTCAAATAATTGACGCCCTGACGAAGCCCGAACTCCGGGTAGTCACCTCCCTGAACGACGATTCTTGCGCCGATTACGTTTATTAGACTGTCGACCGGAGTTCGGTTAATGCCTCTGATCGGCACGGCCATGAGCACCACGCCTGGGGAGGGCATCAGGTCAGAGCCCAGACTGTCATCGAAGCGCCTGGCGTCTGCGCGGGCAATCCGTTGCCGCCAATCGCTGTCAGAAATTGTAGACGGTGACCCGTCTGGCACTGTCGCGCACGCGTAAATCAGGCCGACGGCAACACCCGCGACCACCAAGACTGCTGTTACCATCCTCATCGCGGCCTCACGGAAGAGGTGACGTTCAGCGCGTATCGGACGCCCAGCGGACGATACGCTGCATCTCAGTGACGCGCGGCCTCAGCTCGGGATCTGCGTCCTGCCACAGGACTGTGACCCGCTGCGCCCAGCGTGCGGCCGTGTTGCGGTCACCTGCGGCAAAGGCCAGAGACGCGCGCAGCTCCATCATCGCGATCAGGGCCGGCACATCGCGAGGATTGAGCACATCCATTCGCAGCATGTGGAGGCCTCCCAGCACGTCGTCGAGCACTCCTATCGCGCTTGCCGTGTCCCCGAGCGCCAGGTGTGCCTGGGCCTGCCCGCGGGTGAGGAACGGCGACAGTGCCCCGGCGCCGACGGAGTCTCTGTAGCGGGTCATCGTACGGAGGATCTCGCGGGCAGCGGCCGCATCGCCCGCGAACACGGCCCGCTGTAGTCGCAGCAGTTGCCAATCCGAGTTGCGGTCGTGCAGAGTCGTGGCGCCAATCGAGTTCGCGGCCAGAACCGCTGGGACCTCTAGCAGTGATACGCGCGCGGCGAGGCGTTGCGGCGGCGGCAGCCACTGCTCGATCCCGCGCTCCGCGCGAGCCCACAATGTGAGCACGGAGTCGCGCGGCGCCGCGAACGCTGCGTAGACCTCCAGCGCGAGCAGATCGTCGACCAGCGGGGCTGGCGGTGTGAGCGCGTGGATCTGCAGCGCAACGAGCGAGGGCAGCCTCGCCAGCGTCCACAGCTCAGCCGCCTCGTGGACCTGCCCGGCCACCGCCGCCACGCCGGCCAGCGCACGCGCCGCGTTGCCGCCGACCGTATCCGGCCGCTGCTCGATCAGCACGCGCGCCTCGCCCGCCGCATCGGCGAATGCGCCGCGCTTCAGGCTCAAGCGTACGGACATCGCCCTCATTATCGCGTCCAGTACGGGATCGGTGTTGTCCGCGAGCGCACGCTGTAGCGCCGTCGAAGCCGAGCGGCGACCCGCCGCTGGCGCATCGATCTCGCCGAGTCGCTCGAGCGCCAGCGCGAGCGTGTAGTGCGCGTCGGCGCTGCGCGGAAAGGCGCGCGCCCAATCGGCCGTGAGGTCGACCAGGACGCGGCGGTTGTAGGCCAGGGCTAGCGCCTCGGTGTTCGGCACCGAGCTGGGCGCAGTCGAGGATGACCACTGCTGCCACGGAACCGGGTAGTACGCGATCGTGTCCGCCTCGAGGCCCGCATCCGCAGCGAACACGGTTGTCACATCATCCGCCAAGTGCCCGCTCCGGAAGCGGTGCGATTCAACATACAGCAGCCGCGTCAGCCGCTCATACGCCGTGTGCCGGAACGCGAAGTTGAACGATGGTACCAGCTCGAGTGCGCGGCGGTACGCCTGGATCGCCGCGTGATAGCAACTGCGGAAGCTCCAGCCGGACGGGCTGCTGGTATCGCTCACCACGATGGGATCCCAGGCCTGGCAATCGCCGAGGCCGTACCAGGCGGCGAAGCTCTGCGGATCATGCTCGAGCGTTCGGGTGAAGCTGTCACAGGCGTCGGGGTAGCGGCGCTCGGCGAGCGCGCTGAACCCGGCGGCCAGCGGCCGGTCCGCCTCGGACAGTCGAGAGCGCAGCAGGTCCGCGCGCCGCGCGGCATCGCGCCATACCTGCGTCGTGTCACCGGACCAGGCGAGCACCTGGGTCAGGCGCAGATAGGCGGCGGCGAAGGCCGAGTCGCGTTCGGCCGCGAGCGCGAACTGCTCCGCGGCGGCGTCGAGGTTCCACGTCGCCAGCGCCTCCTCGCCCGCGTCGTAGGCCAGCACCGCGCGCAGTGAGGGGCTGCGGTAGACGGAGTCCGGATCCAGCGGTGTACGACCGAGCAGCAGCCGTGCGGCCAATCCGTCGAAACGCGCTGCCAGACCATCGAGTTATGCCGGCAGCATGACGGACGCGGTGTTCACCTGCCGGCCGGACCGGCGCGCGTCGTACATGCTTGCCGTAACGAGCACGCTGTCGCCGAGCGGCTGCACTTCGCCCATGATCAGGCGGCCGGCGCCGAGCGTCAGCGCCGCTTGGACGCCCCTGCCGACCGAGGCGCTGCCAGCGGCGGACTCGTCGCGCTGCAGCAGATCGTTGACGCGCATTGGATCGACGGTCTCGACGTCGTCCCACGCCAGCAGCGCACGACTGAGCATGCGCGCGGCGCTGCCGCCGTCGAGCGTCGCGTCCGCAACGCTGGCGCGGAAAGGCAGGACGACGAAAGTGCGTTCGGCGACGTCGGCCGGCACGCCGCACGGTGGCAGCGACCCGTCGCCGCAGGGGCCGCCGCGGCGCGCGATAAACCAGGCAGTCAGTCCGACGACGAGCACGGCGAGCGGCACCGCGGCGTACCGTCGCAACCTGCGGCGCGGCGCGGGTGCGCGC